>MERK01000133.1 GCA_001770575.1 Betaproteobacteria bacterium RIFCSPLOWO2_12_FULL_64_23
CTGGCCGGCATGCACGTGCAGGAACATGACCTCCACGCCGCCGTACTCCGAAGCGAGGTCGTCCTTGAACATGTCGTACATCGCGCGCGAGGTCGCGCCGGGATTGTTGGTGTGGATGAACGGCAGTTCGAACACCTCGCTGCGCGGGAATAGCGCCGGCGTGTAGCCGTTGACCGTCCACACCAGGTCGACGACACCGTCACGGACCTGATTGATCAACTGCGGCGGCCCGCCGCCGAGCGTCATCGACGGATAGATGTCGATCTTGACGCGGCCGCCGGAATTTTTCTCGACCTGAGCCGCCCACGGCTCCAGCATCCTGGTCTGGGCAGGCGCCTTGGCGGCCAGGAAGTGGTGCAGCTTGAATACAAACTCGGGCGCGGCCTGGGAAGGCCCGGAAAGGGCCATGGCCAGGCCGATGATGGCGCCAAAAAATGCGATACGCTTCGGTTTCATTATCATGATGATTCACTCCTCATATATGGATTGATAGTCCAGAGTACGGTTCTGACTCTACCGGGCCGTACCCCCGGATTATTAATATGCTTATTCGATTGGCCGGCTACTCGTCAATCTACAACAATGGCAGGTGCGCCGCAACGGCTTTGCCTTCGATCGGGCAGATCAGCGGCGTTTCGCGGGATGTCTTAGGCGTCTTTTGAGGTGAGTTCTACTGCGTCTGCCGGCAGTGTGTTTCACGCACGAACACGAGCAGTACCAGCGCGGCGGCCAGCCAAGCGAGCATCAGCGTGAAGCCGGCGCGGTAGGCGTCGAAATCGTAGACGCGCACACCGTTGGCCAGCGTACCGGTCCAGCGCCGGTCCAGTACCCAGCCGACCGCCGGTTGCATGATCATGCCGCCCAGCATATTGCCCATATTGGCGATGCCGCCGGCGGTGCCGGCCAGCGCCGCCGGCGCCGATTCCTTGGCGATGGCGAAACCCACCATTACGCTGGCTGAAGCGCAGCCGGTGAATCCGAGCAGGGCGACCAGCAGGGGCAGGGGCAAGCCGGGCAGCAGCAGCGCGGAGCACCATCCCGCGGTGGCGAGCACGGCGCCCAGGGCATACAGCGGCTTGCGCCGGCGCAGGCGGTCGGACAGCGCGCCCACAATCGGCCCCGCCACCGCCCAGCAAACGAGCAGGAGCGAGGTGATCATGGAAGCCTGCGACGTGGTAATCCCGTAGTGCGTGCTCAGAAAGGGCACGCCCCACAGGCCGCCGAAGGTGAGGGCCGGCCCCGAGACCGCGCCCGAGATCAGGAACACCAGCCAGACATTACGGGTGGCCAGGGTTTTCTGGATGCTCTCCAGTATCGGGGCGTGCCGCGTCGGCCGCGTCGGCGCATAGCTTGCATAGCCGCGCTCGGCGGGGTCGTCGCGTACCGCCAGCCAGATGACTGCGGCCAGCAGTGCGGTCAGCGCTGCGGAAACGCTCAGCACGTCGCGCCAGCCGAAGGCGTCGACCAGCAGCCGCAGCGGCACGCCGGCCGAAACTGCGCCGAGAATCCCGCAGGCCAGCGCGAGGCCGGAGAGCATGGCAAAGCGTGTCGGCGCGAACCAGTGGCCGGCGAGCTTGAGCATGGCGACGAAGGCGACCCCGACCGAACCGCCGATCAGCAGGCGGCCCAGGCCCGCGGCAGCGTATCCCGGCGCGAGCGCAAACAGCAGCGTGCCCGCCGCCGCAACCGCCGCTCCCGCGGTAAGCACGCGCCGCGGCCCCCAGCGATCGGCGAGCACGCCTGCCGGAATCTGCATCGCCACATAGCTGTAGTAGTAGAACGCGGCCAGATTGCCCAGCGCTGCTGCGCCGAGCGTGAACTCGCTCATCAGTTCACGCGTGATCACCGCCGGAGCGACGCGCTGATAGAAACCGATCAGGTAGAAAGCCGCGCCCAGGCCCCACATCGCAAAGGCCAGGCGCAGCGGCGGATAGGCGCGCTCGGGTGAATTCAAGGAAGCTATTTATGCAGGATCGGGCGCCGACCGGGTGCGCAGTCGAACTACCGCCGCGAGACGCTGGTCAGCATTGTTCCCAGGGCAGGCCGTCGTGACGCCAGCCGGTCATGGAGTTGCGCTGGTGGTGTTCGTTCAGTTCGCCCTCGAAGCCATGCAGCACGTTGTATACCTTGGTGAAGCCGGCCTTTTCCAGCGCCGCGCCCGCGTCCAGCGACCGGTTGCCGCTGCGGCAGATTAGAACCATTGGGCGGTCCACGCTCGCCGCCTTCTTCACGTGGCCGACGAAATGTGGGTTCACCTCCCAGTCGGGGCCGTCGTTCCAGGGAATCATGATCGCTCCCGTCGGGTGACCGACGAACAGGAACTCCATTTCGCTGCGGCAGTCGATGAATATGGCACTCGGGTTCTGGTGCAGAAATTCGTAGGCTTCCTTGGGTGTCAAGTGCTGCATCGTCTGGCTTTCGCTCGAAAAAACGCTAGTATAAGGCCAGGCGCCCCAGCAGGCGAGTCCGCGTGCGCCGGGTGGACAAACACGGCAGTGACAAGCTAGAATTCATCACTGCGCCGATTTGATGTCAGATTGCGGGCGCCGCCGGTTCCGGCCGGACGAAAAACAAATACTGCTAAAGCGAGGCAACCCGTACCTGGCTGGCAGGGCGGGTTTTTTTATTTGTAGATCGCACCAAAAATGAATAAGGCTGGACAACTGGAACGCCTGCTCGGCGAGCGCATCCTCATCCTCGATGGCGCCATGGGCACCATGATCCAGGGCTACAAGCTGGCGGAGGCGGACTATCGCGGCGAGCGCTTCGCCGCTTTCGCGCACGACCTCAGTGGCAACAACGATCTTCTGTCGCTGACCCAGCCGGGCATCATCCGCGAGATCCACGACGCCTATCTGGATGCAGGCGCCGACATCGTTTCCACCAACACCTTCAATGCCAATGCGCCTTCGATGGCCGACTACGGCCTGCAGGACCTGGTGTACGAACTCAACCGCGAAGCGGCGCATCTGGCGCGCGCGGCCGTGGACGCCTGCATGCGCGAGGCGCCGGAGCGACAGTGTTTTGTCGCCGGCGTGCTCGGCCCCACGACCAAGACCGCGTCGATTTCGCCCGACGTCAACGACCCTGGTTTCCGCAACATCGACTTCGACACCCTGGCCGCCGCCTACGCCGAGTCGCTGCGCGGCCTGCTCGACGGTGGCGCGGACCTGATCCTGGTCGAAACTGTTTTCGATACGCTCAACGCGAAGGCGGCCCTGTTCGCGATCGACTGCGCGTTCGAGGAGCGCGGCCGGCGCTGGCCCCTTATCATCTCCGGCACCATCACCGACGCCTCCGGGCGCACCCTCAGCGGACAGACGCCGGAGGCGTTCTGGAATTCGGTGCGCCACGCACGCCCGCTGGCGGTGGGCCTGAACTGCGCCCTTGGCGCCAAGCTGATGCGGCCCTACATCGAAGAGCTGTCCAGCGTCGCCGACACTTACGTCAGTTGCTATCCCAACGCGGGGTTGCCCAATCCTTTGTCGGAAACCGGCTACGACGAGACGCCCGACTATACCTCCGGCCTGCTCAGGGAATTCGCGCAGAGCGGTTTCTTCAATATCGTCGGCGGCTGCTGCGGCACCACGCCCGCGCACATCAAGGCGATTGCGCGCTCGGTCAGAGACCTGCCGCCGCGCCGGCTGCCGCAAATCGAAAAGAAGCTGCGCCTGTCGGGCCTGGAGCCGCTCAACATCGGCGACGACTCGCTGTTCGTCAACGTCGGCGAGCGCACCAATGTCACCGGCTCCAAGGCCTTCGCCCGCCTGATCCTCGCCGGCAACTACGGCTCCGCCCTCGCGGTGGCGCGCCAGCAAGTGGAGAGCGGCGCGCAAATGGTGGACGTGAACATGGACGAGGCCATGCTCGACTCGGAAAAGGCCATGGTCACCTTCCTCAACCTCGTCGCCTCCGAGCCCGACATCTCGCGCGTTCCGCTGATGCTCGATTCCTCCAAGTGGTCGGTGATCGAGGCCGGGCTGAAATGCGTGCAGGGCAAGCCAGTAGTCAATTCGATCTCGCTCAAGGAAGGCAAGGACGAGTTCGTGCGCCAGGCGAAACTGGCGCGCCGCTACGGCGCGGCGGTGATCGTCATGGCGTTCGACGAACAAGGCCAGGCCGACAGCCTGGAGCGGCGCAGGACCATTTGCCGGCGCTGCTACGACATTCTCACCCGGGAAGTCGGCTTTCCGGCCGAAGACATTATTTTCGATCCCAACATTTTCGCCATCGCCACCGGGATCGAGGAACACAGCAACTACGCGCGCGATTACATCGAGGCAACGCGCTGGATCCGTGCCAGTCTTTCGTACGCCAGGGTATCGGGCGGCGTGTCCAATGTTTCCTTCTCCTTCCGCGGCAACGACGCGGTGCGCGAGGCCATCCACACGGCCTTCCTCTACCATGCGATCAAGGCGGGCATGTCCATGGGCATCGTCAACGCCGGGCAACTGGGCGTGTACGAGGAAATACCCAAGGACCTGCTCGAGCGCGTCGAAGACATCATCCTCAACCGCAGGCCGGATGCAGCCGAGCGCATGGTCGCGTTCGCCAATACGGTGAAGGGCGGCGGCAAGGTGCAGGTCGAGGACCTGGAGTGGCGCAAGCAGAGCGTGGACGCGCGTCTGTCGCACGCGCTGGTAAAGGGAATTACCGACTGGATCATCGAGGATACCGAGGAAGCGCGGCAGCAAGCCGAACGCAACGGCGGGCGGCCGATCCAGGTGATCGAAGGCCCGCTCATGGATGGCATGAACGTGGTCGGCGACCTGTTCGGCGCGGGCAAGATGTTCCTGCCGCAGGTGGTGAAGTCGGCGCGGGTGATGAAGCAGGCGGTGGCGCATCTGGTGCCCTATATCGAGGCGGAAAAGCTGAAACTGGCATTGGTATCGGGCGAGGCGGCCAGACCCAAGGGCAAGATCGTGCTCGCCACGGTCAAGGGCGATGTGCACGACATCGGCAAGAACATCGTCGGCGTGGTGCTCCAGTGCAACAACTACGAGGTCATCAACCTCGGCGTGATGGTGCCCGCAAGCAGGATTCTGCAGGTGGCGCGCGAGGAGAAATGCGACATTGTCGGCCTGTCGGGGCTGATCACGCCCTCGCTCGAAGAAATGGCGCACGTGGCGCACGAGATGGAGCGCGAGGGTTTCACCATCCCGCTGCTGATCGGCGGCGCCACCACCTCGCGCGTGCACACGGCGGTAAAAATCGCGCCCTGTTACAGCGGCGTGACCGTATACGTGCCCGACGCTTCGCGCTCGGTGGGCGTGTGCTCGAACCTGCTGTCGGATGCGTTGCGCGAAGAGTACACGCGCTCGGTGCGCGCCGACTACGACAAGATCCGCCGCCAGCACCAGTCCAAGCAAGGCCGCGCGCCGTTGCTCACGATCGCGCAAGCGCGCGCCAACGCCTTTGGCATTGACTGGCCGGCTTACACGCCGCCGGCGCCGAATTTCATCGGGGTGAAACAGTTTCGCGATTACGATCTTGCCGCGATCGCCCGCCACATCGACTGGTCGCCTTTTTTTCAGACCTGGGAGTTGTCCGGTCCCTATCCGAAGATCCTGCAGGATCCGCTGGTCGGGGAGGCGGCGCGCAACCTGTTCGCCGAGGGGCAGGCGATGCTCGAGAAGATCATCGCCGAAAAATGGCTGGTCGCAAACGCGGTGGTCGGATTATTTCCCGCAAACAGCGTGGGCTACGACATCGAGATCTACACCGACGAGTCGCGCGGCCGGGTGGCAATGCGGTTTCACAATCTGCGCCAGCAGGCGCCGCGACCGACGGGAAAGCCGAATTACTGTCTGGCCGATTTCGTCGCGCCCAAGAGCTCGGGGGTGAAGGACTACATTGGCGCCTTTGCCGTCACCAGCGGCATCGGCATCGAGGCGCGGGTGCGGGCATTCGAAACCAGGCACGACGACTACAGCGCGATCATGCTGAAGTCCCTGGCCGACCGCCTGGCCGAGGCCTTCGCCGAGCACTTGCACCAGCGCGTGCGGCGCGAGTTCTGGGGCTATGCCGCGGAGGAAACGCTGGATAGCGAGGCCATGATCCGCGAAGAGTATCGCGGCATACGCCCGGCGCCGGGCTACCCTGCCTGTCCCGACCACACCGAGAAAGGCGAATTGTTCCGGCTGCTGGCTGCGCCGCAGGTCGGCATCACGCTGACCGAGAGCTATGCCATGTGGCCGGCGGCGGCG
>MERK01000134.1 GCA_001770575.1 Betaproteobacteria bacterium RIFCSPLOWO2_12_FULL_64_23
CCGACGCCGAGTTGCTGGCCATTTTTCTGCGCACCGGCGTGCGCGGCAAAAGCGCGGTCGACCTCGCGCGCGAACTGCTCGTGCGCTGCGGCAGCTTGGGCGCCTTGTTCGCAGCCAAGCGCGCCGAGCTGGACGGCCTGCCGGGCCTGGGCGACGCCAAATTTTCCCAGTTGCAGGCAGTGCTGGAAATGGCCCGCCGCGCGCTTGCCGAAACGCTGCGCTCGGGCGACGCTCTCAGCTCGCCCGCAGCCGTGCGCGACTATCTGCGACTTACGCTGGCCAAGCGTGAACACGAGGTGTTTCTGGCCGTGCTGCTGGACGCCCAGAACCGGGTTCTCTCCTGCGACGAGCTGTTTCGCGGCACGCTGACCCAGACCAGCGTCTATCCGCGCGAAGTGGTCAAATGCGCCCTGGAGCGCAACGCGGCCGCGGTGATATTCGCGCATAACCACCCATCCGGCGTGGCCGAGCCCAGCCACGCCGACCAGGTGCTGACGCAGTCGCTGAAGCAGGCCCTGGCGCTGGTGGACATCAAGGTCCTGGATCATTTCATCGTCGCGGGCGGTGCGGTGCTTTCCTTCGCCGAACGCGGTTTGATCTGAATTGGGTTCGTTTTCCCGCCGCAAGGGCCGCGCGGGCGCATTTGCATCGGCCAGGGCCGGGACAATTCCTGTTCCGAATCCTGAATCGCTTGCGAAACAGTTGTTTGAAGCATGCCTGGCGCATTGTGCGGCTCGGCGCCCGACAGAATTTCCGCTTGGAATTCCGCGAGATAGTAGCGTATAATTCGCGCTTTTCCGCATTCGGAGTATCACCATGGCGCGCGTATGCCAAGTAACCGGCAAGAAGCCTATGGCTGGACACAATGTGTCCCATGCCAACAATCGGACCAATCGCCGCTTTCTGCCCAATTTGCACTATCGCCGTTTCTGGGTCGAGAGCGAAAACCGCTGGATCAGCCTGCGCGTTTCCGCCAATGGACTGCGCACCATCGACAAGAAGGGCATAGACGCAGTTCTGAAAGAACTGCGTGCCAAGGGGGAGATTTAATCATGCGCGAGAAGATCAAACTGGAATCGACCGCCGGCACCGGCCACTTCTACACCACGACCAAGAACAAGCGCACCATGCCGGACAAGATGGAAATAATCAAATTCGATCCCAAGGTGCGCAGGCACGTGATCTACAAAGAGACCAAGCTGAAGTAAGCGTACCGGGATTCAATTGAAAAAGGCCGCTCATGCGGCCTTTTTCAATTTACGCGTAGCAGCGCGGCCTGAAAGAAAACTCCTCCAACTGCCGAATGCCGCTCGCCTCGGCGCGCCGGCACCAGTCCCACTTGGAGGCCGCGAACAAAAAAGCCCGCTGTCCGCGGGCGTTTTTGTTGGCAGCAGCGCTGCCCCGCTACGCGTAGCAGCGCAGCCTGAAAGAAAACTCCTCCAACTGCCGAATGCCGCTCGCCTCGGCGCGCCGGCACCAGTCCTGCAATTGCTTCAGCAGCTGCTCGCGTGAGGCGTTGGAGCGCTCCCATAGCGCCGCCAGTTCCTTGCGCATGCCATAGACCGTCGACAGCTTCTCGCTTTTGGCCAGTGCCACGGCCAGTCTGGCGCGCTCTTCAGCGCGCAGTTGCCCCTCGTCGCGATTGAGCCAGCGCTTCAGCCCCTTCAGCAATTGGGCGTCCTGCGGCGCAAAGCGGCGCAGGGCGCGCAATTCCTCGGCGTAGGTTTTCTTGAGCGATTTGGCGTATTTCGCCAGCACGTCATAGCGGCAGGCGATGACGGCCTGCAGCGTATCGAAATCGGCGACCGGCTTGGCCTGGGTGAATCGCGGCCTGGGCGCCACCTTCTTGACTTCGGCCAGCCCCAGCACCGAGAGCATGCGGATATACACCCAGCCGATGTCGAATTCGTACCATCTGTTCGAGAGCTTGGCCGATGCGCCGAAGGCGTGGTGATTGTTGTGCAACTCCTCGCCGCCGATCAGAATGCCCCAGGGAAAGATATTGGTGCTGGCGTCGGCAGTGGGCCAGTTGCGATAGCCCCAATAGTGGCCGATGCCGTTGACCACGCCTGCGGCCCAGAACGGGATCCATACTATCTGCACCGCCAGAATCAACAGGCCCGGCACGATGCCGAACAGCGCGATGTTGATCAGGCCCATGATCACCAGCCCGATCTTGGCGCGGTTGCTGTAGACATTGCGCTCCAGCCAGTCGTCCGGCGTGCCGCGGCCGTAGCGCTCCAGGGTCGTCTTGTTGTTGGCTTCCTTGACGTAGAGAAACACCCCGCCCCAGAGCACGCGGTTGATGCCGTAAATCCGCGGGCTGTGCGGATCGTCCCGGGTTTCGCATTTGGCGTGGTGCTTGCGATGGACGGCGGCCCATTCCTTGGTCACCATGCCGGTGGTCATGCACAGCCAGAAACGGAAAAAATGGCTCGCCAGCGGGTGCAGGTCCAGCGCGCGGTGGGCCTGGTGGCGATGCAGGTATATGGTTACGGCGGCGATACTGACATGGGTCAGGATCAGGGTCACGATGACCAGGCCCCACCAGGGCAAATCGAATATTCCGGAAAAAAGCATCAAATTTCCATCGGAATCACGAAGCGGTTCGGAATCTTACGTCATTTCCGGCACAGCGCGATGAGCATTTGCGCGAGGCTGCCGGCCAGGCTCGCGGCGCCCGGATCAGCCGGGGGTGCCGCTCGCGTTGGGCAGAATCCGCACTTCCTGCTGCGGATACGGAATCTCGATGCCGGCTTCCTGGAAGGCGCGCCAGATGTCCAGATACAGCTCGGAGCGGATGCTGAGCGTGCCGTTCTCCGGATCGTCGATCCAGACTCCCAGTTGGAGGTCGATGCCGCTGTCGGCGAAGCGCAGCACGAACGCCGTCGCTGGCGGGTCGGCGAGCACGCGCGCGTGCTTGCGCGCCGCTTCCTCCATCAATTGCATCGCCCGCTGCAGGTCGCTCCGATATGCGATCTGCAGGTCAAGTCCGAGCCGGATCTGACGGTTGGAGTAGGAGTGGTTGAGGACCGTCGTCGCGATCAGCAGCTCGTTGGGAATGATGGCCTCGCGCCCATCGAGCGCGCGCACCACCACGTAGCGCGTGGTGATGCTTTTCACTTCGCCATAGAAATTGTCCACGGTGATCAAGTCGCCGATGCGGATCGAGCGGTCGAGCAGGATAATGAAACCGCTGACGTAATTGCTGGCGATCTTCTGCAGGCCGAAACCCAGCCCCACGCCGATGGCCCCGCCGAATAGCGACAACGCCGTGAGGTCGATGCCCAGCAGCGGCAGGACCAGGAGCAGGGCAAGCAGCACCAGCAGCGCCGTGGCCAGGCGCGAGAACACCACGCGCAGGCTGGAATGCAGCGATTCGGCGCGCATCAGCCGCGCCTCGATGGTGCCGGAGAGCCACAGCGCCGTGAGCAGGGTGATCACCGCCCAGAACACTCCCTGCAGCACCAGCCACAGGGTGAACTCCTGCGTGCCGAAATGGAAAGCGATGTCGTCCAGATAATCGATCACCTCCGGCAGCAGGCCGGAGACGTGCAGCACCAGCGCTCCCCACACCAGAACCGCGATGGCCCGCTCGAACGTGCGCACGATGCTACCCCGGGCGAACACATGGCGCAGCAAATAGAAGAATAAGCGCACCAGCAAGAGCGAAACCAGCAGCGGCACGAACAGCCGCAGCAGATCGACCTCGATCCAATGCTTGAGCAAGCTGATGCCGAGCGTCAGCGGAATCAGCGCGACCACCGGGAACAGGATGCGGCGCAAGCCGCCGACGCCGAATTTCCAGATGCCGTCGGCCTCGACGCTGCCGAGGCGCAGCGCCCGGCCTGCGGCCCAGGCCAGCACGAAGCAGGACAACAGGACCGCGATCTGCCATACGACCTGCGGATCGTGCACATCGATCCAGGCCTTTTGCAGCAGGTTACTGAAAGGCTCTTTCATTGCCCGGCATAAGGCAAAGCGTCGGCGTAGTGCCGTCTCCAATTGGCGGCGTAGGCGTTCGCGATATCAGGGTTGTGGCGCAGAATCATCACGTTTTCGGCGTTCTTGTTTTGTGCGGCGTAAGTCCAATTGTAACTCCCGGTAATGACTGCGGCATCCGCCGTGCCCGCGTCCATGACCATCACTTTATTGTGCGCGCTTTGGTAGCGCACCTCCAGCGTCACCGGGATGCCGGCCTGGACCAGCTCGGGTATGCGGCTGGATTCGCCGCTGAAGGTCTGTTCGCGATCCGCCATGACTTGCACGTCAACGCCGCGCCTTTTGGCTGCGATCAAGGCATTCGCCAGAGCACGGCTGGTGAAGCTGAAAGCCTGCACCAGAATCTGCTGCTTTGCCCGGCGTATGCAGTCCACTATCATCGCCTCGGCATTGTCCCAGGGCGTGAACGCCACCTGCACCGTGCCCCGCGCCGGCAACGCCGGCGGCGTTTTCCGCAGCGCGGGAACCCGGGAGCCCTGCTCCGGAACCTGGGCCGCGGCCGCGCAAGCACATAACAGAGCGAGCCCGAGCAGCGCCCGCCTCATGTTTTTTTCGCCAGCAATGCCGCGAAAAAACCGTCGGTGCCATGCACATGCGGCAAAAGGCGCAGGTATTCCCCGGTATGGAGTGCGATGCGCTGCTGCGCCAGCGCCGCGCTGGCCGGCCGCAACTCGAACTGTGCATGATGCGCGGCCAGAAAAGACTCCACCACCTCTGCGTTCTCTTCCTCGAGCAGGCTGCAGGTCGCATACAGCATCAGGCCGCCCGGCTTCACCAGCCTGGCTGCCGCGGCCAGGATGACATCCTGTTTTGCGCGGTATCCGGCCAGCGCCTGTTCGTCCTGGCGCCATTCGAGATCGGGATTGCGCCGCAGCGTCCCCAAGCCGGTGCAGGGCGCGTCCACCAGCACGCGGTCGAGCTTGCCCGCAAGACGCTTCAGGCGCGCGTCGTTTTCGCTCGCGATCCACTGCGGATGCACGTTGGAAAGGCCAGAGCGCGCAAGGCGCGGCTTGAGACCCGCGAGGCGCTTTTCCGAGATATCGAAGGCATACAGCCTGCCGCTCCCGCGCATCAGCGCTCCCAGCGCCAGGGTCTTGCCGCCGGCGCCGGCGCAGAAATCCGCCACCATCTCGCCGCGGCGCGGCGCGAGCAGCTGGCACAGGAGCTGGCTGCCCTCGTCCTGGATTTCGATCGCACCCTGCAAAAACAGCGCGTGCCGGTTGATTTGCGGCTTTCCCTCCAGACGCACCCCCGAGGGGGAATAGGGCGTCGCCCGCGCGCCGATGCCATCGGCCGCCAGACGCGCGAGCACCGCATCGCGCTCGGTCTTCTGCAGGTTGACGCGCAGATCGAGCGGCGCGCTTTTCTGCAGACTGTGCGCAAGCGCGAGCAGTTCTTCTTCGCCGTATTGCCGCTGCAACCTGGCCAGCAGCCAATCGGGGAAATCGCAGCGCACGGCGAGCGAATTGTCCTCCGCTCGCGCCTTCAGCTCGGCGAGCCAGTCGCGTTCGCTCGATTTCAGTGCCGTATCCAGCTCGCGCAGGCTCAGGCCGCGTAGCCGCGTCAACGCCGCCAGCGCCAGCCGGCGCGGATCGCGCCCCCCCGTCAGCGTTTCCAGCAGACGCAAGCGGCGCAGGACGGCGAACACGGTCTCGGCGACGAAGGCGCGGTCGTGCTGGCCGAGGACGGGGTGAGCGCGCAAATAGCGCGACACGACCGTATCCGCCGGGTGCTTGAATTCAAGCACCGCGGCAAGCGCGCTCACGGTGTGATCCAGCAGGGGGCGGGGCAAGGGCATGGTCGGCTTAGAGCGGTGCGCGCAAGGCGTGGATTAGTTGCCGATGCGCGTCAGCACTTGATCAATGCGCACGCCGTCGCTTTCGACGACCAGGATGCGCACCGGCAGGTAATCGCGGCCGCTCGCAAACCAGATCTCCGTGCCCTTGTCATCCTGGTTCTCGCGCTGCTTTACCAAGCGCACGGTTTCCAGCTCGCCCGCCGGGGTCTTCAGCATTTCGCGTCCGGCGACCTTGTACTGAAATCGCGTCAAGCCCCTGCCGTCGGTCAGAGTAACTTTGATCTCCTTGCCCGGCTTGAGATCGGGCGCGGACTGGAAGGCAAAGTTATAGAGGAAGCTCAGCCGGTCGTGCAGCGCCGGCACCAGGTTGGTGGTCTCGTTCTTGCCGTCGTGCTCCTGCGTCAGGGTTTTCCTGGCCCAGTCGAATATCGCCACGGTAGCCGGCTGGTCGCCGCGCTGATCGCGGTATTCCAGCGGGCGCAGGCCTGCGCTGGTGATCTCGCCGCGGCACCAGCGCTTGGCGACGCCGTGGTAGAGCAGCGCACCGATGCCCTTGCCGCGGCCTTCGGAACTGAGCGAAAAACGCTTGCCGTCGTGCTCGAGCACTTCGGTCAACTCGGCCGCGACGATACCGTTATAGCTGACGTCGTAAGTCAGGCTCAGTTTGTGCGGCGGCTGCGCCGCGCTCGCGCCGGCGAAAATGCAAGCGGCGACAAAGGCAAGATTTCTGGTCACGGCGCGTACAACTGTTGCGGATAATCTCCCTTAACGCGCACCACCCCGCTTTCGATGACCAGTTTCCCTTCGAGGAACCAGCGCGCGGCCTGCGGGTAGATGCGATGCTCCTCGGCCAGCACGCGCGCGGCGAGCTGCGCTGCATCATCGTGAGCAAGCACCGGCACCGCTGCCTGGATCACGATGGGGCCGTGATCGAGCTGCGGCGTAACGAAATGAACGGTGGCGCCATGCAGTTTCACCCCGGCGGCGAGCGCCCGTGCATGCGTGTCCAACCCCGGGAACGCGGGCAGCAGCGAGGGATGGATGTTGAGCAGCCGGCCCTGGTAGCGCAGCACAAAGCCCTCGGTGAGGATGCGCATGAAGCCGGCCAGCACCACCAGGTCCGGGCGAAAACCATCGATCGCCTGCGCCAGCGCCGCCTCGAACGCCTCGCGCGTGGCGTGGTCGCGGTGGGGGACGATGACCGTGGCGATGCCGCGGCCGGCGGCGTACGCGAGCCCGGCGGCGTCGGCGCGGTTGCTGATCACCGCCGCCACCGGCAGGCCGGCTTCGACCATGGCCTGCATGTTGCTGCCGCGGCCGGAAATCAGGATGACCATGCTTTTCATGGCGTCATTCTAAAGCCAAAAGGGTGTTCGGCCGGCAGCCCGGGGCTGCCGGCCTCGAACAGATCGGGTTCGGTCGGTTCAGCGCACGGTCTTGAGGGCGGCGGCGACGCGGGCAACGCGCTTGCCCTGGAAACGCGCCACGGCCAGATCGTCGTCGCCCGGCAGCGCGCCAATATTCCCCGAAACCGATGACGCGCCATAAGGTGTGCCGGCTTTGAACAATACAGGATCGGCATAACCCGTCGGCACCAGGATCAAACCAAGGTGCGCCATCGGCGCATACAGCGCGGTGATGGTCATCTCGTTGCCTCCGTGCAGCGTCGACGTGGAGGCAAACGCGGAGCCTGCCTTGCCCACGAGCGCGCCCTTGAACCACAGTCCGCCGAGGCTGTCGATGTAGGCCTTGAGTTCGGCCGTCATGCTGCCGAAGCGGGTCGGCGTGCCGAACACGATGCCATCGGCCCACTCTGCATCGGCTTCGGTCGGCGCCTCGTAGAGCGCATTCATGCGCTGGACGCCTTCGAGCCAGCCGGGCGCTTTCTTCATCACCTCTTCGCCAACGAATTCGCGCGCACGGCGCATGCGCACCTCGGCGCCTTCCGACTTGGCACCCTCGGCGACGGCTTTCGCCAGCGCTTCGGTGACGCCGCCACGGGAATAAAACGCGATCAATATTTTGCTGGTCATCATAGTTCTCCTGGTTAAGTGCTTTTCTTGGCGTCGAGGCTGAAGCCGCCCGGGCCGAATGCGAACAGGCCCAGCATGCCGCCCATGATCGACAGGTTCTTGAGCAGCTGGATCATCTGCTGCTGCGCCGCGGCCGGATCGAGGCCCGCGGGATTGTGGAACACCAGCGTGACGGGTATCAGGAACAGGAAGGTCACCGCCGCGGCCCAGCGCGCTTTCCAGCCGATCGCGATCAGCAAACCGCCGCCCAGTTCGACCAGTATGGTCAGCGGCAGCAATATGTCGACCATGGGCAATCCCTTGCTCGCCATATAGCCCGCCGTGCCGGCATAGCCGCCGATTTTGCCGTAGCCCGAGATGATAAATATCAGTGCCAGCAGGATGCGGCCAGCCAGGGCCGCGGAGTTTTGCAAGTTCGTATTCATGTGTTCTTCCTCTCAGTGTTTTTGCTTAAGCCAAATCGAACAGGATGACTTCAGCCTGCTCGCCTTTTTCCAGCACCAGTTCGGCCACGCCGCTCGCCTTTAGCGCATCGCCCGCTTGCAGCGGCTGGCCATTCACCGTCAGCTTTCCGCGCGCGACCTGCACATACGCCTTGCGCGCGGGAGCGAGCTTGTGCCCGATGCGCTCGGCGCCGTCGAGCAGCGCCGCGTACACGGACGCGTCTTGATGGATCAGCACCGAACCTTCGCGCGCATCGCTGGACGCGATCAAGCGCAAGCGGCCGCGCTTGGACGCGGCATCGAAATGCTTCTGTTCGTAGCTCGGCCGGATGCCGGTGACATTGGGTTCGATCCAGATCTGCAGGAAGTGCGTGACGGCATCCTTGGAATGGTTGTATTCCGAATGCAGCACCCCCTTGCCCGCGCTCATGCGCTGCACGTCCCCTGGAACGATGCTGGAGCCGTTGCCCATGTTGTCTTCGTGCGCCAGCGCGCCTTCGAGCACGTAGCTGATGATTTCCATATCGCGGTGGCCATGGGTGCCAAAGCCGCTGCCCGGGAGGACACGGTCCTCGTTGATCACGCGCAGGCTGCCGTATCCCATGTGCTCGGGATCGTGATAATCGGCGAAAGAAAAGCTGTGGAAAGACTTCAGCCAACCGTGGTCGGCATAACCGCGCTCACTGCCCTTGCGAACCTGTAACATGGCAATCTCCTATCTGTTAGTTCTAATGCATTGAACCAATATTCCAGATGATAGACTTGCATATATTGCAATGAAAGCGGATAATTTTCACTCAATACTTCAATATAATTGAACATATACCCCAAACATGAAACTGACCCTGGATGCGTTGCAGGCTATGGACGCGATCGAGCGGCTAGGCAGCTTTGCCGCCGCCGCCGCGGAACTGCACCGCGTGCCCTCCGCGCTTACCTATACGGTGCAGAAGCTGGAGCAGGATTTGGACGTGGTCCTGTTCGACCGCAGCGGTCACCGCGCCCGGCTGACGCCGGCAGGGCAGGAACTGATGCAGGAGGGCCGGCACTTGCTACGGGCTGCGGGAGAACTGGAATGCCGCGTGAAGCGCATCGCCACCGGCTGGGAGACGGAGTTGCGCATCGCGCTCGACATCATGATCCCGGCGGTGCAACTGTTCCCGCTGATCGCGGCGTTCTACGCCGAGCAATCCGGCACCCGCATACGCCTCGCGCACGAAGTGCTCGCCGGCACCTGGGATGCCCTGGTGTCGGGGCGGGCCGAACTGGCCTTGGGCGTGTCGGGCGAAGTGCCGGCGGGTGGCGGCTACGCCATCCGCATCCTGGGCTACAAGGACTTCGTGTTCGCCGTCGCGCCCACTCATCCTCTAGCCGGACTGCCCGAGCCGCTCAAACACGAACAAATTCTGGCGCACCGCGCCATCGCCATCGGCGACAGCTCGCGCAGCCTGCCGCCGCGCTCCGTCGGCCTCCTGACCGGCCAGGACGTGCTCACCGTCCCCGACCTCGAATCCAAGGTGGCGGCGCAGGTCGCGGGCCTGGGCTGCGGCTATCTGCCGGCGCATGCGGCGGCGCCGCTGATCAAGGCCAAACGCCTGGTGGCAAAAGAGGTGGAGGAAATCAAACCGGCGGGCAATCTTTATTACGCCTGGCGCTCGCGCGAGAAGGGGAAGGCGCTGCGCTGGTTTCTGAAGCGCCTGGAACATCAGGAAACGCGGGCTTCGCTGCTGCGCTATTGAGCGCTCGAATCACCCTTGCGCCAGCTTCGCGCGGATGTATTCGATGCGCCCGCGGTTGACGCCGTGATCGCCCGTCCCCAAACGCGAAGCCGAGCGCACCTGTATCACGCCGGCCTTCTCATCCAAGTAGAACTCGGTGTCGTCGACGAAACCCAACCGCTTTGAGCTGAATTCGGCGTAAAGATAATTTGGCTCCGATTTCACCACCGTGACGCGCTTCATGCGATCTACGATACGCCGCAATGCCGCCCAGGCTTGCCCGGCATCGCCGCTGTAGCGCAATGGCTCGATGTAATGCACCGGATCGGCATTCCTGTCGATCTGGCTGTTGACGTTGTTGGGCGTGCGCTTGGGCGGCGCCAGGCGAGCGTCGCGCACACCCAGATTGTCCGGCCGCGTGCCACTGAATAATCCCATGGGCGCTCCGATAGCGATGCTTAGTGCGACAAGCGCGGCGAGTACGGCGGCAGCGCGCAACGGTTTTTCCATATGGCGCACGCCCTGCCCCCGGCCATGCTCACGCGGATGCGGGCGCCGGACCGGTGCATCAGCTCTCGGCGCCGCGCTCGGCGATCTCGCGGTGCACGACAGACATGTCCACGCCCTTGGCCTGGGTAATCACCTGCTCCAGCACCTGCGCCGGCAGCGAGCCCGCCTCGGAGTAGAGGATCACTTTCTCGCGAAACACCATCAGGGTCGGGATGGAGCGGATGTTGAACGCGCCCGCGACTTCCTGTTCCTCCTCGGTGTTGACCTTGGCGAACACCACGTCGGCGTGCTGCTCCGAAGCCTGCTCGAAGGTCGGCGCGAAGGCGCGGCAGGGCGCGCACCAGGGCGCCCAGAAATCGACGATCACGACGTCGTTGCCGGTGACGACTTGCTCGAAATTGTCCTTGGTGAGTTCCACCGTTGCCATGCGTTTCTCCCGATTTGCGCGCGCAAGTATATCAGGACGACGCGGGCAGCCGGTTCAGCGCAGGCCATCGAGAAAAGCCGCGATCGCTCGCCAATACTCCGGCTCGCCGGCGAGACTGTCGTGGTCGGCCGGGCGGATTTCGCGCCATTGCCTGGGCCCGCCCCATGCCGCGTACAGGCGCTCGGAATGCGGCCGCGGAATGACGCGATCCCCGCTTGCGACCAGGCACAGCAGCGGCGCCTTGATGCCCGGCGCGCGCGACAGCGAATCGAAGCGATGCTTGAGCATCAGGCTAATCGGCAGGAACGGATAGACGCCCTGGGCCACGCTCTCGATGGTGTCGTAAGGCGAAACCAGGATCACCCCCGCCACCGGCCGCTGCGCCGCAAGATAGACGGCGACGCCGCTGCCGAGGCTGCGCCCCATCACCGCGACGCGGCCGCCTTGGGCTCGCTTGGCGGCATAGTCGTGGATTTGCAGGGCATCGGCGAACAGTTCGGTCTCGCCCGGTTTGCCTTCACTCCTGCCGTAGCCGCGGTAATTGAATAGCAGCAGCGACCAGCCGGCGTATCGGTCCGCGGTCGAGGCGAGCCAGGACACTTCCTCCGCATTGCCGCCGAAATAGAGCAGCAGCGGCGCAGGCGTTGGCGTTGCCTTCACCAGCCAGCCGCGCAATCTCACCTGGTCCGCCGTGACCAGGCTCACTTCCTCTATCGCCGCGCCCGGATTGGCTTGCAGCGGATCCTGGGCAACCGGCTGGGGAAAGAAAATCAGCCGCTCCTGCAGGAAATAGATCAGCACCGGAAAACCCAGCGCGACGCAGGCGGCGAGTTTCAGCCAGTCGAGCAGCTTGGCTTTCGTTTTGCTCTTCAATGCAACGCCGAATTGGTTGATCAGGAGCCTATTCTATCGGCGACCCCGGGCCCACCGCCACCTGATTGTTGCTTACAATCGCCGCATGGACCAGTACCGAGGACGCTACGCCCCCTCGCCCACCGGGCCGCTGCACTTCGGCTCGCTGGTCGCCGCGGTGGGCAGCTACCTTGAGGCGAAAAGCCGCGGCGGTCTATGGCTGCTGCGCATGGAAGACCTGGATCCGCCGCGCGAGCAGCCGGGCGCGGCGGACGCGATCCTGCGCACGCTCGAAGCCTGCGGCATGGGCTGGGACGGCGATATCATGTACCAGAGTCAACGCAGCGCAGCCTATGATGCCGCGCTTGCCCGCCTGGAAGCGCAGGGGCTGGTCTATCCCTGCGCCTGCAGCAGACGGGAGATTGCCGACTCAAGCCTAAAGCACGATGGCGCGCTGATTTACCCCGGCACCTGCCGCAATGGCCTGGCGCCGGGGAAAACAGCGCGCGCCGCGCGTGTTCGCGTCGGCGACACGCTGATCGAATTCGAGGATGCGGTGCAGGGAACGGTGCGCCAGAATCTCGCCGCCGAAGCCGGCGACTTCGTGCTGCTGCGCGCCGACGGCCTGTACGCCTACCAGCTGGCGGTCGTGGTCGACGATGCCGAACAGGGGGTCACCGACGTGGTGCGCGGCGCCGATCTGCTCGATTCGACGCCGCGGCAGATTTATCTGCAGCGCCTGCTCGGCCTGCGCACTCCGCGTTACCTGCACCTGCCGGCGGCGGTGAATGCCGCCGGAGAAAAACTGTCCAAGCAGACGCTGGCGCCGCCGGTGGATGCGCGCGATCCGGTGCCCGCGCTCGCGCAAGCCATGGATTTTCTCGGCCAGGCGCCGCCGGCACAACTTCGCCGCATGCCGCTGGCCGAATTCTGGCGCTGGGCACTCGCGCATTGGCAGGCGACACATATTCCACGCCGGCGCAGTCTGCCTGCGCCTTGAGGGCATGGGCTCGCCCCCTGGCGGCCGAATTCTGCCCATCGAAACCGGGTCGCGCCCCCGGCACGGGGCAGCTTGCCTCCGGCGCCCGGCTAAGGCTAATATGGCACGTTCGCGCG
>MERK01000135.1 GCA_001770575.1 Betaproteobacteria bacterium RIFCSPLOWO2_12_FULL_64_23
CACGAAGGGCGGCTCCCGGCCGACCAGCGCCTCCAGCATGATCAGTTCCGCATCGCTATGGTTGATCACCGGCGCAACTTCGATCATCTTGATCGGCATCTCGCCGCGGGCGTAGATGTAGCGTGGCGCCTCGTGATGGGTGGTGTTCACGGTTTCCCTGGCTTCGGGCATGTTGCGCGCCTGCAGGTCCACCAAACCGTAGCAGGTGCAGGCGTAGGTGCGCTCGGCTTCTGCTTCAATGTAAATGCCGGTGCCGCGGATGCCTATGGTGGCTGTGGGGGTCGTGAGGCTGCGTTGCCCGCGACCGAACACGGACAACAGCTTGCCCGTGACCAGCCGCAGCGACGCGATAAGCGCGCTGCCGCCCGAGGTAAGCAGTTCGCTGTTCTCGCGCAGCAAAAACGCATCCTCGCCGACGACAAACACCGCCAAGCCTCCGCGTACGGTGACGACGCTGTCGCCGGGCGTCACCGGGGTGCCCGTCCCGGCCGCGCTGCCGTTGATCAGCACTTTGCCCTTGATCATAACCAAGCCGCCGGGCTGCTTGCGCGCGGCCAGCGCATCGCGCAGCAGCAGCGGCATGGCTGCGCCGCCCAGCAGCGCGCGCTTGAGCCACTGGCGCCGCCTGGGCGCAAAAGAATCGCCGCCTTGTTTCATATTCGGTCCGCTCTACTTATCCCGCAACTCGCGCCGCAGTATCTTGCCTATGGGGGTCTTCGGCAGGCTGTCGCGGAATTCCACATGCTTCGGAATCTTGTAACCGGTAAGCTCCCGCTTGCAGTGTTCGATCACGGAATCCTTGCCGAGGTTCGGATCCTTTTTCACGATCACCACTTTCACCGCCTCGCCCGATTTGTCGTCGGGCACGCCCACCGCAGCGCACTCGAGCACGCCCGGGTGCATCGCGACCACGCCCTCGATCTCGTTCGGATAGACGTTGAAGCCCGATACCAGGATCATGTCCTTCTTGCGGTCGGTGATGGTGACATAGCCCTTGGCGTTGATATTGCCGACATCACCGGTCTTGAGCCAGCCCTCGTGCAGCACCTTCGCGGTTTCCGCGGGCAGCTGCCAGTATCCCTTCATCACCTGCGGCCCGCGGATGCAGATCTCGCCGGTGGATTTCTCGATATCGCCCTCGCCGGTCCACACGGGCAGCTCGTTGAAATCGTCGTCGCGGATCGAGAACTCGGTCGAGGAAATCGGCAGTCCGATGGTGCCGTTCCACGGCGTGCCCAGCAGATTGATGCTCGCAGCAGGAGAGGTCTCGGTCAGGCCGTAGGCCTCGGTGAGATAGCGGCCGGTAACCTGCTGCCATTTTTCCGCCACCGGCTTTAACACCGCCGCCCCACCGCCGACGACGATCTTCAGCCCCGAAAAATCGAGTTCGCCGAAACCGGGCGTGTTCAGCAATCCGTTGAACAGCGTGTTTACGCCGGTCAGCACCGACCACTTCCATTTGCCCAGTTCCTTGACGAACGCCGGCAGGTCGCGCGGATTGGTGATCAGTACATTGACCACGCCCAGGGTCATGAAATAGAGGGTCGTCGTAAGGCAAAAGATATGATACATCGGCAGCGGCGAAATCACGATTTCCTCGCCTTCCTTGAGGCTGCCGCCGATCCAGACGCCCGCCTGCTCGATGTTGGCGAGGATGTTGTGATGCGTCAGCATCGCGCCCTTGGACACGCCGGTGGTGCCGCCGGTGTACTGCAGGAAAGCGATGTCATCGCGAGCGAGGGTGACCGGCTTCAACTGGGCGCCGGCGCCGCGCGCCAGCGCCGCACGCAGATCGATGGCGCCGTCGATGCGCCACTCCGGCACCATCTTCTTCAGCCGCTTGACCACCAGGTTGACGATCCAGCGCTTGGGCAGCGGCAACAGGTCGCCGAGCTGGGTGGTGATCACGTGCTCGACCTGCGTTTTCTGGATCACCTGCTGCAGCGTATTGGCGAAGTTCTCGACGATGACTATGGCCTTGGCGCCGGAGTCCTTCAACTGGTGTTCGAGCTCGCGCGGCGTGTATAGCGGATTGACATTGACCACGGTCATGCCGGAACGCAGGATGCCGATCAGCACCACCGGATATTGCATCAGGTTGGGGCTCATGATGGCGACGCGCTCGCCCTTGTTCATTCCCGGCAGGCTCTGCAGGAAAGCAGCGAAGTCGCGGCTGTGCCGGTCCAGCTCCGCATAGCTCATGCTGCAGCCGAAGTTGTTGTAAGCCGGCTTGCCGGCGAACTTGCGCAAGGATTTCTCGATCAGGTCCGGAATCGACGCGTAGCGGCTGGCGTCGATCTCCGCCGGAACGCCCGCGGGGTATTCCTTCAGCCATATTTTCTCGGTCACGGTCTTCTCCCTGCTCGGTTGGGTGAACTCGATGGTCTTGGTCTTTCGCCTGGTTCAAGGTTAGCCAGAAAGCGCTGCGCGCGCAACCTGTAGTCTCTAGGGCCTGTTGACATTCATCGCATGAGACGCTCATGTGCCGAATGTCAACAGGCCCTAGGGTTTCAACGCGCGCCGCAGCAGCACGCGCATTGCCTCGGCACGATGCTCGTCGTAACCGCCGCGCTCCAGTCCCAGAGGAATCGAGCGCAACGCCAGTTCGCAGTATAGATGCAAGGCGTCCGGGCCGACGCGGGCAAGTTCGGCCAGGTGCTTTTCCACCGTGCCGATATCGCCGCGCGAATACGTGCCTGCCAGGCCCTGCGCCAGGCCCGAGCGCTCCACCGAGGCCGCGGTGCCACGCAGCAGCGGCAGCAGCGCGCGTATCGTATCCTCGCGCTCGATGCCGAAACTCTGCCATAGCTCGACCGCCTGGTTGAGCAATGTGATCACGAAACCCGCTGCGTAGTGAGCGGCGACGTGATAGCGGGCACGGCAGCCGGGCGGCAGGCGCAGGGTCCGGCAGCGCAGCGCCCGCGCCAGCTGTTCCAGTTGCGACAACAGCGGCGCCTCGGCTTCGATGGCGATAGTGCATCCCGGCAGTCCGGCGAGCGCCACTTCCGCATCGGCAAACAGCTGTAACGGATGAAAACCGCCGATTTGCGCCCCGGCGCGCGCGGCAGGCTCAAGCACCGCAACTTCGGTCGCGCCGCTGCAGTGGATCACGGCCACGCCCTCGCGCCATTTGAGGCTGGCGGCAACTGCGGCAATCGCATCGTCGGGAACGGTGACGAAAACCAGGTCGCTGCGATCAACGACATCCTGCGCGTTCGCAGCCGCCCGGCAACCAGCAATCCTTGCCGCCAGTTGTTCGGCCGAAGCCGGGCTGCGGCTGGCGGCGGCGCCGACGCGCTGCCCGCCCTGCGCCATGCCCCAAGCAAGGCCCTTGGCTACGCGGCCGGCGCCGATAAAGCCGATGCGAGGCAGAATCTGATCTTGCTGCTGCATTTGGTCAACCTCTCGCGGCGCTCCTTATCGCACTTTGCCTCAAGCGCGCAGGATTGCGCAAACACACTCCAAACCAGCGCCCCTTCAGCTGCACCAGCGGCACGCTGGGTTCGAAACTGAAACCGGCGGCGCACGCCGTTCCAGGGCAGACACACGCGCGTGCACCACTATGCGCTGCGTTCTGCTTCCTTGCGCGCGCGCACCAGCTGCGCCAGATCGAGCACCACCTGCGCCAGCGCGACGCGGTCGTCCTCCGAGCGCATGATCGTCGGCGCGACCGCAACGTCGATGCCGCAGGCGCGGATGCCATCGGCAGCCGCCTCGTCCACGCTGTCGACCACAAACCCGTCGATGAGCCGGTAATATTCGAGCGCCGCCCTGCGCGCCGATACCTCATGACCCAGCTCCCGCATCATTTTTCCGGCCGCGCCCTTGAGCGCGCGATCGCCGACGATGGGGCTCACGGCAATTACCGGCGCGCCGCATTGGCGCAGCAGTTCGCGCATGCCTTGCACCGCCAGGATCGGGGCAATCGTGTGGTAGGGGTTCGCCGGGCAGAGCACGATCGCTTCCAGATCGGGCGCGTACAACGCTTCCAGAACCTCATCCGGAATGCGCGCCGCGTCCGCGCCGGCGTACATGAAGCCCTTCACCACGGGCTCGCACTCCAGCTCGGTGAGGTATTCGTGGTAGCTCACATGTCCGCCATCGGTGACCACCACCGTGCGCACCGGGTCGTTACTCATCGGCAGCACGCGCGCCTCGATGCCCAGCGTCTTGCACAAACCAAGCGTAACCCGGCTGAGTGAGCACTCCTCCCGCAACGCCTCGGTGCGCAACAGCGGCAGCGCCAACGAGCGGTCGCCGACGCGCACCCGTTGCCCGGAGCCCAGGCGGTGCAGCATGTCGTGCAGCGCGTAAGTCTCGCCGGCGGGTTCCCAGCCGGCTGCGGGGCTTGCAATCCCGCCGAGCGTGTACAGCATAGTATCGATGTCGGGCGAAAACGCCAGGCCGAAAATCTCATGGTCGTCACCGGTATTGACGATGACGGCAAGATCCTTGCCACGCAGGCGGCGCAACCCGTCGGCGAGCCTTGCGCCGCCTACCTGACCAGCCAACGCGACGACTGTTCCCATGGGCCTCCCCAACTTCGATTTCCGAATTGTAGACGACACGGCCGTTAAACGCGCGCGCGGCGAATTCTGCTGCCGCCAAGGAAATGATTTCTTCCCGGGCAATCTTATACCTGAACCGCCGGCGGGAGCATGGCGCGAGCGCGAGATCAAGACAGCGGGCGGTCCCAAAAAGACAAACAGGACGCCGCAGCGTCCCGTTTTGCTTTGATGCGGAGGCGAAAACCTATTCCGCGACGACCTCTTCGGCAGCAGTCTCCGGCACCGCGCGCTTGGAGAGCTTTTCGCGGATGCGCGCCGACTTGCCCGAACGGTCGCGCAGGTAATACAGCTTCGCGCGGCGCACGTCGCCTTTGCGCTTGACCTCGACCGAGGCGATCAGCGGCGAGTAGGTCTGAAACGTCCGCTCCACGCCTTCGCCCGCCGAAATCTTGCGCACGATGAAGGAGGAATTCAGGCCGCGGTTGCGCTTGGCGATGACCACGCCTTCGTAAGCCTGCACGCGCTTGCGCTCGCCCTCGACCACGTTGACGTTCACGATTACAGTGTCGCCGGGGGCGAACACGGGCACGCTCTTGCCCAGGCGCGTGATTTCTTCGTGTTCCAGTTTGTCGATCAGATTCATAACGCTGCTCCTTCGAGTCCGTAAAGACTACGTGTTTTGTTCCCGCTTGAATTCCTCAAGCAGCTTCGCTTGTTCCGCGCTCAGGGCGCGCTTTTCCAGCAAATCCGGCCGTCTCAGCCAGGTCCTGCCCAGCGCCTGCTTCAGGCGCCAGCGTTCGATCTCGGCGTGGTTGCCGGAGAGCAGCACCGGCG
>MERK01000136.1:0-8528 GCA_001770575.1 Betaproteobacteria bacterium RIFCSPLOWO2_12_FULL_64_23
CATCAGCCGCAGGCTGGAGACCTGCTCCACCGACTGGTGCGTCGGGCCGTCTTCGCCCAGGCCGATCGAGTCGTGGGTAAACACGAAAATATTGCGCAGCTTCATCAGCGCCGCCATGCGCAGCGCGTTGCGCTCATAGTCGGAGAAGGTGAGGAAGGTGCCGGAAAACGGCAGCAGCCCGCCGTGCAGCGCCATGCCGTTGGTGATCGCCGCCATGCCGAACTCGCGCACGCCGTAGGAAACATAATTGCCGCCGCCGCTTGCGCCCACGGGCTTCGACCCCGACCAGTTGGTAAGATTCGACCCGGTGAGGTCGGCCGAGCCGCCGACAAATTCGGGCAGGGCCGGCGCCAGGCCCTCGATCGCATTCTGCGAAGCCTTGCGCGTGGCGATGGTCTCGGCCTTGGCGTCGATCGTCGCCAACAGGGCGTTGCAATGCGTCTCCCAGCCCGAGGGCAGTTCGCCCGTCATGCGGCGCCGGAACTCGCGCGCGAGCTGGGCATGCTGCTTCTCGTAAGCGGCGAAGCGCTGGTTCCATTCCCCCTCGAACCCGGCGCCGCGCGTGCTTGCATCCCAACCCTCGTACACGCTTTGCGGCACTTCGAACGGCGGATGATTCCAGCCGATCGCCGCGCGTGTGGCCGCGACTTCCTCGGCGCCCAGCGCCTCGCCGTGCGCCTTGGCGGTGCCGGCACGCTTGGGCGAGCCCTTGCCGATGACCGTCTTGCAGCAGATCAGGCTGGGCCGGTCTGTCACCGCCTTGGCCGCTTGAATCGCGCGGTCCACCGCATCGACGTCGTGGCCGTCCACCGCGGCGATCACGTGCCAGCCGTAGGCCTCGAAGCGCTTGGGCGTGTCGTCGGTGAACCAGGCCTGGACCTTGCCGTCTATCGATATGCCGTTGTCGTCATAGAGCGCGATCAGCTTGCCCAGTTTGAGCGTCCCGGCGAGCGAGCAGGCCTCGTGCGAAATGCCTTCCATCAGGCAGCCGTCGCCGAGGAACACGTAGGTGTGGTGATCGACGATGGAGGCGCCGGGCCGGTTGAACTCGGCGGCGAGCAAGCGCTCGGCGAGCGCCATACCGACCGCATTGCTGATGCCCTGCCCGAGCGGCCCGGTCGTGGTTTCCACGCCGGGGGCGCAGCCGTACTCCGGATGGCCGGGCGTCATCGAGTGCAGTTGGCGAAAGCGCCGCAGCTCGTCCAGCGGCAGGGCATAGCCGGTCAGGTGCAGCAGCGAATAGAGCAGCATCGAGCCGTGGCCATTGGAAAGCACGAAGCGGTCGCGGTCGGCCCATTTCGGGTTGGCCGGATTATGGCGCAGGTGTCGCGTCCATAAGGCGAGCGCGATTTCCGCCATGCCCATGGGCATGCCCGGATGGCCGGAGTTGGCGGCCTGCACCGCGTCCATGGAAAGGGCGCGGATGGCGTTGGCGAGTTCGGTGCTGGATGTTTTCATGGCTGGAGGGAAAGGGCGAAGGAGAGATTATCGTCGAAGCCGCGCGATTTTTCCAATGCGGGCGCCAAAAAGATAGTCGCTGTACACGCAAGCCCGCGCGCCTAGGCGCGGCGCTTGCGATCCATCAACTGCAGAATCATGGGCGTGAAAATCAGCTGCATCGCCAGCTCCATCTTTCCGCCCGGCACGACGATGATGTTGGGCCGCGACATGAACGAGTCGTGCAGCATGGTGAGCAGGTAGGGCAAGTCGATCCCCTTGGGATTGGCGAAGCGGATCACCAGAAAGCTCTCGTCGGCGCTCGGAATGTCGCGCGCAATGAACGGATTCGAGGTATCGACCGTGGGCACGCGCTGGAAATTGATATGCGTCTGCGCGAACTGCGGCACGATGTAGTTCACGTAATCGGGCATGCGCCGCAGGATGGTATCCACCACCGCCTCGGTGGAGTAGCCGCGCGTGGCCTTGTCGCGGTGCAGTTTCTGGATCCACTCCAGGTTGATCGTGGGCACCACCCCCACCAGCAGGTCCGCGTGGCGCGCGATATTGACTTTGTCGGTGACCACCGCCCCGTGCAGACCCTCGTAGAAGAGCAGATCGCTACCCGGCCCTATCTCCTCCCACGGCGTGAACGTGCCCGGCTCCTGCCCGAACGGCGCGGCCTCGGCCGCGTTGTGCAGGTACTTGCGGCTGCGGCCGCCGCCGCTCTTGCCATAGCTTGCAAACAGCGCCTCGAGCTCATCGAACAGGTTGGATTCCGCGCCGAAATGACTGAAATGGTTGTTGCCGCTTTGCGCGGCCGTGGCCATGGCCTGTTTCATCGCCGCGCGATCGTAGCGGTGGAAAGAGTCGCCTTCGATGATGGCGGCGTTGAGTTTCTCGCGGCGGAAAATGTGCTGGAAGGTACGCGTCACCGAGGTGGTGCCGGCGCCCGATGAGCCGGTGATCGCAACGACCGGGTGCTTCACTGACATGAGTTTGACTCCGAAATTGGATGTGCCGGAACGAAACAGAGTTTCTCCGGCCGAGGAAAAGCCCTCATTCCACGAACAAGGGGGGATGCATCCCCCCTTGTCCCCCAAGGTGGGAGACCGAAGATCGGGACCACCCGAAGAGGTGGGGACTTCCTTCGGGGCGTAAATCCCCCCGCGGATATATGGTCGCTATTCATCGTGATCTTCGCCATTTTGGTTACTCTCGACTTATGAGTGACTAATTATTCGATCCGGGTGTTGCTCACTGCTGCGTGAACAGCGAGCGCTCGTTGAACAGCGGCGAGGTGTAGGGCTGATCCACGCCGCGGTCGTACTCGCCATGATAGCGCGCAATGCGCTCGACCTCGTCCTTCGAGCCCAGGATCACCGGCGCGCGCTGGTGCAGGCCCTCGGGCACGACTTCGAGTATGCGCCCGCGCCCGGTCGAGGCCGCGCCCCCCGCCTGCTCCACCAGATACGCCATCGGATTCGCCTCGTACAGCAGGCGCAGGCGCCCCGCTTTGGCCGGGTCCTTGCTGTCCTTCGGATACATGAACAAGCCGCCGCGCATCAGGATGCGGTGCACCTCGGCGACGAACGAAGCAATCCAGCGCATGTTGAAGTCCTTCGCGCGCGGCCCGCTCCCGCCGGCGAGGCATTCCGAAATGTAGCGCTTCACCGGCGGCTCCCAGAAACGCTCGTTGGAGGCGTTGATGGCGAACTCGCTCGTCTCACCCGGAATGCGCAGGTCCGGATGGGTCAGAATGAACTCGCCGATCTCGCGGTCCAGGGTAAATCCATACACGCCATGGCCCAGGGAGATCACCAGCATGGTGCTCGGACCGTAGATGGCATAGCCGGCGCAGACCTGCTCCGCACCCGGCCGCAGAAAATCCTTCACCGCCGGCTCGGTCACGCCCTCGGCGCAGCGCAGCACGGAAAAGATCGAACCCACCGCGCCGTTGATGTCGATATTGCTCGATCCGTCCAGTGGATCGAACGCGAGCAGGTAGCGCCCGCGCGGATACTGCGCCGGGATCTGGCACACCGCCTCCAGCTCTTCGGAGACCATTCCGGCGAGGTGTCCGCCCCATTCGTTGGTGCGCAGGAAGATGTCGTTCGACATGACGTCGAGTTTCATCTGCAGCTCGCCCTGGACGTTTTCCCCCGCCGCCGCCCCGTGCACCCCGGCCAGGGCGCCCTTGCCTATGAGATAGGCGATGCGCTTGCAGCCGAGCTGGATGTCGTTCAGGAGCGCGGTGAACTCGCCCGTGGCACGGCTGTATTTTCGCTGCTCGCCGATGATGAACTCGGTGAGCGTGGTCTTGAGCGGCATATCCCCTTCCTTTTTTCCGTTGTTACGCCGCGGCTGCCCGCAACCTGGCCGCGTGCAGCTGCTGCAGTCGCTCGAGCGTGAGATACGGCCCGCCCGCCAGCGTGGCGTCGCCGGCCAGGAGCGGCGCATCCGCGTCGCCCAAGCCCCCCAACAGCAGATCCGCGCCGCTGAAGTCCTGCCCCTCGCTCCAGGCAGTAGGCGTGACCACCGTGTACAGTCCGGCCGCCTTGGCCGATCTCAGGCCGTTGACCGAGTCCTCGAAGGCGACGCAGGCTTCGGCCGGCAGGCGCAGCATACCAAGCGCCCGGGTATAGATGTCCGGCGCCGGTTTTTTGTTGGACACCAGGTCGCCGCAAGCCAGGGCCTCGAACCAGTTCCAGGCTTCGGCGCCGAACTGCGCGCCGATCAGCGCGGAGATGTTGGCCGAGGTGGTGGTCGAGGCGATGCCGAGGCGCACCCCCGCCGAGCGCGCCTCGCCGATGAGTCGCGCCACACCGGGGCGCAGCGGCGCGCGACCGTCGGCAATCAACTCGCCGTAGATGCGCGTCTTGCTGCCATGGATGAGTCGCACCATGCGCTTGAGCCTGACCTTCTCCTGCGGCTCCAGCCGCAGGGATTCGATATAGACCTCTATGCGCTCCTTGCCGCCGGAGGTGCGCAACAGCTCGGCATAGTCGCGGCGCCTCCAGTCCCAGGCGAGCCCGTGCTCGAGGAATGCGGCGTTGAAGGATTGGCGGTGGGTTTCCTCGGTATCGGCAATGGTGCCGTCGACGTCGAAAATCAGCGCCTTGATGTTCACGTATTCTCCCTCGCCGGCGTGCCGCTAGACGGTCTTGCCGCGGAACACCACCATCGCCGCGCCCTGCGTCTGCTTCAGCTTGTCGTAGCCGACCAGACGCACGTGGTTATTCGGGTTGGCCTTGTGACAGGCGTCGGCCTCTTCGAGGACGCGGTTCACGTCGGTCTCTCCGAACAGCGGCAGCTTCCACATGTACCAGTAGTCATCCATCAGGTGCTCCGGCTCGGTGTGCTCCAGCGCCGGCGTCCAGCCGCGCGCAACGATGAATTCCACCTGTTTGCGGATGCGCTCCGGCGTCATCGCCGGCAGGTAGGAAAACGTGCCGAATTTGCGGCTCGCCGGATCCGACAGCCGCGACTTGTAGTCCCGCATTTCACTCATGTTCTTCTCCCAAGAAATAATGCCCAGTGTCGCGACAAGTTAATTTCGAAGCCTAATTACCTTGTAGGAGCGAGCTTGTGCCCCGAAGGAAATCCCCTTGGGGGACTCGCGAACTGCATAATTCGCGAGCAAGCTCGCTCCCACGCCGTGACGTGCCGGTCAGGCGTGCGCCATGTCGAGCTTGTCGACCGTGTCGAATTCGAATTTGATTTCCTTCCAGGTCTCCATCGCCGCCTTCAGTTCCGGGCTGGTCTTGGCCGCGGCGAGCAGGATTGCCTTGCCTTCTTTCTCCACCTGCCGGCCCTGGTTGCGTGCCTCGACGCAGGCTTCCAGCGCGACGCGGTTGGCGCAGGCGCCGGCGGCGTTGCCCCAGGGGTGGCCGAGCGTGCCGCCGCCGAATTGCATCACCGAATCGTCGCCGAAAATGGCGACCAGCGCCGGAATGTGCCAGACATGGATGCCGCCGGAGGCCACTGGAAACAGGCCCGGCATGAAACCGAAGTCCTGGTCGAAGAAAATGCCGCGCGCGCGGTTCTCGGGGATGAATTTCTCGCGCATCAGGTCGATCCAGCCCAGCGTCGCTTCGCGGTCGCCCTCGAGCTTGCCCACCACGGTGCCGGAATGCAGGTGGTCGCCGCCGGAAAGCCGCAGGCATTTCGCCAGCACCCGGAAATGGATGCCGTGGTGGCGGTCGCGGTCGAGCACCGCGTGCAGCGCGCGGTGCACGTGCAGCAGCACGCCGTTATTGCGGCACCAGTTGGCGAGCCCGGTATGCGCGCAAAAGCCGCCGGTGAGGAAGTCGTGCATGATGATCGGCATGGCGAGCGACTTGGCGTATTCGGCGCGCTTGTACATCTCCTCCGGCGTGGGTGCGGTAACGTTCAGGTAATGGCCTTTGCGCTCGCCGGTCTCGGCCTCGGCCTTTTTCACCGCCTCGGCGACGAAGTCGAAGCGCTGGCGCCAGCGCATGAACGGCTGCGAGTTGACGTTTTCGTCGTCCTTGGTGAAGTCCAGCCCGCCGCGCAGGCATTCGTATACCGCGCGGCCGTAGTTCTTCGCCGACAGGCCGAGCTTGGGCTTGATGGTGCAGCCCAGCAGCGGCTGGCCGTATTTGTTCATGATGTCGCGCTCGACCGCGATGCCGTGCGGCGGACCGCCGCAGGTGATCACGTAGGCGAGGGGAAAGCGCACGTCCTCGAGCCGCAGCGCCCGGATCGCCTTGAAGCCGAACACGTTGCCGGCGAGCGAAGTGAGCACGTTGACCACCGAGCCTTCTTCGAACAGGTCGATGGGGTAGGCGATGAAGGCGTAAAAGCAGGAAGGGTCGCCCGGCACGTCCTCGATGCGGTAGGCGCGGCCCTTGTAATGGTCGAGATCGGTCAGGAGATCGGTCCACACTGTGGTCCAGGTGCCGGTGGAGGACTCGGCCGCCACCGCTGCCGCGGCCTCCTCGCGCGGAACGCCCTCCTGCGGCGTGATCTTGAAACAAGCCAGAAGGTCGGTGTCTTTCACCGGATAGTCCGGTTCCCAATAGGTGTGCCGATAGTCCTTGACCCCGGCGCTGTAAGTGCTGCCCGTCTTGCGCATGTCTGCCTCCGCTTCGAATCTGCAAAAAACCGAGGGAATACCCCCCAAGGGGGCTTCCTTCGGGGCGCCCCCCGAGGGGGCTTTCCCCGCTCCCGTCAAGCGGGACCGAGGAAGGGGGATCGAGACCTTCGGCGTGCCTCCCCTCGTGCTCCCTTGAGTCGATCCGTAGCAAAACGACTTTAACTGCGGATCATCAGTACCGCTTGATTTGCCGCACAGAATAGCCGCGTATATGCATAAATAATAGTCACGCATTCTTATCTATATGATAAGCTTTTGCTGATGTTTAACCCGGATCTGGAACCATGACGCTCAGGCACACCACGCTGCGCCAGTTGCAGGTGTTCGAGGCGGTTGCGCGCAAGCTCTCGTTCTCGCGCGCGGCGGCGGAACTGCACCTCACCCAGCCCGCGGTGTCGATGCAGGTGAAGCTGCTGGAGGAGCAGGCGGGGCTGCCCCTGTTCGAGCGCCTGGGCAAGAAGATCTTTCTCACCGAAGCCGGGACCGAGCTGCATCAGCACAGCCGCGTCATCGCCCAGCAATTGCGCGACGCCGACGAGGCGCTCGCCGCGCGCAAGGGCCTGTCGCAGGGCCGCCTCCTCATCACCATGGTGAGCACCGCCAAGTACCTGGTGCCGCCGCTGCTGGCGCGCTTTCTGAAGCAGCACCCCGGGGTCACGGTGAAGCTTTCCGCGAACAACCGCGAAATCGTGCTGAAGCAGCTCGCCGACAACGAGGTGGACCTCGCCATCATGGGACGCACGCCTGAGGGCATGGAGGCCATTGCCGAGCCCTTCGCGCGCCACCCGCATGTCATCATCGCCGCGCCCGGCCACCCGCTCGCGAAGAAACGCCGTATCCCGCTCGCGCGCCTGGCCAGGGAGACGTTTCTGATACGCGAGCCCGGCTCGGGCACGCGCGGGCTTCTGGAGCGCCTGTTTGCCGAGCACCAGTTGCCGCTCAACGTCAGCATGGAAATGGCGAGCAACGAGACCATCAAGCAGGCGGTGCAGGCGGGCATGGGCATCAGCCTGCTGTCCCTGCACACCATAGAACTGGAGCTGAAGACGCGGCGCCTGGCGGTCCTCGACGTCCAGGGCCTGCCGATCGTGCGCGACTGGCATGTGGTGCACCTGGCGGCCAAGCGCCTGTCGCCGGTGGCGCAGGCATTCAGGACGTTTCTCTTGTCCACCGCGGGCAAGCTCGTCCCGGAAAAATGATCTGCCGCGTGTGAGCCTTTATAATGATGCGTTGAACTGAACTCATAGGAGACACGCAATGGCAAAAGTCGCATTCCTCGGCTTGGGCGTCATGGGCTTTCCGATGGCCGGCTTCCTGGCCAAGAACGGCCACGAGGTCACGGTATACAACCGCACGCGCGCCAAATCCGACGCCTGGGTGGCGAAGCACGGCGGCAAGGCGGCCGATACGCCCAAAGCCGCCGCTCAAGGCGCGGCCATCGTATTTTCCTGCGTCGGCGACGATCCCGATCTGCGTGCGGTGACCTTGGGCGCGAACGGGGCGTTCGAGGGCATGGCCGCCGGCGGCATTTACGTCGACCACACCACCGCCTCGGCCAACGTCGCGCGCGAGCTGTTCGCCGCGGCGGCCAAGAAAGGCATCCATTTCATCGACGCGCCGGTCTCGGGCGGCCAGGCGGGGGCGGAGAACGGCACGCTCACGGTGATGTGCGGCGGCGAAGCGGAGCCGTTCGAAACGGCCAAGCCGGTCATTGCCCACTTCGCCAAGGCGGTGACGCTGCTCGGGCCCTCGGGGGCGGGGCAACTGACCAAAATGGTCAACCAGATCTGCATCGCAGGTCTGCTGCAGGGCCTGTCCGAAGGCATCAGTTTCGGCCTCAAAGCCGGGCTGGACGTGAAACAGGTGCTGGAGGTGATCGGCAAAGGCGCGGCCCAATCCTGGCAGATGGACAACCGCGGCAAGACCATGATCGACGACAAGTTCGATTTCGGCTTTGCCGTGGACTGGATGC
>MERK01000136.1:8540-9122 GCA_001770575.1 Betaproteobacteria bacterium RIFCSPLOWO2_12_FULL_64_23
TCGATTTCGGCTTTGCCGTGGACTGGATGCGCAAGGATCTGCGCATAGCGCTGGAAGAAGCGAAGAAGAACGGCACGCCGCTGCCGGTCGCCGAAATCGTCAACGGCTACTACGGTGAAATTCAAAAAATGGGCGGTGCGCGCTGGGATACCTCCAGCCTGATTCGGCGCTTGAGAAAAGTATGAGGCGGTGCTGATAACGCGCCGGGACACGCCGGCATGATGCCCTTCAATGCGCCCGAGAACTACGTCAGCGGCGCGTTCGACGCAGACGAGCCCGACAGCGCGAGTCTGTGTTTCGTGTTCCAGCAGACCTTGCTGCTCGTGGCCGACGCTCCGCCCGGCGCACAATTACCCGGACATGAGGACCTGGCCGGCCTCAGCGCGGCGCCGCTGCGCCGCCTTTATCTTGGGATCCTGGGCGAGCGCGTCTGCCACGCTTTCGAATACCCCGCCGACACGCAAGCGCCGCCGGGCATGCAGTGGCAGGGATTGCGCACGCTGTTTGCCCGGCTGGACGACAGCCTGTTCGCCCTCGCCGGCCGCGCGCTGCAGTACATCGACTGGGACCGCACCCATCAGT
>MERK01000137.1 GCA_001770575.1 Betaproteobacteria bacterium RIFCSPLOWO2_12_FULL_64_23
GGTCCCACCCCTTCCCATCCCGAACAGGGCCGTGAAACGGTGTTGCGCCGATGATAGTATGGATTACCCATGCGAAAGTAGGTCATCGTCAGGTCCCTAAAAACAAAAAGCCCAACCAGAAATGGTTGGGCTTTTTGCATTTACGGTATTGGCGACGATCACCCGCTTGCGGCACGAAAACAAGCGGCCGCGGGCGCATCTACGGCTAGAAATCGGGCTCCTGCGCGCGAATCCTGCAAGCGCGGCAGCAAGAATTCTCATGGTTTCCTCCTCAGGATTGTGAAATTCAGGTTGATCTTAACAATCTCGGGCCGACTGAGCAATTTGTGCGCGCCTGAATGCTTTTTCCAACGCGAACAATGTCCGACCTTGGTTCTCTCGAACGGACGCGGTCGAGGCGAGGATTGCGCCGGCGCCGCACGTCAATAGCCCAACGTTCTTGGCAGCCACAGCGCAAGCTGAGGGAAGACAGCGATCAGGGCGAGCGCGATCAACATCGCCCCCACCATCCAGATCACCCAGCGCACCGTGGATTCCATGGAGATGCCGGCGATGCGCGTGGTCACGATTAGGTTGACCGCCATCGGCGGGGTGAACTGTCCGATCGCCATGTTCATGGTCATCAGCACGCCGAACCACACCAGGTCCCAGTGGAAAGTCTTGGCGATCGGCAGCAGGATCGGCAAGAACACCAGAAAGATTGAAATTGCATCGAGCAGCATCCCCGCGATCAGCAGCATCAGCATGATCATCAGCAACATGATCCACTCGGTCGAGGTCACGCCGATCAGCGCCTTCGCGAACGCATCGAATGCGCCGAGCGTGGAGCCCGCGTGGGCGAATACGCCGGCGAGCGAGATGATGATCATCACCACCGCTGAAATCTCGGCCGACTCCACCAGCACCCGGTAGATGTCGCGCCAGCCGAGCGTGCGGTAGACGAATACGCCGACGAAGAAGCCATAGAACACCGCCACCACGGCCGCTTCGGTGGGCGTAAACATGCCCGAGCGCAGCCCGCCGAGTATGATCACCGGAGCGAGCAGCCCCCAGCTCGCATCCTTGAAGCTTTGCCAGACCGTCACTTCGCGCTCGTCGCCTTCGGCGCCCCAGCCTTCGCGCAGGGAAAAATAGAGCACCGGAACCAGCAGCGACAGGCCGGCCAGGGCGCCGGGTATCAGGCCCGCGGCGAACAATGCGGGCACGCTCGCGCCCGGCACCAGGATGCTGTAGACGATGAATGCGATCGAGGGCGGAATCAGGATCGCGGTGGATCCGGCTGCCGCGATCAGGCTGGCCGAAAACGCCCTCGGGTAGCCTTGTTTGGCCATGCCGGGGATCATCACCATCGCCACCGCCGCGGCGTCCGCCGGGCCGGAGCCGGAGATGCCGCCGAGGAACATGCACACCATGATTGCCACCATACCCTGCGCGCCGCGGCGCTTTCCCACCAGCGCGGCGGTGAAATTCACGATGCGCAAGGCCACGCCGGCGCGCTCGAAGATCATGCCGGCGAGCACGAACACCGGCAGCGCCAGCAGTGGATATTTCGCCAGGCCGGCGTAGGCGTTGGTAGGCACTGACATGATCCCCAGCCCCTCGATCATGATCACCGCGGTGCCGGCGACGCCGAGCGCGACCGCGAGCGGCGCGCCGAGCACGAGCAGCAGCGCGAAGCCGAGGAACAGGATCAGGCTGCCCTGGGCCAGCATAGCTATGCCTTGCGGCGCGCGAGCCGCACAATCCGGCCGACGATGCGCAGTGCGATGACCGCGGACAGTAGCGGCAGCCAGAGGGTGTAGATCCACTGCGGGATGCCGATGCCGGGCGAGGTGGTATCGAAATTCCAGTCGTCAAGCAGCAGTCTGATGCCGTACCAGACGAGGATCGCTAACAGCACTGCGGCGGCGACCATCACCGCGATCTCGACGTGGCGGGCAAGCCGCGGCGGTAGTCTCTCCACCACGAAGCTCATGCGAACATGCGAGTTCTTGGCGAATGCCGCCGAGGCACCGACGAAGGTGAGCACCACCATGAGAAATACGGAGAACTCCTCGGTGAACGCGAACGATTCGTCGGTCAAATAGCGCACCAGCACGTTGGCGAAGGTGATCAGGCAGATCAGCGCCATCGACATGGCCGCCAAGAACTCCTCGATCTTGACCGGTATGCGCGGCGGTTCCTCGGCCGCGGGCTTGATCGGGTCGGGATGCTCGTTCATTACTGCACCACGGCAAAACGCCGCCGCACGTGTGCGGCGGCGTTCGCCGTTGCTTCGATCAGCGCTGCTTGCGCGCGGCGACGGCCTTCTCGGCCTTGCTCACCATATCCTGGCCGACCGTCTTCGACCACTTCTGGTAGACCTTGCGCGTCGCCTTGACGAACGCCTCGCGTTCGGCGGGGGAGAGCGTCACTACGTTGACGCCGAGCTTTTCGACTTGCGAGATCATCGACAGGTCGGGCGCGACCAGGCCCTTGCGCGCCAACTGGATCACCTGCCGCCCGGCCTCGGCCGCCGCTTCCTTGACGATCTTGCGCTCTGCCGGCGTCCAGCTTTCCCACACTTCCTTGTTGGCGACGAAAATCAGCGGGTCGGCGACATAACCCCATAGCGTCACATTCTTCTGGCCAAGGGTGTGCATCTTGGCCGCAGTGAAAATGGTGAGTGGGTTTTCCTGGCCGTCGACTGCGCCGGAGGCGAGCGCCGGCTGCGCGTCGGCCCAGCTCATTTGCGTCGGGTTGGCGCCGAGCGCCGTGAACGTATCGTTGTATATCGGCGAACCGACTACGCGGAATTTCATGCCTTTCATGTCCTCCGGCGTCCTGATCGGACGTTTCGAGTTGGTCACTTCACGAAAGCCGTTCTCGCCCCAGGCGAGCGGCACGACCCCGTTCCTCTCCAGGATCCTGAAAATGGCCTTGCCCACTTCACCCTGGGTGAGCGCGTCGATGCCGGCGTAATCCGGCATCAGAAACGGCAGCGAGAAGATATTCAATTCCTTCACCTGTGGCGACCAGTTGATGGTCGAGCCGATGGCGAGGTCGATCACCCCCTGGCGGATCGCGGTGAATTCCCGCGTCTGGTCTCCGGCCACCAGCGACACGCCGGGATACATCTTGATGTTGATCTTGCCGTTGGTGCGCTCGCGCACCAGGTTGGCCCAGATCTCGCCGCCTTTGCCCCAGGGGAAAGCGGTACCCACCACCGTCGACAGCCGGTACTCGGCCTGGTAATGGCCCTGCTGCGCGGCAGCGGGCAGCGCAAACGCCAGGGCGGCAGCGGACACTATCAGCAACAAGTTTCTACGCATCATTTTCAGCTCCTTTAAAGTTTGCTCTCGGGTCTGGATGCAAGCCTAGCACGTCGCCAGCGCTTAGGCCATCGATCGCCCGCGGCCTTCGCTGCCCACGAAAAGTTTCAGCTCCCGCAGCAGTTCTTGCGCCGAGATGCGCGCCACGTCTTCCAGCGTGCGCGCATAGCCGACCGGAATGCGGGGCGCGCCGACGCGCCTGACCGGGACGCCGAGTTCTTCCGCGACCGTGGCCGCGACTTCGGCGCCGAAACCGGCCGCCTGCACCGCTTCGTGTGCAACCAGCAGGCGCCCGGTGCGCGCGGCAGAGGCGAGCACCAGTTCGCGGTCCCAGGGCCAGATGGTGCGCAGGTCGATCACCTCGACCGACACGCCCTGTAGCGCCGCCTGCCCGGCGGCCGCAAGCGCGGTATGCACCATGCTCGACCACGTTACCAGCGTCAGGTCGGTTCCGTCACGCGCGATGTGCCCCTTGCCCAAGGCTGCCGTGTGTTGAGGCGGCACCTCCGCTTCCAGTCCCCACAATTCCTTGTGTTCCATGTAGATCACCGGATCGCCGCAGGCGATCGCCGCCGCGAGCAGGCCGCAGTTGTCTGCCGGTGTCGCCGGCGCCACTACCACCAGGCCGGGGATGTGGGCGAACCAGGCTTCGAGCGATTGCGAATGCTGCGCGGCCGAGCCGCTCCAGATGCCGATCGGCAGGCGCGCCACCAGCGGCACCCGGCCCTGGCCACCGAACATGTAGCGGTTCTTCGCCGCCTGGTTGACGATCTCGTCGATCGCGCACAGGGCGAAATCGACGACCCGCATTTCGACCACCGGGCGCAGGCCGGTCAGCGCCATGCCTACCGCAGCGCCGATAATGGTCGCTTCCGAGATCGGGGTGTCGATCACGCGCGCCGCGCCGAACTCCTGCTGCAGGCCGCGATATTGGCCGAAAACGCCGCCGCGTCCCAGGTCCTCGCCCAGCGCGACCACGCGCTCGTCAGCGCGCATCGCTTCGGCCAGCGCCTGGCAGGCCGCCTGGGCGTAGTTCATCAGCGCCATTGACCGGCCCCGGTGTCCTGGACGTCGGCATAGGCCTCGGTGGGTTCAGGCGGGGGTGCCGCGTGCGCGGCGGCGAGGGCTGCCTCGATTTCCGCCTGCGCCTCTGTATCGACTGCGCTAATGCGCTCAGCCGCAACACCTAGCGCCGCGAGCTGCAGGCCAGCCAGTTTGAGCGGATCGCCCTCGAGCGCGCGCTGGAGTTCACCCTGGTCGCGATAAGCCGCCGCGTCCACCGAAACATGGCCTTTCACGCGGTAGGTGAGGGCGTGCAGGAACTGCGGCCCGCCGCCCGAGCGGATGCGCGCGATCAGGTCGCGTGCCGCCGTGTCCACGGCGAGCACGTCGTTGCCGTCGACGGTGTCGGCCGGGAGGCCGATGCCGCGCGCGCGCGCCGCCGCGCCTGCGCCCGCCGTCATGGCGCCGGTTGCCGTGGTGGCCGAATAGCGGTTGTCCTCGCACACGAACAGCAGCGGCAGCTCGAAGATCTTCGCCCAGTTGAGGCCTTCGACAAACGGCCCGCGGTTGATCGCGCCGTCGCCGAAAAGACAGGCGACGACGGCGCGGCTGCCGCGGATTTTCGCCGAATGCGCCGCACCCACGGCGATCGGGATGCCGGCAGCGACCACGCCGTTGGCCCCGAGCATGCCGACGGCAAAATCGGCGATGTGCATCGAGCCGCCCTTGCCCTTGTTGGTGCCGCCGGCGCGGCCGAACAGTTCGCACATCATCGCCGCGCTGTCCGCGCCCTTGGCCAGTGTGTGGCCGTGGCCGCGGTGGGTCGAGGTCAGATAGTCGCTGCGCGCGAGGTTCGCGCACACGCCGGCTGCGACCGCCTCCTGCCCGGTCGAAAGGTGCAGCGGTCCGCGCACCAGCGCGGCCGTGTCGCTAGCGGCGCCGAACGCAGCAACGCTGCCGCGGCTCGCTTCCTCCGCCGCGTTTTCGAAGGCGCGGATGCGCGCCATGGTGCGGTACAGGGCGAGCAGATGTTCGGCGGGGGACGCGTTCACGGCGGGGATGCTGGCCGGCAAGGAGGGCTCCGGGATTGTTCTTGTTCAGAACGGCGTAGTCTAATTGTGCGTACCTGACGCGTCAAACCCGAGCTCACTCCGGTTGCAGACGATCCGGGAATGAACGCGGTCCGACCCTCTGGGTTCAGGGGCGCTCCGGCGAAGGGAAACGTCTTCTGGAAGGAACCGATTGTCAGGCGCACGCTGCATTGTCCGGTCAGGGAGTTGGCTTCGCAAAAAAGACCTCGTAGGCCTTCTCATCGTAGTGGCCCTGGGGCGCTCTGCGAATGAGCGACTCCCGTGTGTGTCCATCGCTCCATACGACTGACACTCCAAGCGCATCAGGAAGGCTGCCATACCATTCCAAAATGATAGCCGAGACGGGCTGCTGGCTCCTTTCTATCAGCGGGTAGAGGATCTTCTCTTTTATCTCATTCAATTCCGCTGGACCGGACGATAACCCTTCTCTTCTGACAGAGATTACCGGTATGGGAAAG
>MERK01000138.1 GCA_001770575.1 Betaproteobacteria bacterium RIFCSPLOWO2_12_FULL_64_23
CCAGAATGCCGACCAGAAGCCGCCGACGCGGAAACCTTCCACGAACGAGGCCACGAACCAGAACAACAGCCCGTTGATCACCAGGGTGAACAGTCCGAGGGTGAGGATGGTGATGGGCAGGGTGACGAGCAACAGCAGCGGCCGGATCAGGGTATTGACCAGGCCCAGCAGCAACGCCGTGAGCAGCGCAATATAGAAGCTGTCGATGCTGACCGAAGGCAGCACATAGGGCACCGCCAGCAGCGACAGCGCGTTGATCAGCCAGACGAGCAGGAGCCGCATCCGCGCCTAGCGCCGCTCGCGGCCCAGGGTGTAGAACTCGTCGTTGGGCCGCATGTCGATCAGGTTGGCCATGCGGTTCGAGAGGGCGAAGAACGCGGCGACGGCGCCGATGTCCCAGATGTCCTCGTCGGAAAAGCCCTGAGCGCGCAGCGCCTCGAAGTCCGCCTCGCCTATGGTCCAGGGCTCGAGCGCGGTCTTCAGCGCGAAGTCGAGCATGGCGCGTTGTTTCGGCGTGATGTCGGCCTTGCGGTAGTTGACTGCCACCTGGTCGGCGACGAGCGGGTTCTTCGCGCGGATGCGCAGGATCGCGCCATGCGCGACCACGCAGTACTGGCACTGGTTGGCGCCGGAGGTGGCGACCACGATCATTTCGCGCTCCGCCTTGGTCAGGCCGCTAGGCTTTTCCATCAGCGCGTCGTGGTAGGCGAAGAAAGCGCGGAACTCGCCCGGGCGGTGCGCGAGCGTGAGAAACACGTTCGGCACGAAACCGGACTTCTCCTGCACCGCGGCGATGCGCTCGCGCATGTCCTGCGGCAGGTCTTCGAGCTTGGGTACGGGGTAACGGCTGATGGCGGTCATGCTTGGCTCCTGGTTGTGCCGTGCGCACTGCGGCGGGCCCGAAAAAAGCCGCAACGCCCGGATTGCGGCAGAAACATTCGCAGACAGGCCGTGCGCTGGCGTATCAGCGCAAATGCTAGCCCAGGCCGGCGCAGCGCGCTTGATTTAGATCAACGCTGCCTCCGCACGCGCGCTGGCGCCGGGCCGCGCAAATGGCGACAATAGGGCGCGCTTCGCCAATCCGTTGACTCGATGCAGGAGAAATCATGGCCCACCCGCTGGCTGGCAAACCGGCCCCTGCCGACGCGCTGGTGAACCTGCCGGCGCTACTGCGCGCCTATCACGACGCGCCCGACGCGAACGATCCCGGGCAGCGCGTGGCATTCGGCACCAGCGGTCATCGCGGCAGCGCGTTCAACCGCAGCTTCAACGAAGCCCATATTCTCGCCATCGTGCAGGCGGTGTGCGAATACCGCGCGCAGAACGCGATCGCGGGCCCGCTCTATCTCGGCATGGACACGCATGCGCTGTCCGCCCCGGCGCAGCGCAGCGCGCTGGAAGTGCTCGCGGCCAACCGCGTGCAGACGCGCATCCAGCGCGACGCGGGCTATACGCCGACGCCGGTGGTGTCGCGCGCGATCCTCGCACACAACCGCGCGCGCGGCGCCGCGCGCGCGGACGGCCTGGTGATCACGCCCTCGCACAACCCGCCCGCGGACGGCGGCATCAAATACAACCCGCCCAACGGCGGCCCCGCGGACACCGACGTTACCGGCTGGATCGAACAGCGCGCCAACGGCCTGCTCGCGCAGGGCAACCGCGAAGTGCAGCGCCTGCCCTATGCGCAGGCGCTGGCCGCCGCCAGCACGCACGCGGAGGACTTCGCCGCGCCCTACATCGCGGACCTGGACAATGTGATCGACATGGAGGCGATCCGGGCGGCGAAGCTCAAAATCGGCGTCGACCCCCTCGGCGGCGCAGCGGTGGATTACTGGAAGCCGATCGCGGCGCATTACGGCCTGGACATCGAGGTCGTCAATCCCCGGGTCGATCCCGCCTTCGGCTTCATGACGCTGGACCATGACGGCAAGATCCGCATGGACTGCTCCAGCCCCTACGCCATGGCGAGCCTGGTCGGGCTGAAACAGCGCTTCGACATCGCCTGGGGCAACGATGCCGACGCCGACCGCCACGGCATCGTCACGCCCTCGGCGGGGCTGATGAACCCCAACCATTACCTCGCGCTGGCGATCCATTATTTGCTCACCCATCGGCCGCAGTGGCCGGCGACGGCCGCGGTGGGCAAGACCCTGGTGTCGAGCGCGCTGATCGATCGCGTGGTCGCCGGCCTGGGCCGCCGCCTGGTCGAAACGCCGGTGGGCTTCAAGTGGTTTTCGCCGGGGCTCCTGGACGGCGGATTCTGCTTCGGCGGCGAGGAAAGCGCGGGCGCGAGTTTTCTGCGCCGCGACGGCTCGGTCTGGACCACCGACAAGGACGGCATCATCCTCGGCCTGCTGGCCGCCGAAATCACGGCCAGCACCGGCAAGGACCCGGGGCGCTATTACCAGGACCTCGCGGCGCAATACGGCAGAGCGCATTACGTGCGCGTGGACGCGCCGGCCACGCCGGCGCAAAAAGCCGCGTTCAAGCGCTTGAGCGGCGACAGCGTCCGGGCGGCCCAACTGGCCGGCGACGCCATCACGGCCAAGCTCACGCGCGCGCCCGGCAACGATGCGCCCATCGGCGGCCTCAAGGTGACCACGGCCGCGGGCTGGTTCGCCGCGCGGCCCTCGGGCACCGAGGACATCTACAAGCTGTATGCGGAGAGCTTCAAGAGCGCCGAACATCTGGCGCAGATCGTGCGCGAGGCGCAGGAAATCGTGCGCGCGGCGCTGCGCGATTGAGCTTGCGCAGCGGGCGACACCAACGACCTGCCTTGATGTACCTGCCCAGGCAATCGGGCTAGAATGTCGGCTGCCTGATCGTTGTCCTGTCGCGCTGTGTCGCTGCCTCACACCAAACATCCTGAAAATCCAGAACGTCCTGCCCCCAGACTGCGCTACGGCGAGTTCCTGAGCGCGGTGCGCGTCAAGCAGCGCCTGGTAAGCTACAACGATGTGCATGCCGAAGTGCCGCGTCATGGAAGGGCGCCGAGACTGCGACTCCTCGACGTGCACCGCCTGCTCACGCCTTATGTCAGCGTGCGCTTCCTCGAACAGGCGCGCGCGGTGGTGCCGCTGGCGCTGTTCCTTGCACTGTTCCAGATCGCCGCACTGCGCACTTCGGTAATTCAGGGAGAGGAGATCGCGTTCGGCATGCTCGCGGTAATGCTCGGACTGATGATGTTCATGGACGGCGTCAAGTACGGGCTGATGCCGTTCTCCGAAAACATCGGCTTCAAGCTGCCCGACCGCTCGCCAACAATAGTTGTGCTCGCATTCGCATTCCTGCTCGGCGGGATCGCCACTTTCGCCGAGCCGGCGATCGGCGTCCTGCGCGCCGCGGGCGCCGGGCTGGACCCGGCACGCACGCCCTGGCTGCACCTGCTGCTCACGCGTTACCCCGATCGCCTGGTACTTGCCGTCGGCGCCGGCGTCGGCGCCGCCGTGGTGCTGGGCATGCTGCGCTTCATTTTCGCCTGGCGCATGAAGACGCTGGTGATTGCCGTGCTGCTGCCCTGCCTCGCCGCTTCCGTCTACGCCGGGCTCGATCCGCGTCTGGCGCCCATTCTGGGGCTGGCCTGGGACTGCGGCGCCATCACCACCGGACCGGTGACGGTGCCGCTGGTGCTCGCTCTGGGGATCGGGGTCTCTGCCGCTGCGGGCCGGCAGGACAACCCTCTCTCCGGTTTCGGTATCGTCACGCTTGCCTCGCTGTTCCCGGCCATGGCAGTGATCCTGGTCGCCGCCGGCTTGGTGGCGGAAGTGCCCGATCCGGCGGCCCTGCCGGCGCTCGTTGGCGCGGGGGGCACCCGAGCATGGTGGGACGAAACCCCGGTGGCCGAGTTGTTGGCGTCCGTTCGGGCGATTGCTCCTCTTATCCTGCTTCTGTGGCTGGCCCAACGCTTCGTACTCGGAGAAAAACTTGCCCATCGCCAGCTTATCGTCTATGGCGTCGTGGTGGCCGTGCTCGGCATGACCTTGTTCAACGTCGGTCTGACCATAGGCCTCATCCCGCTCGGTGACCAAGCCGGCAACGTCGTGCCTTCGGCTTTTCATGCCGTTAGCGGCGGCGAGCCGCTCTATCCCTATCCCTTCGGCGTGGCCCTGACCCTGCTCTTTGCCGCCACCATCGGATACGGCGCCACGGTCGCGGAGCCCGCGCTCAACGCCATGGGCGTGACAGTGGAAAACCTCACCGACGGCGCCTTCCCGCGTCGGCTGCTGATCCGCTCCGTCGCAGTCGGCGTCGCCTTGGGCACGGCTCTGGGTGTGGCCAAGATTATTTTCCAGTGGCCCATGCTGCCGCTGCTGCTCGGTGCCTACGCCGTGGCGCTCGTATGTACGGTGCTGTCGGTTGAGGAATACGTGAGTCTGGCCTGGGACAGCGCGGGTGTCACCACGGGCCCGGTGACGGTGCCGCTGGTGTTCGCCCTCGGTCTCGGACTGAGCAAGGCAGTCGGTGCCGCGGAGGGTTTCGGCATCCTGGCCATGGCCTCGGCCGGACCGATCATCAGCGTGCTGGCGGTGGGACTGTGGATTCGCCGCCGAAGCGCCGGCGAAAGTTGAAATCGAAGGAAAAGGAGGCAGCCTGAATGATGAAACGACGCGACGAGATCGTGGTACTGACCGATGCAGTACTGATCACCTGCATTGTCCAGCGCGGTTCAGCCGACGCAGTGGTCGACGCCGCCACGGAAGCCGGGGCGCAGGGCGCCACCATCTTCTATGCGCGCGGAACCGGCGTACGACAAAAGCACCTCGGTGTGCTCGGCATCACGGTCAATGCAGAAAAAGAAGTGCTCTACATTGTCGCCCCCGGCGACCATGCCGATCACATATTCGAACGTGTCTACGTCGCCGCCAAACTCGAGACGCCGGGAATGGGCATGATTTACATGATGCCGCTGGAGAAAATGGCAACTTACGTTCCTCCCGAGGTCGCGGCGCGCTTTGGTCATCATTCCAGCCATCATGGATGAGGCGGCGCGCTCCATTGCAGCACTGCCCGTTCGCGGCGAGTATCGGGTGCTCACCTGCATCATGCCCGCCGGCCGTGGCACAGAGGTGCTCGAAGCCCTGCGCCGCGAAACCGGCGTGATCAGCGCATTCGCCCACCATGCGCGCGGTATTGGCACTCACAACCTGCGCCACCGCGTCTATTCCGACGAAAAACAAATCCTCTCCGTGCTGGTCGATGCCGAACGCGGCGATGACGTGTTCCACTTCCTTTATTACAGCGCCGGGCTCGACACACCCCACGCGGGAATGATCATGATGGGCCGCGCCTTCCGCGGCGCCGGCGTCGTTCCGCCGACCGAAACGCAGGGGGTAACGTCGTAAGTGCCAGATGGGAAGTGGCGCGCCCGACAGGAGTCGAACCTGTGACCTTTGGTTTCGGAATTGCAGATGTAAAGGGCGCTGGTAGTTAAATCAACACCCTGCGAGGCCCGCCAATTCGATTTGATGTCTAGGTTAGCGTCAAAAAGTCTCAAAATGGTATCACACAGCTACGAAATGGCTACGCTGTTCAAGACACGATGGTACAGGAAGGGCTCGAAGATCGTGGTTGACGCATGCCGGTATTTCCGCCAACGTTTGAAGTACATGAAGCACGTCTTTCTTACTGGTGCTTTATGCATTTGACACCATATGTCATTAAAGGCATACTTATACCATGATGTGGGCTGTGCTGCTGCATGACGCTTTCGATGCCGAATTGAACGATCTGCCGGAAGCGGTGCAGGACGAAGTATTGGCTCACATGGGGCTGCTGAAGCAATTCGGGCCGGCATTGGGTCGGCCGCGCGTGGATACGCTGAAAGGATCGCGTCACGCGAACATGAAGGAATTGCGGTTCGACGCTGCGGACGGCGTGTGGCGCGTCGCCTTCGCCTTCGACCCCAAGCGGCAGGCAATTCTGCTGGTGGGCGGCGATAAATCGGGCGGCAGCGAAAAGCGGTTTTATCGCCAGCTCATCAAGAAAGCGGATGCGCGCTTCGATGAGCATGTAACGCGGATCGAAAAGGATAGGAGAAAGAGCGATGGCTAAAACATTGGAACAGAAGATGGCGGCTCTGAGCCCGGCGCGGCGCAAGAAGGTGGAAGCGCGCGCGGCTGAGCTCATTGAAGATGAAAAATCACTTTGCGACCTGCGGCGCGCCCTGGCGCTGACACAGGAGAAGATGGCCGAGGAACTCGGGATCGGGCAGGACGGTATCTCGCGCCTTGAGAAGCGCAGCGATTTGCTTATCTCAACGCTGCGCGGGTATATCGAGGCGATGGGAGGGAAGTTGCGTCTCGTGGCGGAATTTCCCAATCGCGCGCCGGTGATGCTGAGTGGATTGACGGCCGTAGAGGCCGGGGTACTGGCGGGTACGCGCGGCAAGGGCGAGAAATTAGGCCGCAAGGGCAGGACGACGTAGTGGCGCCTACCTGTTGCTGGGCGAGAAGCCTATTACAATGCCCTAAGATAATCAATCCGATAGACGCACTAGAGCAGAAATCCACAGGCCCCTCCCGCTGACGGCCTCTCTATAGCCAAGGCAGCGGGAGGGGGGATCGAGGATTTCCGCTGGCACGATCTGCGGCATACGTGGGCGAGCTGGCATGTGCAGTCCGGAACCCCCTTGCACGTACTGCAAGAGCTTGGCGGTTGGGAGAGTGCGGAGATGGTGCGCCGGTATGCTCATTTATCGAGCGAGCATTTGGCGCCTTACGTCGAACGATTCTCGCCGCTTCGTGTTGTGACGCGCGACGGAGCTACGAATTGGCTACGCTCGGTTGAAGCAACGAAGAGCGCAGCGTCGTAAGTCTCTGATAAAAATGGCGCGCCCGACAGGAGTCGAACCTGTGACCTTTGGTTTCGGAAACCAACACTCTATCCAGCTGAGCTACGGGCGCGTGACCCAAAGTATACCGGCTTTTGCCCTGCATCTCCATGCGGTGACGCTTTCAAACAGAGGGGATTTGCGACTATAATGCACGTGTTTGCAACGACTTAGAGACCGTTTCAGCATTGCCGAAACAGCCGCCGAATCAGGCGAGCATGAGGGGACGTGTCCCCGCATTGCGACAGACGCTTAGCCGCGAAGGAAGCTAATGAGCCAGAATGAGCATGATGCGGGGCACGAAAGCCCGATCAAGACGCCCAAGCAACTGATCATCGTGATCGCGTTCGCGTTCCTGGTGCCGATCCTGATCATTACGCTCCTGTCGCAGTTTGTGGCCAATATCCGCGGCGTCAACATGGACAGCCCGGCAATGTCGCCCGACGCCGTGACCAAGCGCCTGAAGCCGGTGGGCGACCTGGCGTTCGCCGATGCCGGCGGCGGCGCGACAGCGGCGCCCCGAAGCGGCGAGGACGTCTACAAGACGGTATGCAGCGCCTGTCATGCGGGCGGCGCAGCCGGCGCGCCCAAATTCGCCGACAAGGGCGGCTGGGCGTCGCGGCTGAAAGAAGGCCAGAAAATGCTGGTGGGGGCGGCAATCAAGGGTGAGGGTGCGATGCCCCCGCGCGGCGGCGGCGCGGACTTGAGCGACCTCGAGGTGGAGCGCGCGGTGGTCTACATGGCCAATAGCGCCGGAGCCAAGTTCAAGGAACCCGCGGCGCCCGCGCCGGCGAACGCGGCAGCCGCCGCTCCGGCGCAGGACAAGGCCGCAGCAGGCAAGGCCGACGGCAAGAAGATCTACGAAACCACCTGCGCCGCCTGTCACGCCGCCGGCGTGGCCGGTGCACCGAAGCTGGGCGACAAGGCCGCCTGGGTGCCGCGCCTCAGGACCGGCATGAATGCGCTCTACGCCAACGCGCTCAAGGGCAAGGGCGCAATGCCCGCCAGGGGCGGCAATGCCGCGCTCGCCGACGCGCAGGTCAAGGCGGCGGTCGATTACCTCGCGGCCCTGGCCAGGTAGCGGCTGGCTCCGCGCACTGCGCTCGGCACTATGAGAATTGCGATCATTCTCGATCCGCTGGACCGCATCAAGACCTACAAGGACACGACCTACGCGATGATGGCGGAGGCGGCCGGGCGCGGCCACGAGTTGCACGTGCTGATGCAGGACGGCGTGATGTGGAAACACGGCCGCGTAATCGGCGAGTCCAGCCGCCTCGAGCTGACCGGCGACAAGGAGCGCTGGTACCGCACCGATCTGCCGCGCGAAGACGCGCTCGCGGACTTCGACGCGGTGCTGATGCGCAAGGACCCGCCGTTCGACATGGAGTACGTCACCGCCACCTGGCTGCTGGAGCTGGCCGGACGCGAGGGCGCCAAGGTGTTCAACGATCCGCGCGCGCTGCGCGACCACAGCGAGAAACTGGCGATCGCGGAATTCCCGCGCTTCACCGCCCCTACGCTGGTGACGCGGATGCAAAAGCAGATCCACGATTTCATCGACGAGCACGCCGACGTAGTGGTGAAGCCGCTGGACGGCATGGGCGGGGCGCAGGTGTTTCGCGTCACCGACGCCGACCCCAACCGCTACGTCATCGTCGAGACGCTCACCTGGAACGGCGCGCGCTCGATCATGGCGCAGCGCTACATCCCGGAAATACGCGAGGGCGACAAGCGCATTCTGTTGATCGCGGGCGAGCCGGTACCCTACAGCCTCGCACGCATCCCCAAGGCGGGCGAGACGCGCGGAAATCTGGCCGCCGGCGGCAGTGGCGTAGCGCAGCCGCTGTCGGCGCGCGACCTGGAGATTGCCGGCGCGCTCGGCCCGGAATTGGCGCGGCGCGGACTGCTGCTGGTGGGCCTGGACGTGATCGGTGATTACCTCACCGAAGTCAACGTCACCAGCCCGACCTGCTTTCGGGAAATCCATGAGCAGACCGGCTGCAACGTCGCCGGGCTGTTCATCGACGCGCTGGAGAAAGCATGCGCCGCCTGAGGCGCCGGCTGGCCGCACCAATCACCTAATTCAAGAGCAAATGCCATGGTCGGAATCCTGATTGTTGCCCACGGGGCATTCGGCGAAGCCCTGATCCATTGCGCGAGCCACGTGCTGGGCGAGCGCCCGCCGCAGGTGCTTCAGCTCGGCGTCACCATGGACGACGATCCGGAGGCCATCCTGCCGCAAGCCGAGGAGTTGGTGAAGCAGCTCGACCAGGGCCAGGGCGTGCTGGTGTTCGGCGACATCCTCGGCGCCACGCCCTGCAATGTCGCCACGCGCCTGCTCGTGCCGGGCAGGGTCGAAGGCATTTCCGGGGTCAACCTGCCGATGCTGATCCGCGCCCTGACCTATCGCGAGGAAGCGCTCGCCAGCGTGACGGAGAAGGCCCTCAGCGGCGGGGTGGCGGGCGTGGTCCACTTGAATACCGACGCCTGCAATGCTGTACACCGAGGCTGAGATCGTCAACAAGCTCGGGCTGCACGCGCGCGCGGCGGCCAAGCTGACCCAGCTCGCGAGCGGGTTTCAGAGCGATATCTGGCTCACGCGCAACGGCCGCCGCGTCAATGCCAAGAGCATCATGGGCGTGATGATGCTCGCCGCCGGCAAGGGCGCGAGAATCGGCATCGAGACCGACGGCAGGGACGCCGACGCGGCGTTGCAGGCGATCATGCGGTTGATCGTCGAGAAATTCGGGGAAAACGAATGAGCTTCACCCTCCACGGCGCAGGCGTAGGCGGCGGCATCGCGATCGGCCAAGCGCACCTGATTTCCAGCGCGCGGCTGGAGGTGGCGCATTACGCGATCGCGCCGGAATATGTGGAGCCGGAGGTGATGCGCTTCTCGGTGGCGGTGGACAGGGTGCGCGCCGAGCTGCAGGAGCTGCGCCGCAGCGTGCCCGCCAGCGCGCCGGCCGAGCTCGGCGCCTTCCTCGGCCTGCACCTGATGATCCTCGATGACGCGACCCTGTCGCAGGTGCCGCGCGAGCTGATCCGCAGCCAGCGCTGCAACGCCGAATGGGCTCTGGTGTCGCAGATGGACCAGCTGGTGGCGCAATTCGACCAGATCGAGGACCCCTACCTGCGCGAAAGAAAAGCCGACGTGGTGCAGGTGGTGGAGCGCGTGCTCAAGGCGATGCAGGAGCAACCGGGGCGCGCCGGCGCCGCGCCCGCGCACGAGGAAAGCCTGATCGTGGTGGCGCATGACCTGTCGCCGGCGGACATGATCCTGTTCAGGCAGCACCAATACGCCGGCTTCGTCACCGACCTGGGCGGCGTGACCTCGCACACCGCCATCCTCGCGCGCAGCCTCGACATCCCGGCCATCGTCGGCGCGCACACGGCGCGGCGGATGGTGCACGAAGGCGAGCTGGTGATCGTCGACGGCGTGCACGGCGTGCTGATCGTCGATCCGGATGAGCTGGTGCTCGCGCAATACCGGCAGCGCCAGCGCGAGCTCGAGTTGCGGCGGCAGAAGCTCAAGCGCATCCGCAGCACGCCCGCCACGACCTTGGACGGCACCGCGGTGGAACTGCACGCCAACATCGAGCTGCCGCAGGACATCGAGCAGGTGCGCAAATCCGGCGCCACCGGCGTCGGCCTGTTCCGCAGCGAGTTCCTGTTTCTCAATCGCGACGATCTGCCCGGCGAGGACGAGCAATTCGAGGCCTACCGGCTGGTGGCGCGGGCCATGGACGGGATGCCGGTGACCATACGCACGCTCGACCTGGGCGCGGACAAGACCGTCAACAGCAGCGCCAGGGGCGGGCCCAATCCGGCCATGGGCTTGCGCGCGATCCGGCTTTGCCTGGCGGAGCCGCAGATGTTCCTGACGCAGCTGCGCGCGATCCTGCGCGCTTCGCATTACGGCAAGATCCGGCTGCTGATTCCGATGCTCGCGCACGCGCACGAGATCGAACAGGCGCTGGCCATGATCGCCCAAGCCAAGCAGTTTCTGGACGAGCAGCGCCTGCCCTATGACCGCGGCGTCCAGGTTGGTGGCATGATCGAGGTGCCGGCGGCGGCACTCTCCCTCGGCGTGTTCGTGCGCGAACTCGATTTTCTGTCCATCGGCACCAACGACCTGATCCAGTACACGCTCGCCATCGACCGCACCGACGACAACGTGTCGCACCTGTACAACCCGCTGCATCCGGCGGTGCTGCATCTGATCGCGCGCACGATCAAGACCGGCGCCCGCATGCAGGTGCCGGTGGCGGTGTGCGGCGAAATGGCCGGCGACGTGACGCTGACGCGGCTGTTGCTCGGCTTCGGGCTGCGCCAGTTCTCCATGCACCCGGCGAACCTGCTCGCGATCAAGCAGCAGGTGCTCAAGAGCGACCTCGGCGATCTGACGCAGCTGGCCAACAGGATCCTGCGCGCCGACGACCCGGAAAAAGCAAAGCGGCTGCTGCAGAAGCTCAACGCCTGAGGCGCGCGCGCCCAAAGCAGGCAAAGCGCCGGCGACAGCCGGCGACTGCCGATTGACAGGCCCCTGGCGCGCGCGTATCTTTCACCCCAGCGCCGATTTGATGGTCAGCTTGCGGGCGCCGCCGGTCATGCACGTGACCGCGTGAAAAACAAATGCGGCTAAAGCGCGGGAAACCCGTTTAGCGAGCAAGCTGAACGGGTTTTTTGTTTTTTGCACGAGGCAATATGAGTGAACCGCGCTCGGTCGGCGCAGTCCGGCCGCAGACCATGCACTTCGACACGCCGCTCGCATGCAGAAGCGGCGCGGTGCTGGACGCCTACGACCTGATGTACGAAACCTATGGCACGCTGAACGCCGCCGGATCCAACGCGGTGCTGGTCTGCCACGCGCTCAACGCTTCGCACCACGTCGCCGGCTATTACGCGGCAGACCCGAAGAACGTCGGCTGGTGGGACAACATGATCGGCCCGGGCAAGCCCGTGGACACGGACGAGTTCTTTGTCATCGGGGTCAACAACCTCGGCGGCTGCTTCGGCTCCACCGGCCCGGCGTTTATCGACCTTAAGACCGGCAGACCTTACGGCTCGAGCTTCCCCATGGTCACGGTCGAGGACTGGGTAGAGACGCAGGCGCGGCTCGCCGACCGGCTCGGCATCGGGCGCTTCGCCGCAGTGATGGGCGGCAGCCTCGGCGCGATGCAGGCGCTGCAGTGGGCGATCGCCTATCCGCAGCGGATCGCGAACGCCATCGTCGTCGCCGCCGCGCCCAAGCTGTCGGCGCAGAACATCGCCTTCAACGAGGTGGCGCGCCAGGCGATCACCACCGATCCGGATTTCCACGGCGGCGACTTCTACGCCTACAACGTGGTGCCGCGCCGCGGGCTGCGCCTGGCGCGCATGATCGGCCACATCACTTACCTGTCGGACGACGCGATGATGGAAAAATTCGGCCGCAGCCTGCGCTCGGGCGCGATCAACTTCCATTTCGACGTCGACTTCGAGGTGGAGTCCTATCTGCGCCACCAGGGCGACAAGTTCTCCGAATACTTCGACGCCAATACCTATCTGCTGATCACCCGCGCGCTGGACTATTTCGATCCGGCCGGCGCCTGCGACGGCGACCTCGCCAAGGCGCTCGCGCCGGCGAAGGCGCGTTTCCTCGTGGCTTCGTTCACTTCGGACTGGCGCTTCGCGCCGGCGCGCTCGCGCGAGATCGTCAAGGCCCTGCTCGACAACCGCGCCGACGTCTGCTACGCCGAAATCGATGCGTCGCACGGGCACGACGCCTTCCTGCTCGACGATGTGCGCTACCACGCGCTGGTGCGGGCGTATTTCGAAAATGTAGCCAGCGAGTGCGGCGCGCTCGAAGGCCAGATCGAAGCAACGCGATGAACGCTTCCCTCGCCCTGCCCGAGCTCGCCGGCCGCGCCGACCTCGACGCCATCGCCGCCTGGGTGCCGCCAGGCGCGAGCGTGCTCGACCTCGGCTGCGGCGAAGGCCTGCTGCTCAAATACCTGAATCAGAGCCGCGAGGTGCGCGGCTATGGCATCGAAATCAGCGACGCCAATGTGCTGGCCTGCGTGAAGAACTCGGTCAATGTGATCCAGAGCGACCTCGAGGCGGGCCTGGCGGGTTTCGACGCCGGGTCGTTCGACTACGTCATCCTGTCGCAGACGCTGCAGGCCATGCACCATACCGAGGAAATCATCATGGAGATGCTGCGCGTCGGGCGCCAGGGCATCGTCTCCTTCCCCAATTTCGGCTACTGGCCGCAACGCCTGCAGATCATGCGC
>MERK01000139.1 GCA_001770575.1 Betaproteobacteria bacterium RIFCSPLOWO2_12_FULL_64_23
TACACCAGGCCCAGCGGCAGCAGCGCAGCGTTGATCGCAGCGACCTCGAAGGCGTCATAGCTGCGTTCGCCCACGCTCAGCGGCTCCAGTTCGTCGGCCTGCAGAGCGTCCCATAGCGCCTCGCGCTCCGAAATCCAGCTTCCCAGTTCCTGCCGCGGCAACGCCCGCGCCAGCGGGACCTCGTGCTCCCAACGGTAAAACTCGCGCATTTCGAGCAGGTAGTTGCACAGCGTCATCTCGCGCGCATGGCGCGCGTCGGCGATATGGCAGTTGCGCTGCACGCTTTGCACCAGCCGGGGGAATTCTGCAAAGGCCGTCATTGCCGCAGCCGGCGGCGCAGGACGTTGCAGGCCCTCAGTCATCGTCTGGATTGGGCTGCGGCGCGCGCTGCTGGGGAAGGAGATCCTCGGCATGCAGCTCGTTGTCGGCGAGGATCATCTTGATCGAACCCGCCTCGGCGGAGGTCAACGCCGCGCGCAACGCCTTGGCGCGCGCGGAGGCGTCACGGAAGGCGGCGTGCTGTTCGAGTTTCTCCAGCCGGCGGATGGGGAAGCTGAACACCTTGTAGATGTAATAGGGCATGGTCAAAGGATCGCGGCGCTAAGTTGCGTCTTGGGAAAACCCCGCTCCAACAGCATCGTCGTCGCGGTACCGATGAATGCTTCGGGCCCCGCGAGATAAATGTCGAACGCATTCAGGTCGGCGTGGTCCGCGCCGATGCGGCGAACCACCTCGTGCGCGTCGCCGTGCTCCGCGGCGATCGGCACATAACTGAAATTGTCCAATGCATCCGCCCAGGAGCGGCATAGGTTGGCGAGGTAATGGCCGGACCGAGGCGTTGCGAGCCAGTACAGATACAGGCGCTCGGACACTTCCAGCGCCATCGCATGCTCGAGCAGGCTCTTGATCGGCGCAAAACCGGTGTCGCAGGCGATGAACAGAATCGAGCGCGGGGAATCCGCGCGCAGCACGAAGTCTCCCCAGGGACCGAACAGCGTGACGGCGTCTCCCGTCTTGAGGGAGCCGAACGCTCTCTGCGCGAAGCTGTCTTCCGTGTCGCGCACAACATGGAACTGCAAATTGCGGTCGTCGCAGGGGCAACTCGCGATGGGCAGTTGCGCCGAAGCCTCGCCCGCCGTCAGGGTCAGATTCTGGCCTGCCAAAAAACGCAGGCGGTTGGTGCGCGGCGTCTGCAGGTGCAGCAACATGAGGTCGTCGCCGAGCGCTTGCGTGGCCTTGATCCGCGCCACGATCTGCTGCTGCGGAATATCGGCTGGCTCGGCGGATTCGAGCGCTTCGATCACCAGATCGCCGACAGCGGTGTGCGAGCACAGCAGCGTGTAGCCCTGCTGCTTCTCCGCCTCGCTCAGAACGTAATCGTGCGGGCGGACTTTCTGCACCTGTCCGGACACGACGCGCGCCTTGCACAGTCCGCAGTTGCCGTTGCTGCAGCCGTAGTTGACGGCGAGCCCCGAGCGCAGGGCAGCATCGAGAATGGTATCGGCGCCATCGACAAAGAATTCGTGGCGGCTGGGACGAACGACTACATGGGCTGACATCACGCGCAGCATATCATCCATTACCGCGAGCTCGTTCGGCGCCTCGGTTTCCCCCAGCACCGCTTCCAGCGCACGATCGAGGAGTTCCCCCAGCTTCGCCGCGCTGTTGCGCGCCCCGTCCGCGCCGTGCTCCTCCTCGTCGCGCAGGCGCTCGCGCAGTTCCACCACCATGGCATGGTAGCGCTGCAGGTGCGCGCGCAGGTCGCCCAGTTCGCGGCCTTGCTCGAACAGGCGTTGCGACAGGATTTCCTGGCTTGGCAGCAGGCGCTCGCGCAAGCGCTTGCCAAATGCTTCGTCCCTTATCTTGGCGACGCGCTCGAAGCCGATATCGCGGTCCAGTTGGGCCGCCGGAAACAGTTGCATCAGATCGCCAACCGACACCATGCCGTCGAAGGAGCGGAGTTCCCCCGACTGGATCTTCTGCTGCAGCGTGCCGCGCGCCGCGCCCACCAGGCGCGCCGCCCTCGACAGGCTAAGCCGTTGCAGCATGTCTTGCTCCCAATCCGGACAAGCCGGAAACCCTGTCTCCGACCCGGGGGAAAGCCCCTATTCCACGAACAAGGGGGGCGCGCAGTTCATTTCCGTTTCAGAAAGAAAGTGTATTCGTTGCTGGCTTCGCTTTGCGCCAGCAACTCGTTGCCGGTCTGCTTGCAGAACGCCTGGAAATCCTTGACCGATCCGAGATCGGTCGAAACGATGCGCAGCACCTGACCGCTTTGCATGTCGGTCAGCGCCTTTTTCGCGCGCAATATGGGCAGCGGGCAGTTCAAGCCGCGCGCATCCAGGTCTTTGTCGAAGTTCATGGTCTCGTCCTTTGTGGTGGGTGGTCAGTATATGGCTTGCAGCCAAGCCCGGGCGGGAAGTCTGTCCAATTCCAGCTCCTGCAAGAATCAATGTAGCAGAACCCCGCAGAGTTGCAATATCTCAGGAAATCGCCTGGTAGTACAGGTTCTGCGGGTGTTTCGCCTGCGCGAAAAAGAACCAGCGCTCGGCCAGCAGACCGAGATACTGCAACACGAACGCCGATGCCAGGACCGGCGAGGAAGCAAGTGCAGCTCCGGCCGCGAGCAGGGTCAGCGGCAGGGGGAACACCAGCAGCAGAAAAACCCACTTCGCCATCGCGCAAATGCACGCGTATGCCGCAGCGGCATGCGCACATATAGCAAGTGGTATGCTTGACTTCAGTGCGAGTCGAGGACTCGGCTGGCGCTGTCTGGGTCACAATGGCGGGCGGCAACTACGCGTCCAGGAAAGGGCGCTACTTTATATTAACGTTTTTGCGACACAACCTGAGAATTCTGATTTTGCCATAAGTATGGGTGATTGTACCTACTTATGGACAATGATAAGCTGCTGTTTATTCAAACTCTTCATCCACACATACCTATGACGGACACGGCCCGGCCCATCCCTGATTTCAACTCCGCCGAGCACTGGGTGATCGAGTCGGCGCTGAAGGAACGCTATGGCCACTTCGTCGCCACCGAACTTGCCGACAGCGAGCTGAAACTCGATCCGGAGGCACCGGTGCTCACCGCCTGCCCTACCGTTTTCTGGAGCGAGCGCGACTGCAATTTTCTTATTTTCAAGACCGGCGAGGATCGCTATCGCTGCCAGTTCTACTATTCGGACGAAGAACAGTACGGCACCGGGCGCGCCGAATTCGACGAACTGGCCGAGTGCGTGAGCCTGCTGCTGAAATTGCAGGCCGACCATGAAAAACAGCGCCAGGGCGTGCACACCGGCATGACCGGTGGACAGATCAAGCAGCCATGACACTCTCTCCATTTGTCATCCAGAGCAAAGCGAGGGATCTGCTTTTGTTCAACAGCAGATTCCTCGGCCTGCGGCCTCGGAATGACAAGGTTGGGGATTTCAACGGCTCATGACCCTGGAAAAAGCGAAGAAACTGCTCGCGGTGCAGGCCGATTTCGGCGGTTTCTACAATGCCAACGGCGCCAAGCTCATTCTGGCCGAAGTGCAGCGCGAGCACGGACAGGTAGCGGTAGATGCGCTCATCCGCGAACTCGAACTGGAGCGGATTTTCGGCTTCGCGCCAGGGACGATGTTCGATGGCTCGCTCCTGGTAAAGAGCAAGTTTGGATAGCAATGCCTAAATTGCGCGCTGCGCGCGCCAACCGTGTTTTCTGTACGGATGAAAAACACATCCGTACAGAAAACACGGTTCTTGTAAACACCAGCCATGACGCCGGGGTTTTCCACAAGATCGCCGATTGCGCACGGATGGCTTTTCATCCGTGTGCAATCGACGATCCGCGCGGACGGGACGCCGGCCGCGCAAGCACTATCGCTGCAGCCTGCCGGATTTACAAGGTCTATCCGCCTATCAGAACATTCAAGGCGCGCAGCGGGCTGGGTTTGTGGCCAGTCGCACGCGGCTCGGCTAGAATTCGTCTGCGTCGCTTAGAAAACACAAACATGCCGGAGGTAAGCGCATGACCGAAGTGGTGGCAACCAATCAGACCATCCTGGTGGTGGGCGGCGGCATCAGCGGCATGACCGCCGCGATCGAGGCGGCCGAGTGCGGCAAGCAAGTGCTGCTGGTGGAGAAATCGCCCACGCTGGGCGGCCGCACCGCGCTCTTGTACCGCTATTTCCCCAAGCTCTGCCACCCGGCTTGCGGCCTCGAGATCAACCTGCGCCGCATCAAGTCCAGCCGCAGCATCCGCGTGCTCACGCTGGCCGAGGTCAGCGCGATCTCCGGCAAACGCGGCGACTACAGCGCGACCGTCAAGATTGCGCCGCGCTATGTCAACGAGCATTGCACTGCCTGCGGCGCCTGCGCCGATGCGGTTTCGGCCGAGGTGCCGAACCCATACAACTACGGCATGAACAAGATGAAGGCGGCTTACCTGCCGCACGCGATGGCTTATCCGCAGCGTTACGTGCTCGATGCCTCGCTCATCGGCACCCCTGAAGCCGACAAGGCCAAGGCATCGTGCAAGTACGGCGCCATCGATCTCGCGATGCGGGAAGAGACCATCGAAGTCAAGGCCGGCGCCGTGGTCTGGGCCACCGGCTGGCAGCCTTACGACGCGGCGAAAATCCAGCCCTACGGTTACGACCGCTTCGCCAATGTGATCACTTCGCTCGAGTTCGAACGCCTGGCCGATCCGCACGGCCCGACCGGCGGCAAGATCCTGCGGCCTTCGGATGGCAAGGAGGCGAAGAACATCGCCTTCATCCAGTGCGCCGGTTCGCGCGACGAGAACCATCTGCGCCATTGCTCGCGCATCTGCTGCATGGCCTCGCTGAAGCAATCCCAGTACGTGAAGGAGGCCTGGGGCGACGCGGCGAAGTCCACCATTTACTACATCGACATCCGCGCCATCGACCGGTTCGAGGATTTCTACCAGAAGGTGCGGAGGGATCCGACGGTGAATTTCCTCAAGTCCAAGGTGGCGAAAGTCACCCAGGACAAGTCGGGCGACGTGATCCTGCACGGCGTGGACACCGAAGGCTATCACCGCTACGCCAACGCGCACGACATGGCGGTGCTCGCCATCGGCATGCAGCCGAGCGTCGCCGGCGTGGACATCCCGGCCGAGATCATCGCGGATTCGAGCGGTTTCATCGAATCCTCGGCGGCGGAATCCGGTTTCTTCGGCGCCGGCTGCGCCACCAACGCCCTGGACGTCAACCGCGCGGTGCAAAGCTCCACGGCAGCGGCGCTGCGCGCGATTCAAGTGATCAACAAACTAGCTAGAGCAGAGGCATAGCAGACATGGCCGACATGAAAACAGCCGCCTACATCTGCAAGGGCTGCGGCATCGGCGAGCGCGTCGACACCGCGCAGATGGCCAAGATCGCGACCAAGGAAGGCAAGATGCACCTCGCGCGCGAGCACGATTTCCTGTGCAGCGCCGCCGGCGTGCAGACGATCACGGACGATATCGAAAAGGAAGGCGTCACCCATGCGGTGATCGCCGCCTGCTCGCGCCGCGCCAAGACCGAAGCGTTTTATTTTCCGAGCGTGGCGCTGGCGCGCGCCAACATCCGCGAAGGCGTGATCTGGGCGCGGCCCGACACCGAGGAAGCGCGCGAAACCACGCAGGAAATGGCCGACGACTATCTGCGCATGGGCTGCGCCGAGCTGAAGAAAATGCAACTGCCGGGAGGCAACCCGGACCCCGGCCACGCCAAACGCCTGCTGGTGGTGGGCGGCGGCATCTCCGGCCTCACCGCGGCGCTGGAAGCCTCGAAAACCGGCTACCAGGTGGTCCTCGTGGAAAAATCCGCCAGCCTCGGCGGCTGGGCGGCCGAGTTATACCGGCGCATGCCGTTTCGCGAACCCTACGCGGAACCGCAGGACACCGGCATCGCCGAACTCATCAAGGAAGTCACGGGCGACGCCAACATCAAGGTCATCACCAATGCCGTCATCGCCAGGACCGACGGCGCGCCTGGCCGGTTCAAGGTCGACATCAGCGTGGAAAGCGGCCCATCACTGACCGAGGAAGTCGGCGCCATCATCCAGGCGACGGGATTCACCACCTACGACATCGCCAAGCTGCCCGAACTCGGCGGCGGCAAGAGCCCCAACGTGATCGACCAGGCGACGCTGGAGAAACTGGCGAAAGAAGCCGCGGGCAAGGGACAGCCTATCCGCAGGCCCTCGGACGGCGGCGAAGTAAAGACCGTGGTGTTCGTGCAATGCGCCGGCCAGCGCGACGAGTCGGGCAAGCACCTTTCCTACTGCTCGGGCTTTTGCTGCGGCGCGAGCATGAAGCAGGCGATGTATTTCAAGGACGCCAATCCCGCGGTGGATACCGTGGTGATTTACGACGACCTGCGCGTGCCGGGCAACGGCGAGGACTTCTACCGCAGCGCGCAAGAAAAGGGCGTCACCTTCACCAAGGGCAAAGTTGCCTCGGTCGAAGCCAAGGGCGATGTGTGCGAGGTGAAATTCCGCGACCTGATTCTCGACGAGGATGCCACCATCGCCGCCGCCGACCTGGTGGTGCTCGCCACCGGGCAGGTGCCGAATTCGGGCGTAAACATCGACATTCCCGCGG
>MERK01000140.1:0-139 GCA_001770575.1 Betaproteobacteria bacterium RIFCSPLOWO2_12_FULL_64_23
ACTCGTCACCGCAGTGGCCGTGGTGGAGGGAAACACCGACGTGATGCGCGCCTTGAGGTGACGCTGCAGCGCGCCGCCCGCGCCGGCGCGGCTGAGGTAGTCGTAGCCCAGCCCGTCGATCACCAGCAGCACGATGTTG
>MERK01000140.1:145-233 GCA_001770575.1 Betaproteobacteria bacterium RIFCSPLOWO2_12_FULL_64_23
CCCGAGAGCGCCTGCGCCGGCAGGGCGTTCAGCTCCGGATATGCCGCAGCCGCATCGCACGGCCTCGCATCGAGCGCGTGTTCGATCG
>MERK01000140.1:366-7348 GCA_001770575.1 Betaproteobacteria bacterium RIFCSPLOWO2_12_FULL_64_23
ATGTCCGGATGCTATAAGAAAGCTCGCGCCACGGCCAGCGCGCTTGCAAATAGCCGCACCTGACCTCATATATGCCATGAATATCTGCTGGAGGCGCCATGAACACCCATTCGTTTGATACCGGAACCGAGGCCTTCGAGCGCGACGTGGTGCAAGCATCGGAGAAGGTGCCCGTGCTGGTCGATTTCTGGGCGCCCTGGTGCGCCCCCTGCCGCGCGCTGAAGCCCATCCTGGAGAAGCTCACCGGCGAATACCAGGGCAGGTTCCTGCTGGCCAGGGTCAATTCCGACGAGCATCCGCAATTGTCCGCGCGTTTCGGCGTGCGCGGCATCCCCAACGTCAAGGCTTTTGTTGATGGCAAGCTGGCGGACGAATTTACCGGTGCGCTGCCCGAGAGCGGCGTGCGCGCCTTCATCGACCGATTGATCCCGACGCCGGGCGAAAGACTGCGCCGCACCGCGCGCGCGCTCGTGACCCAGGGCAATTTCGACGAGGCCGAGCGCCACCTGCGCAGCGCCCTCGAACTCGATCCGGAGAACCGCGCGGTGCGGCTGGATCTGGTCGAGTTGTTGCTGGCGAAGAACAGCCACGCCGAGGCGGATGAAATGTTCGCGCCGATCCCGGAACGCGAGCGCGACGAGCGCGCGGACAAACTCTATTCCGTGCTTGCGTTCTGGAAGAAAAGCCAGCAACTGCCGGCGATCGGGGAACTGGAAGCGAAGCTCGCCGCCAATCCGGACGACCTGCCCTCGCTCCTCGCGCTGGGCGAGCGCCTGGTCGCCGACAAGCGCTACGAACCCGCGCTCGCGGCGCTGCTGCAGGTGGTGCGCAAGGACCGCGGCGCCTTGCGCACCAGCGCGCGCAAGCTGATGGTCGAGGTGTTCAAGCTCGCCGAGGATCAGGCCACGCTGGTCAGCGAGTATCGCAAGCTGCTTTCCGGTGCTTTGTACTAATTGCGGGTATCCGTATTACGTGGTTGATGTCGCCTTGCGCGATGCATCAATGAACGCAACTGCCTTGAGCCAGATGACCCGACCGTCCCAGTTCGGCCAGGCGCGCCCGCTCAGGGTCCCCACCGCGGACGTCTGCTCCTCGGCCTTATGTGGAGCTTCACATAAGGCCGAGGAGCAGACCGGCGCGACTGCGGTCAACCACTTTTTCTGACCAGTTGCACCGCTTGGCGCTCGTTGTAGGCGAGCATTGCGGCGGCACACGCGGGCGTGCGCTCCACGCATGATTCCGTAATGCCGGAGAAAGCGGGCATCCAGTAGCGGCGAAATCACGCCACCGGCTTGACCGCCAGCCGGTCAATCTCCACCAGCGTGTAGCTCTCCAACGCCGCTTCGATCGCCGGCAGGTTGCGCTCCAGCAACGCGCACAAATCGCGCGTGGACATGTTGCCGGTCTTGACCAGCAGCAGCTTCCACGGCCGCCCGTGTAGGGTGTGGGAAAAGAAAAAATCCGTGTCCTTCGAGATCACGACCCGGAGATCGTCGAGAGAAATGCGATTAATGACTTCGTCGCTGGTTGCGTTTCCTGCCGGAAGATCCAGCGTATGTACGGCTTCATGACCATGGCTTGACAGTATCCCGCACAACCTGCGCGGGAGGTGAGCATCCACGACGAATTTCATGCGAGCGTCAGATGAACGCTCTTGGCCGCCAGCATTTTTCGCGAAAACTCATGACAGGCGAGGATGTCCTCCCGCTCCAGGTCAGGAAATTCCGCCAGCAGATCGTCGACCGAATCCCCGCCTGCCAGGTATTCCAGAATAGTCTCTACCGGATAGCGCAGGCCGCGCACGCACGGCTTCCCGTGGCAGATCGCAGGATCAACCGTAATGCGTGAAAGCAGATTCTCGTTCGACATGGTTGTAGTCTACCCTCTCAACCCCCGAGATGCCAAGCAGGCGCATCTGCGGGAGGGGTGATCCGTCGTCAGTTTGACGCACATCATAGCGGTACGCCAGCAGTCCGGTAAACTAGGCCACATATGCTCCATCGGGCTGGAAGCAGTTCGGTAACCTAAGTCACATACCCTCCCTAGGTCTGCCGCTACAATGACCGCCATGATTACTCGATACATTTTCATATTGCGCGCCGCGGGATTAGCGCTTGCCATCGCGCTCGTGCCGGCTGCCGCGGTGGCCGATGCGCCGGCCCTGCGCACCGCCACCGTGGAGTATCGCGAGGTCGAGCAGACCTATGTTGCCGAAGGCGTGATCGAGGCGGTGAAACAATCGACCGTAGCGGCGCAGATTTCCGGCCGCGTGGTGGCGGTGAACTTCGATGTCGGCGACCGGGTCAGGAAGGGCCAGGTGATCGTGCGCATCGACCCTGCCGAGGTCAATCAGGTCTATGCCGCGAGCCAGGCCCAGATCGCCCAGGCCGAGGCGGCGCTGCGCAATGCCCAGGCGCAATTCGAGCGCACGCACAGGCTGGTGGAGCAAAAATTCATGAGCGCGGCGGCGATGGACAAGGCGCAGGCCGACTACCAGGCGGCCAAAGCGCAGCTTGCCGTCGCCGAGGCGGGCGGCGGCCAGGCCGCGGCCACCAGGGGCTACGCCACCGTGACTGCGCCCTACAGCGGCGTGGTATCCGCGCGCCATGTCGAGCTGGGAGAGATGGCCGTGCCCGGCAAGCCGCTGATGACCGGTTTCGACCCGGGCGAGCTGCGCGTCACCGCGAACATGCCGCAGCGCGAGCTCGATGCGGTGCGCAAGCTCGTCAGCGCCAGCGTGGAATTTCCGGCGCTGAACAAGCGCGTGCAGGCGTCGAAATTGTCGATCCTGCCTGCCGCGGACGCCCAGACCCACACGACGCAGGTGCGGCTCGACCTGCCGCCAGGCATCGCAGGCCTGTATCCGGGCATGTTCGCGCGCGCCTATTTCGCCGTCGGCCGGGTGAAGAAGCTGCTGATTCCGGCAACTGCGGTGGCCAGGCGCAGCGAAGTGGCCGGCGCCTATGTCGTGGGCGAGAACGGCGCGATCCGCTTTCGTCAGTTGCGTCTGGGCGAAATGGCGGGGGACGCGGAGGTGGAAGTGCTCGCCGGCGTCGCGCCCGGCGAAAAAGTTGCGCTCGACCCGGTCGCCGCATTGGCGGCCTTGAAGCGCGGCGGCAAGTAACGCAAGCCGCGAAGAACGAGACCGGCAGGACACTCGTCCGGCCAGGTCCGGCCCCCGACCTCATCCCGCATAACTGATCACCAATTCAACATGGGCATCTCCGGACGCATCAGCCAGTACTTCCTGCACTCGCAGATGACCCCGCTGATTGCGCTGATTGCGCTGCTGCTCGGGGCGTTCGCGGTGCTGGTGACGCCGCGCGAGGAAGAACCGCAGATCAACGTCACCATGGCGAACGTGCTGATCCCGTTCCCGGGCGCTTCCGCCAAGGACGTGGAATCGCTGGTGACCACGCCCGCCGAACAGGTGCTCTCGCGCATCACCGGCATGGAGCACATCTACTCGGTGACCAAACCGGGGATGGCGGTGCTCACGGTGCAGTTCAAAGTCGGCGAGGATCGCACCCAGGCGCTGGTGCGCTTGTACGACACCATCAATTCGAACCGAGACTGGGTGTCACCGTCGCTTGGCGTGGGCGAACCCATCATCAAGCCGATGGGCATCGACGACGTGCCCATCGTCAGCCTGACGCTGTGGATCGCCGATCCCGCACGCGGCGCCTACCAGCTGGAGCAGATTGCGCATGCGGCCGAGATCGAGTTGCAGCGTGTGCCCGGCGTGCGCACCGTGGCGACCCTCGGCGGCGCGCGGCGCGCGCTGCGCGTGCTGCTCGACGTGGAGCGCCTGCACGCCTGGCGCCTCACGCCCCAGGACGTGCGCACTGCGCTGATCGCGGCCAACGTCGCGATGCCCTCGGGCAGCCTGGTGGACGGGAACCGCGAGACCCAGATCGAGACCGGACAGTTCCTCGCCTCGGCCGCGGACGTAAAGCGCCTGGTCATCGGCGCGGTGCAGGGACGTCCGATTTATCTCGAAGACGTGGCGCGGGTAGAGGATGGCCCGGAGCTTCCGGCGCATTACGTCTGGTACGGGAACGGCGTCGCCGGCAGCGGCAAGGCGCGCGGCGAGTTTCCCGCAGTGACCCTCGCGATCGCCAAGAAACCGGGCGAGAACGCAGTGGATGTCGCCGACCACCTGATTCGGCGGATAGAGCAACTCAAGGGTAGCGTCATTCCGGAGGGGGTTGAAGTTTCGCTCACCCGCAACTACGGCCAGACCGCCAACGACAAGGCGCAGAAGCTGATCCAGAAGCTGATTTTCGCGACGCTGTCGGTGGTGGTGCTGATATGGGCCGCGCTGGGGCGGCGCGAGGCGGTGATCGTCGGCTCAGCCGTCATCCTGACGCTGGCCGCGACGCTGTTCGCCTCCTGGGCCTGGGGTTTCACCCTCAATCGGGTGTCGCTGTTCGCGCTGATTTTTTCCATCGGCATCCTGGTCGACGATGCGATCGTGGTGGTGGAGAACATCCACCGCCGCGGCGTACTTTCAGGACAGCCGCTGGCGGAATTGATCCCGGATGCGGTGGACGAAGTCGGCGGCCCCACCATCCTTGCGACTTTCACCGTGATCGCGGCGCTGCTGCCTATGGCGTTCGTCAGCGGCCTGATGGGCCCTTACATGAGCCCGATTCCGATCAACGCCAGCATGGGCATGATCATCTCGCTTGCGATCGCCTTCATCGTCACCCCCTGGCTGGCGCTGAAGCTGCTCAAGCCGCATGGCACCGAGCATGGCGAGGAGCCGCAAGAGAGTGGGGCGCTGCGCCTGTTCCGCCGCGTCATCGGACCGTTCCTCAACGAGGCGAAGGGCGGCAGGGCGCGCGTCACGCTCTACACCGGCATTCTGGTGCTGATACTCGGGGCGGTTTCGCTCGCGGGGCTGAAGCTGGTGGTGCTGAAAATGCTGCCGTTCGACAATAAATCCGAATTGCAGGTGATGGTGGACATGCCGACCGGCACGCCGCTGGAGCGTACCTCCGCGGTGCTGCAGGAAATGGGTGCCTATCTGGCGACGGTGGCCGAAGTCACCGACTACCAGGCGTACGCCGGCACCAGCGCGCCGATCAACTTCAACGGCCTGGTGCGCCAGTATTACCTGCGCCAGTCGCCCGAGCTCGGCGACATCCAGGTGAACCTGGTCGACAAGCACCAGCGCAGCCGCAAGAGCCACGAAATCGCGCTTGCCGTGCGCCCGCCGCTGGAGGCGATCGCCGAGCGCAATGGCGCCACGCTGAAGGTGGTCGAGGTGCCGCCGGGGCCGCCGGTGCAGGCGCCGATCGTGGCCGAAGTCTATGGCCCGGACTATCCGGGCCAGATCGCAGTCGCGCAAAAATTGCGCGCCGATTTCGCCGCCACGCCGGACATCGTCGACGTCGACGCGAGCGTCGACGAGGCCGCGCCCAAGCTGCGTTTGCGCGTCGATCAGGCCAAGGCGGCGCTGATGGGCGTGGCGCAGCGCGATATCGTCGCCGCGATTCGTATCGGGCTTGCGGGCGAGGATGTGACGCCGTTGCATGACAGCGGGGCGAAGTACGAAGTTCCGGTGAGAATATCGCTGCCGCCGGGGCAGGCGAGCCGCGTCGAATCCCTGCTGCGGCTGAAAGTGCGCGCCGCCGGCGGCGCGCTGGTCCCGCTGACCGAACTGGTGCGCGCCGAGCGCGTCGGGCGCGATGCGACCGTCTATCACAAGGACCTGCTGCCGGTCGTCTACGTGGTCGGCGACATGGCGGGAAAGCTCGACAGCCCGCTCTACGGCATGTTCGACATCCGCGGCCGGATCATGGGCAAGCCGTTGCCGCAGGGCGGAACGCTGGGCGAAACCTTCATTTCCCAGCCGGAGGACGCCTATGCCGGCTATGCGATCAAGTGGGACGGCGAGTGGCAGGTGACGTACGAGACGTTCCGCGACATGGGCCTTGCCTATGCGGTGGGCCTGGTCCTGATCTACCTGCTGGTGGTGGCGCAGTTCAAGTCCTATCTGGTGCCGCTCATCATCATGGCGCCGATTCCGCTGACCATCATCGGCGTAATGCCGGGGCATGCGCTCTTGGGCTCGCAGTTCACCGCGACCTCCATGATCGGCATGATCGCGCTCGCCGGGATCATCGTGCGCAACTCCATCCTGCTGGTGGATTTCATCAACCTGCAGATGGAGGGCGGCGCGGACTTCGAGCACGCCGTGATCAACGCCGGCGCGACCCGCGCCAAGCCCATCGTGCTGACCGGCCTGGCGGCGATGCTGGGCGCGTTCTTCATCCTCGACGACCCGATTTTCAACGGCCTGGCGATATCGCTGATTTTCGGCATCCTGGTTTCCACCGTGCTCACGCTGGTGGTGATTCCGGTGCTGTATTACGCGGCGAACTGGAAGCGCTGGCCCGCGCGACAGGCTGATTCGAACCCCGCGCCTGCGGAGCCAATTTTGAGTTCTGACCAGCCCAACTGACCTATAGGAGCAATTCTATGACCGTCAACGACCTGATCCACGCATTTGCCGGGAGCTTCATCTTGATATCGCTCGCGCTCGGCGTGCAGGCGAGCCCGGCTTTTCACAGCAGCTACTGGCTGTGGCTCACTGCCTTTGTCGGCGCCAACCTGCTGCAGTTCGGGTTCACCGGGGCTTGCCCGCTCGGGTTCATCCTGAAGAAGCTGGGCGTGAAGGAATCCTGCGCCACCGCGGGCTGAGGCAAAATGTGCCTGGAAGCCAATAGGGACGCGGCTCTCCGGGCATCGTGCATGCAAATCCGGGGGATGGTCTCGACAAGAATTTCAACCGGGTTTCCCCCGAATGCGAGCGACCTCGCGAGCGGTGGCGGGCCGACGAGCGATGCCGTCCTGAGGCAGAAGCGATAACCGTCACCGGACTGGCGCTGGTTGTCCGAGGTATTGTCGCGGGCGTCTGCTTCTCGGCCTTATGCAAAACTTTCCATAAGGCCGATTATGCAAAGTACCCGATTAT
>MERK01000141.1 GCA_001770575.1 Betaproteobacteria bacterium RIFCSPLOWO2_12_FULL_64_23
CCAGCGCCGATCAGGCTATCGATGCGGTTCTGCGGCTTGTTCGCCTTTTTGCTGAACATGGACCACCCCCATTAAGGTTCTGACAAAACGAGGGAATGCGCCCTCTCGCGCTCCCCCAAAAGCAGAAGCTGTCACTAGGTCCTTGTGACCGCCCCTAAGACAGATTGAAGCTCTGCGTCGCACGCACATGAGCGGACCCGGTTTCGAAAATCCGCACACTCACCATCTTGACCTGCGCGCCCGGCGCCACGCGGAACGTGCCCTCGACCCGCTGGAAGTACTTGAAACTGATCTTATAAGCCTGGGCTGCCCCTTCCTCGGGCAAAGTAATAATAGCATCTTTGCCCCCCTCCTGCAGGGTCACCAGCAATTGCAGATTACCCTGGAAGGGCTTGTCGCGCCGACCGCCCTGCAACAGCAACAGGCGGTAGCGAAACTCGCCCGGCAGCGCCCCGGGGTCGACGCGGAAGCGATTGATCAGCAGCGTGTTGTCCCGGTGCTCGCTCGGGATCAGGTTCTCGAAAAACGCCAGATCCTCCTTCAGCCGCACGTTTTCGTCTTCCAGCGCCTTCACCTGCCTGCCCAATTGGGTCTGCGCGGTGCGCTCGATCTGCAGCTTGCTGTCGCTCGCGTTGACGCTGGCGCGCAGTAGCGCGGTTTCCTCGGTCAGCTTGCCAGCTTGCTCGCGCAATCGCGATAGTTCCTGCTCCGCCTCGCTGCTATCGAAACCGGCAAAGCGCCGGCCGGCGTCGTACATCCACGCCGCCAGAGCGAACGAACAGGACAGCACCACGACCAAGCCGAGCATGCGCCAGTACCAGGCGACATGGGTCTGCACCGTCATCCGCGGTGCCGAGATGCCGAAGCGCTGGCGCAATCTTTTCAGCAGGTTCGGCATCGCAGCGGCTACGGAAGAACCGGCACCTGGCCGAGGCCGAGCGACTCGTCCAGGCCGAACATGAGGTTCATGTTCTGCACCGCCTGGCCCGAAGCCCCCTTGACCAGGTTATCGATGACCGAGAGCACCACCAGGGTGTCGCCGCCCTCGGGCCGATGCACGGCGATGCGGCAGGTGTTGGCGGCGCGCACCGAGCGCGTATCCGGATGGCTGCCTGGCGGCAGGACATCGACAAAGGGCTCGCGCGCATAGCGCTCCTGGTACAGTTCCTGGAAGTCGAGCTCGCGCGTGACGCGCGCATACAGCGTGGCATGGATGCCGCGTATCATCGGCGCCAGGTGCGGCACGAAAGTCAGGCCGATCCCGCTGCCGATGATTTGCGCCAGGCTTTGGACGATCTCCACGCCATGGCGATGCCCCGGCACAGCGTAGGCCTTGAAATTGTCCGAGGCCTCCGAGAACAGGAGGTGCGTCTCCGCTTTGCGCCCGGCTCCGCTCACACCCGATTTGGCGTCCGCGATCAGGTGCCCGGCATCGACGGCCCGCGCCTCGAGCAAGGGAAGGAAGCCCAACTGCACCGCGGTTGGATAGCAGCCAGGATTGGCGACGATGCGCGCCTTGCGGATCGCCGCGCGGTTGACCTCGGGCAGGCCGTAGACCGCCTGGGGTATCAGTTCCGGACAGGCGTGCTTCACCTTGTACCATTTTTCCCATTCGGCCACGTTCTGGATGCGGAAATCGGCGGATATATCGATCAGGCGCACCCCGGCGTCGACCAGCCGCCAGGCATCGTTCATGGCGACGCCGTGCGGCGTGGCGAAGAACACGACGTCGCACTGATCCAACGTCGCCGCCGCGGGGTCGGAAAAAGCGAGGTCGACGTGACCGCGCAGGCTGGGAAACAGTTCGCTCACGCGCATGCCCGCTTCCTTGCGCGAGGTAATGGCGCGCAGTTCAGCCTGCGGATGCTGCGCCAGAATGCGCAACAGTTCAACGCCGGTGTATCCGGTACCTCCAACCACGCCGATCTTGATCATCTGCCGCTCCGCATGTGATTTCCAGTCTAACAGCCAACAAATGCCGCGCGAAAAAACAAAAGCCGCCTCGAAGGGCGGCTTTTTCGTGTTTCCTGGGGCCGGGGTTACCGCTTGGAGAACTGCTTTGCACGCCGCGCCTTGTGCAAGCCCACTTTTTTGCGTTCGACCTCGCGCGCATCTCGCGTCACCAGCCCGGCCTTGGACAGCGCAGGCTTGAGCGCGGGGTCGTATTCGATCAAGGCGCGGGTGAGGCCGTGACGCACCGCACCGGCCTGGCCGGACTCGCCGCCGCCGTCTACGTTGACTTTGATGTCGAAAGTCTGCAAATGATCGGTCAGGACCAGCGGCTGGCGCACCACCATGCGGCCGGTCTCGCGCGCAAAATACTCGTCCAGCGCCTTGTCGTTGACGATGAACTTGCCCTTGCCGGGCCGGATGAACACGCGCGCCACCGAGGTCTTGCGGCGGCCCGTGCCGTAGTTGTAACTGGTCTCAGCCATTGATCAAATCTCCAGCGCTTTGGGTTGCTGTGCAACGTGCGGATGCTCGCCGTCGGCGTACACCTTCAATTTCTTGAACATGGCGTAGCCCAGCGGGCCCTTGGGCAACATGCCCTTGACCGCTTTTTCCAACGCCCGCCCCGGAAAACGCGCCTGCATCTTGCCGAAACTGGTCTGCGAAATGCCGCCGGGATAACCGCTGTGCCGAAAATAGGTCTTATCGGCGGCCTTGGCGCCGGTGACCCGCAGCTTGGCGGCATTGACGACGACGATGAAATCGCCCGTATCCACGTGCGGCGTGTAGATGACCTTGTGCTTGCCGCGCAGGCGCCGGGCCACCTCGGTGGCGACGCGTCCGAGCACCTTGTCGCTGGCGTCGATCACGAACCAGTCGCGTTTGACTTCATGCGGCTTGGCGGAAAATGTTTTCATGGGATAAACAGCTACGCGGAAAAGGGCGTGATTGTATGTCAGCGGCGCGTGGGTGTCAAACCAAAGTCCGTTCCGGCACGGCTGGGCTACAATGCCGGCTCACCGGCCAGAACCCCGTCGCCAGCAACTTTCCGACGGCTTTGCGTCGGGGAAGCGGGAGAAAACGCATCTCCCGGCCGTGTTACGGAATCCAAGGATGTCGATCATGGAATGCAAGGTGAAGTGGATAGACGGGGTGAGCTTCGTCGCCGAAACCGGCAGCGGCCATGCGCTGGTGATGGACGGCGCGCCTGAAGGCGGGGGGCGCAACCTCGGCCCGCGGCCGATGGAAATGGTGCTGCTCGGCACCGGCGGCTGCAGCGCCTACGACGTAGTAGTGATCCTGAAGAAAAGCGGGCAGGAGATCAGCGGTTGCAGCGTCGAGTTAAAAGCCGAGCGCGCCGAAACCGACCCCAGGATATTCACCCGCATCCACATGCATTTCGTGCTGCGCGGCAGGAACCTGAAGACATCGATGGTGGAGTCGGCGATCAAACTTTCGCACCAGAAATACTGCTCCGCCTCGATCATGCTGGGCAAGACCGCCCAGATCACGCACGACTACGAGATCGTGGCGGAGTGATTGCGGGCCCGCTCAAACCCAGTAGGAAACCTGCGTCATGACGCGCGCAGAGGCGCGCATGGCGCGCTTCACCGGCTCGGGCAGCTCGGCCGCGCCCAGCGCATAGGCAGTCCGGGCGTGGGCGCTTTCGTCCTGTTTCATTTGCGCGACGATGGCGCGGGTTTTCGCGTCCTGCGGCGCGAGGCGCTCCAGGTGGCCATCCAGATGCGCCTCGACCTGGCGTTCGGTCTCGGCCAGAAACCCCAGGTTCCAGCGCGTGCCGAACCTGCCTGCGGCATAGCCCAGGGCGAGCGAACCAGCGTACCAGAGCGGATTGAGCAGGCTCAGGCGCCCGCCCAATTCGGTCACGCGCTGCTCGGTCCAGGCGAGATGCTCGGTCTCCTCGCGCGCCGCCTGCGCCAGCGCCCGCGTCACCGTCGCATCGTCGCTGGACAGCGCCTGCCCCTGATACAGGGCCTGTGCGCATACCTCGCCGCAGTGATTCACCCGCATCAGCGCCGCCGCATGGCGCTTTTCAGCGTCCGTGAGCTGCGCCTCGGCAAGCGCGCCACCGGGCACGGGCCGCGCCGACGCCGGTGTCGCCGCCAGCGTGCGCAGGGCCTTGTCGAATTCGATGATCAGTCTGTCTACGCTGTTGAACATGGCGGAATGATCCGATTGTAGCGGATCGGCGCTGGTCCGGCCCCGCTAGCACCGACCCCGGCGACAACAGCCGGTCACAGCCTAATTTGGCGGGTGGCCCGTGTCCTGTTGCAAAAATACAACATTTCAGCCTGTTTATTGCACTTCTCCGCAGAAAAATCGTTGCTGCGCGCCCGATTTGAGTGAGAATGCGCTCAGCAACTCCCAACTGGGGGGACGCGAAAAGTGCAGCCGCAGTGGCCAACCACGTGGTGTCATTGATGCTAGCGCTGTTCAAACTTTAAGGAGAATACAGTATGCAAAAGAAACTTATCGCTCTGGCTGTCGCCAGCCTTGTTTCCAGCGGGGCCTTCGCCCAGTCAAATGTCACCATCTGGGGTGTGGTCGACCTCGCAATTGAAAGCGGCAAGTACTCCGACGCCGCCGGCAATCTGACGCGCATGGTTCCTAGCGGTACCACCACGAACCGTTTGGGCTTCAAAGGCACGGAAGATCTGGGCAACGGCTTGAGCGCCAACTGGGTGCTCGAAACCCAAGCCAATCCGGACAACGGTACGCAGGCAGCAGCGCAGTTCTGGAACCGTCAGGCCTATGTCGGTCTCTCGGGCAAGACCTGGGGCAGCGTAAATATGGGTCGTCAGTACACGCCCTGGTTTAGTTCATTTGTCCCCAGTGACGTATTCTACGTAGCCGGTGCGGGCTCGTCCTACGTCTTGCAAGTCGGCGATACGCGCATGAACAACGCCATTCGCTGGGATTCTGTCAACATGAACGGCTTTAGTTTCGCCGTGATGGTCGGCCTGGGTCAGGATGCGGATGGCACCGGCGTCGAGGGCACCACCAACGTCCCAGGCGTCACAAACAAAAAAATGGGACGCGAACACGGCCTTAAGATTTCCTACGCCAATGGCCCGATCAACGTCAACTACGGTTACGACAACCAAACGACAAGCGTTGGTACTGCTGGGATTGGTGACGACACCAGGCGCAACCAGTTGAACGGCTCTTATGATTTCAAGGTGGTGAAGCTCGGCCTGGGCTGGAACACCGCCAAGAAAGATGGCGCGCAGGATGATCAAGTCTGGACCCTTACCGCTGTGATGCCGGTGATGGGCAAGGACCTGGTCAAAATTGGCTACACCAGGCTGAACAACAAGCTTGCCGGTGTCGTCAATGGCGACGCCAGGTTGATCGCCATCGGCTACGAGCACCCGATGTCCAAGCGCACCAATCTGTATGCGACTTACGCCAAGATGGACAACGACGCAGGCGCCGCCAGGACAGTGCTTGGTGGTGTCGGTGTTGCCGCCGGTTTCGACCCGAGCGTGTTCCAGGTGGGTTTAAGGCACTCGTTCTAATCGACCCGCGTCGATCTGAAGTTCAAACGGCCACCTTCGGGTGGCCGTTTTTTTTTGGTGCGCCAGGCATGGCGCGTAGCGCCGTGACTGGCGCTGTTGGAACCGCTGTGGTGGCGGGAAAGACGACTTGGAGGTGAAAGTCCTCTACACACCCGGCAGGGGGAAGTGTTAGCTGAACGGCAAGGGTGTCCATCGCGAGGTGGAATCTGAAGGAAGCTGAAAGCAAAGTGCTGGCCTGACGAACAGGAAGCGGATTAGGCGACGTAGCGGGGTGAGGCGGCCAATATCGTCAAAGCCCAATACTTGCACGGAACGCTACGCCGTAAATCCGACAGGCATAAGCATGAAGGTCGCGCGCATTACCCTGGGAGGTCTGCCATCCTGCCTTGTGCTACTGGCATCGCGAGGTGCCGGGATGGGTTGGCAGAAGTCAGCAGAGGTCGTAGTAGTCACTGCAAGCGGAGTGGCGAAGGGCTGAACCTGACATGAGTGGATAGTCACGCGTGCTCTCTGCGCGTACAGGGCAGAAGCCTCTGGCAACGGAGGGCCTGCGGTTATACTGAAAGGGCCGGAAGCTTTGACGGTGGCTGTAGGTGTCTATTGGACGACAGGCGACACGATGAACGGAACGAAGCTCGCTGGGGCGGTTCGCCCAGTAGTCAGGAACCGCCGGATGCGGAACCGCACGTCCGGTGGTGTGGGAGGACGGAAGGGGTAACCCTTCCTCCTACCCGATGCGCTGTAGCGCGCCGGCGCGGCGATCTGCGCCGCCGCAGGCGTCAGTAGAGGTCCGCTATCGCGATCCTCTGCCGCGGCTTGACCGCGATGGATGTTCGGTCGCCGTGAACATGCGTTCGAGCTCCGCCCCGGGATCCGCGGCGCGCATGAACGCCTCCCCCGCGAGGAAGGCATGCACGCCGTTGGCGCGCATCAATTCCACGTCCGCGCGCGCGCAGATGCCGCTCTCGGTGACGACCAGGCGCTCGGGCGGGATGTGCGGCAGCAGCTCCAGCGTGGTCGCGAGCCGCGTCTCGAAATTGCGCAGGTTGCGGTTGTTGACGCCGATCAGCGGCGTGGCCAGCGCGAGCGCGCAGGCGAGTTCCGCGGCGTCGTGCACTTCCACCAGCACTGCCATGCCCAATTCGTGGGCCAGCGCCTCCAACTCTCGCATGCGCCCGACATCGAGCGCCGCGGCGATGAGCAGGATGCAGTCGGCGCCCAGCGCGCGCGCCTCGAACACCTGGTAGGCGTCGAGCATGAAGTCCTTGCGCAGCGCGGGCAGGGCGCAGGCGTTCCTCGCCGCCGCCAGGTCCTGCGGCGCGCCCTGGAAGAATTCGCGGTCGGTCAGCACCGACAGGCAGGCCGCGCCGTGCGCGGCATAGCCCGCCGCGATCGCGGCCGGATCGAAATCCGCGCGCAGCAGGCCCTTGCTCGGGCTGGCCTTCTTGATTTCGGCGATCACCGCCGCCTGTCCATGCGCGATTTTCGCCCTGAGCGCGCCCAGAAAATCGCGCGGCGGCGGCGCCGCGCGCGCCGCGGCGCGCACGCGCGCTGGCGGCCGCTCGCGCTTCGCCGCGGCGACTTCTTCGGCTTTGACGGCAAGTATTTTTTCGAGAACGTTGGCGGGAGGCCTGTTCACAGCTTCCTGAATTCCTCTTCCGATAGTCCGGCCTGCTTCAGGATCTTGCGCAGGGTGCCGGAAGGAATATCCCCGGGGTGCATGGCCACATAAGTCTGTCTGCCATCGGGGTGTCGCAAAACCTTGTGCGAGCCGCTTTGCCGGACTTCGGCGAAACCCGCGCGCAGCAAGCTCTTCAGGGCCTCACGCGCCGAATAGGGCATCGTCCACTTCGATGCGGGAAAAGAACGATTCGGATTCGACCGGGACCTTCTCGCCGTGACCGCGCTTGGTTTCGATCCAGACTTGGATCAGCTCCTGCGCTGCGGCCTTGGCACCGTCGATCCCTCTGCCGTGCGTGGTGAGATCGAGCGAGGGAATATGGGCATAGTAATAGCCCGGCGGGAAGCCGGGGTCGTTGATCGCCTCGTAAAGAATAGAGTATTGCATCATGGCCTCACAAAGATAAGCCGAAAACCGGATTCTAGCCCAACCCGTGCGGGATTGGGCCGCGATTCCAGTTCGGTTCCCCACGATCAACCGGCTCGCATCGCACTTCGTACTTCTTCAGCCACGGCCCAGTTGTTGTGTCAACAGCGCGAACTGGTCCAGCTTCGCCCGCGCCGCGCCGCTGGCGATGGCTTCGAACGCCTGTTCCACGCCCTCTTCCATGCCCGCCGCCTTGCCCGCGACGTAAATCGCAGCGCCGGCGTTGAGCGCGACGATGTCGCGCGCCGCGCCGATCTTGTTGTCGAGCGCGCCCAGCACCATCGCGCGCGATTCCTCCACCGTCTCCACGCGCAGCGCGCGCGGGTCGTGCAGCGGCAGGCCGAAGCGCTCCGGGTGCACGCTGTATTCCTCGATGCGCCCATCCTTGAGCTCGCCGATCATGGTCTTGCCGCTGATCGAGATCTCGTCCAGCCCTTCCAGGCCGAACACCGTCATGGCGTGGCGCGCCCCGAGACGCTGCAGCACGCGGATCTGGATCCCCACCAGATCGGGATGGAACACGCCCATCAGCTGGGTCGGCGCGCCGGCCGGGTTGGTAAGCGGCCCGAGAATGTTGAATATGGTCCGCACGCCGAGTTCGCGCCGCACCGGCGCCGCATGCTTCATCGCCGTGTGGTGGTTGGGTGCAAACATGAAACCGACGCCGATCTCGTCGATGCACTGCGCCACCTGCGCAGGCGGCAGATTGATATTGACCCCCAGCGCCTCGAGCACGTCGGCGCTGCCCGACTGCGAGGACACGGCGCGCCCGCCGTGCTTGGCCACCCGCGCCCCGGCCGCGGCCGCGACGAATATCGCCGCGGTTGAGATGTTGAAGGTGCGCGCGCCGTCGCCGCCGGTGCCGACCACGTCCACCAGATTGTGCGCATCCTTGACCTCGACCTTGGTCGCGAGTTCGCGCATCACCTGGGCTGCGGCGGTGATCTCGCCGATGGTTTCTTTTTTCACCCGCAGCGCGATGGTGATGGCCGCGATCATCACCGGCGACGTCTTCCCGCTCATAATCTGGCGCATCAGATCGAGCATCTCATCGTGGAAAATCTCGCGGTGTTCGATCGCGCGCGCGAGCGCGTCCTGTGGCGTCATCGACATGGTTCGGTTCCTATCTCAAGAAGTTTTTCAGCAGCGCGTGGCCGTGTTCGGTGAGTATCGATTCGGGATGGAACTGCACGCCCTCGAGCGCGAAGCGGCGGTGGCGCACCCCCATGATCTCGCCGTCTTCGGCTTCGGCGGTGACCTCCAGGCAATCGGGCAGGCTCGCGCGCTCGATCGCGAGCGAATGATAGCGCGTCGCCCGGAACGGCGAGGGCAGCCCGGCGAACACGCCCTTCGATTCGTGGCGGATGGCGGAGGTCTTGCCGTGCATCACCCGGCCCGCGTGGACGATCGCGGCGCCGAAGGCCGCGCCGATCGCCTGATGCCCGAGGCAGACGCCGAGAATGGGCAGCTTGCCGGCGAACTCGCGCACCAGGGGCACGCAGATGCCGGCTTCGTTGGGGGTGCACGGCCCGGGCGAGATGACGATGCGCGCCGGCGCCAGCGCGGCGATTCCTTTGATGTCGATGGCGTCGTTGCGCACCACCCGCACCTCTTCGCCCAGCTCGCCGAAATACTGCGCCAGGTTGTAGGTGAAGGAGTCGTAATTGTCGATCAGGAGCAGCATGCTCAGTCCTCCAGCCTCGAGTCCAGGCCGGCTGCGGCCATTTCCGCCGCGCGCAGCACGGCGCGCGCCTTGGCCAGCGTTTCCTGCCATTCCGAGGCCGGGTCAGAATCGGCGACGATGCCCGCGCCCGCCTGGATGTGCAGCACGCCGTCCTTGATCAGCGCGGTGCGCAGCGCAATGGCGAGATCCATGTCGCCGTGAAAGCCGAGATAGCCGACCGCGCCGGAGTAAATACCGCGCTTCACCGGCTCGAGCTCATCGATGATTTCCATCGCGCGCACCTTGGGCGCGCCCGACACCGTGCCCGCGGGAAAGCTCGCGCGCAGCACGGCCATCGCATCCAGCCCCTGGCGCAGCCTGCCCTCGACATTGGAGACGATATGCATGACATGCGAATAGCGCTCGATCACCATGTTCTCGGTGACGCGCACGCTGCCGGTCGCGGCGACGCGGCCGACGTCGTTGCGGCCCAGATCCATCAGCATGACATGCTCGGCGCGCTCCTTCGGGTCGGCCAGGAGCTCGGCCGCAAGCGCCTCGTCCTGTTCCGCCGTCTTGCCGCGCGGACGCGTGCCGGCGATCGGGCGCAGCGTCACCTTGTCGCCCTCCAGCCGCACCAGAATTTCGGGCGAGGCGCCGACCACGTGGAAGTCCTCGAAATCGAAGTAGAACATGTAGGGCGAGGGGTTGAGCGTGCGCAGCGCCCGGTACAGCGCCAGCGGCCGGGCGCCGAACGGCAGCGACAAGCGCTGCGACAGCACCACCTGCATCACGTCGCCGTCGTGGATGTAACGCTTGGCGCGCCCCACCGCCGCCTTGTAGCCCGCCTCGCCGAAGGCCGATTGCGCCTGCGCGCATGCCTGCGGCGCCTCCGCCGGAATCTGCACCGGCGCGCGCAGCGCGGCGAGCAGTTCGCGCAGCCGCGAGCGCGCCTTTTGATACGCGCCCGGCACTTCCGGCTCGGCGTACACCACCAGCGTCAGTTTTCCCGAAAGGTTGTCGACGATGGCGACCTCCTCCGACAGCATCAGCAGGATGTCGGGCGTGCCGAGCGCATCCGGCGGCGCTGAAGGCCCGAGCCGCGGCTCGATATAGCGCATCGTGTCGTAACCGAAGCAGCCGACCAAGCCGCCGCAGAACCGCGGCAGTCCGGGCAGGGCCGCCACCTTGAAGCGCTTGAGATAGCTGTTGATGAACGCGAGCGGATCGCCTGAATCGGAGCGCTCTGCCACGCGGTTGCCCGACAATACGAGGACCGTCCCGCCGTGCACGTTGATGCGCGTAGCCGAGGCGAGGCCGATGAAGGAATAGCGGCCGAAGCGCTCTCCGCCCTGCACCGATTCGAGCAGATAGGAATAGGGCTTGTTCGCCAGCTTGAGATAGATGGACAGCGGCGTATCGAGATCGGCGAAGGTCTCGAGCACCACCGGGATGCGGTTGAAACCCTGCGCGGCGAGACGCTTGAATTCGACTTCAGTCATGATTGCTCCAAAAAACGATCCGGAAAACGGGCGGGCGCGAAAAACGCATGCGCCCCGCGAGCGCGCCTAAGAACGCCAGCAGCGCCAGCTTTCCCAGGCGAAACGCGCCCATTTCCCGGATGTTGCGAGTATCACGACCGTGTGCTTTGCAGGATGTTTGCAGCTTCTGACAAGGACTCAACTATAGCATCACAGTCCAGATCGTGCACGTCCCCGTCCTCGTTGTAGCCATAGGAAACACACAGCACGGGGCAGCCGGCGGCGCGTGCCGCGAGCGCGTCGTTGGCCGAATCGCCGATCAGCAATACCTTGTCCGTCGCGAGCGCGAACTTGGCGCAAATGTGCGCGAGCTGCATCGGATCAGGCTTCTTGCGCGCCAGCGTGTCGCCGCTCACCACCAGTTCGAACCAGGGCGCCAGGCCCATTTGTTCGAGCAGCGGAACGGTGAAGCGCGCGGCCTTGTTGGTGACGCAGGCGAGGCGCAGGCGCAGGGCGCGAAATTGCGCGAGGCCCTCGAGCACGCCCGGATAGATGGTCGTGCGCCGGCCGGATTCCTCGAAATAGAAATCCTGGTACAAAGCCAGCGCCTCGGCCTGCAGCGCCGCGGTGCGCGCGCCGCCGGCGCCCTTCGGCAGGCAGCGCTCGACCAGGTTCGGAATGCCCTTGCCGATGAAGCTGCGGATTTCCTCCTCGCTGCGCGCAGGCAGGCCCAGCGCGGCGAGCATGCGTTGGGCTGCAGCAGCGAGGTCGGGAACGGTGTCGAGCAGCGTGCCGTCGAGATCGATCATCACGGCAGCGATGCCGCGCGCGAGCGGCATAGTAGGGATTTGGAAGCTCTGATTATGTCCCTTACGCAATTGGAGCTTCCTCTGACTTGGGAGATTTACGCCCGGAAGGTCTCGATCCCCCTTGAGGGGAAAGTCCCCCCGGGGGACAAGGGGGCGTCGCCCCCTTGTTCAGAACAGGCCTATGCAGACTGAATCGCCGCGCGCATCGCGGCGATGGTCGCCTTGTAGTCCTTGGCGCCGAAGATGGCGGACCCGGCGACGAAGGTGTCGGCGCCGGCGCGCGCGATCTCCCCGATGTTGTCCGCTTTGACGCCGCCGTCGACCTCGAGCAGGATCTCGCGTCCGCTCTGGTCTATGCGGCGCCGGACTTCGGCCAGCTTGGCGAGCGCATGCGGGATGAATTTCTGTCCGCCGAAACCGGGATTGACCGACATGATCAGCACCAGGTCCAGCCGGTGGAGCACATGATCGAGATAATCCAGCGGCGTTCCCGGGTTGAACACCAGGCCGGCCTTGCAGCCATGCTCATGGATCAGCCCGATGGTGCGATCGATATGCTCGCTCGCCTCCGGATGAAAGCTGATGATGTTGGCGCCGGCCCGGGCGAAGTCGGGGATGATGCGGTCCACCGGTTTCACCATCAGGTGCACGTCGATGGGCGCCGTGATCAGCGGCCGGATCGCCTCGCATACCAGCGGTCCTATGGTCAGGTTGGGCACGTAATGGTTGTCCATCACGTCGAAATGGATCAAGTCGGCGCCGGCGGCGATGACGCCCGTCACTTCCTCGCCCAGCCGGGCGAAGTCGGCGGAAAGTATGCTCGGCGCGATGCGGTAAATAGGCATGGTGTGTGCTCGGTGTTCGACGGTGTTAGCGCGCATTTTACCCGCTCGCCCGAGCGCGCGCCAAAAAACGTGCGGCACTGCCGGCGCGGTGTAAAATGGGCGCATGGAATCCGCCAAGAAATACGCTATCAGCGTCTCCGCCGAGACCCAATACATCGCCGGTCAGTCGGACGAAGCGAAAAACCGCTTCGTCTTCTCCTACACCGTCACCATCCGCAACAGCGGTACCATGCCGGCGCAGTTGATCAGCCGCCACTGGATCATCACCGATGCGCGCAACCAGGTGCAGGAAGTGCGCGGCCTGGGCGTGGTCGGAGCCCAGCCCCTGCTCAAGCCGGGTGAGCACTTCGAATACACCAGCGGCACCGCCCTCGCCACCTCGGTCGGCACCATGAGCGGCAGCTACCAAATGGTGGCCGAGGACGGCACCCAGTTCGACGCGCCGATACCGGAATTCACGCTGTCAGTGCCGCGCGTGCTGCACTAGGTCTGTTATGGGAGCGAGCTTGCTCGCGAACGATGGAATTCGCGAGCGAGCTCGCTCCTACGTGGTTTCGTCGTCGTCCTTGTTGTCCGACCGCGGCCAGGTCCACCAGACGATGAACAGAAGCAGCCCTAAGGCGACGCCTGCTTCGAGCAAGAAAATCCACATGCGTTCCTACACTCCTTGCGTCATGGCCTGTATCAGGACTTGCATCATAAGCCGCTTGCGCTCACTCGGTGCCGCGGCGCTGCTGGCGCTCCTTGCCGGCTGCGCGATTGAACCGCCGCTTGCGCCGACGGCGATTCAGGCCTGCCCGGCCGCCGCTCCCTGTCCCGTCTGTCCGGTATGCCCGGCGGTAACACCGGAGCTGCCCAAGGCGAAGACCCTGGAAGCGGTGAACTGGTCCGACCTGCCGGGCTGGATGGATGACGATCCGGGCGCCGCCTGGCAGGCCTTTCTGCGAAGCTGCTCCCGGCTCAAGGCGCAGGCCGCCTGGCGCGAAAGCTGCACGCTGGCCGCGCAGTTTCCCGCGAATGCCCCGGTGCGCGAATTCTTCGAGACCCAATTCCTGCCCTACCGGGTGGCCAACGCCGACGGCAGCGTGGACGGCCTGGCCACCGGCTACTACGAGCCGCTGTTGCGCGGCAGCCGCAGGAAAGAGGGGCCTTACCGCTATCCGCTTTATGCCGCGCCCGCGGACCTGCTGATCGTCGATCTGGCCGAGATCAACCCGGAGCTGAAGCACCTGCGCCTGCGCGGGCGGCTGGAAGGCCGGCGCGTGCTGCCGTATTACCCGCGCGCCGAAATCGAGCGTGGCTTGCCCGCCCTCGCGGGCAAGGAATTGCTCTGGGTGGACGACCCGGTGGATCTGTTCTTTCTGCAAATCCAGGGTTCGGGCCGCGTGCGGCTGCCCACAGGTGAACTGGTGCGCGTCGGCTACGCCGACCAGAACGGCCAGCCGTATAAGTCGATCGGACGCTATTTGGTCGAACAGGGCGAATTGAAGCTGGAGCAGGCCTCGATGCAGGGCATCAAGGCCTGGGGTGCGGCCAATCCGGCAAGACTGGAGGTCTTGCTCAACCAGAACCCGAGCTACGTTTTCTTCCGCGAGTTGCCCCAGGCCGTGAGCGGCCAGGGTTCCCAGACGGATGCTCCGATGACGACGGGTGGCCCGGTGGGCGCCTTGGGCGTGGCGCTCACGCCCGAGCGCTCCATCGCCGTCGATCCGCGTTACATTCCGCTGGGCGCACCGGTGTTTCTCGCCACCACCCGGCCGGGCAGCACGCAACCGCTGGAGCGCCTGGTGCTGGCGCAGGATAGCGGCGGCGCGATCCGCGGCCCCGTGCGCGCCGATTATTTCTGGGGTTTCGGCGATGCCGCGGGCGCGCAGGCCGGGCGCATGCGTCAGAGCGCCAGAATGTGGGTGTTGCTGCCGCGGGATTATCCGCTTCTCCAATGAGCGCGGCGAACTTCGCGATTACGAAAGTTTCATCCGGCGTCCAACGACAATTCCGCTGGGCGCTGCCGTAGCCCGAGCCTGCTATTTTTTTTCGTTTTTGGCGAACAGTTTTTCCAGCTGCTCCGCCGAAATCGCGCCGGGCACGCGCTCGCCGTTCGCAAAAACGAGGGTCGGCGTACCGTTGATCTGGTACTTGCGCCCTAGCTCCAGGATTTTCTCGATCGGCGTATCGCAACGCGCCGCCGCCGGCGCCGTGCCGTTCAGCATCATTTCGTCCCAGGCCTTGACCTTGTTGGCGGAGCACCAGACCGCTGTTGCCTTGTCGTGCGAATCCTGCGACAAAATCGGATAAAGGAACGTGTAGACGCTGATGTCGTCCACCTTGGCCAGGTCTTTCTCGAAACGTTTGCAGTAGGGGCAGTTGGGATCGGCGAAAACCGCCAGCAGGCGTTTGCCGTTGCCGCGCACGGTCTTGACGGCGAAATCCAACGGCAGATTTTCCCACTTGATGCTGGACAGATCGCGCAACCGCTTCTCGGTCAGGTTCTGCATCGTCTTGGTGTCGATGATGTTGCCGCTGAAGATGTAGTTCGTCTTCTCGTCGGTGTAGAGAATCTCGCTGCCCATGCGCACTTCGTACAGCCCCAGGTAAGGGGTCTTCGCCACCGTATCGATTTTGGCCCCGCCCAGCCGGCCTTCGAGGGTGCGTTTGATGATGGTTTCGGTGGTGAGCTTGCCCGCGGGCTGCGTGGCCTGCGCCAGCGCCAGCACCGGACCGAGCAGGAGCAGGAGCAGGACCAATATACGTTTCAACATGATTTTCCTTTATTTACGGTTTCAGCCCAGGGCGCGGCGGACAAGCAGGTTCTTTAGGACCGGCAAGGCATTGGTTAAGTTCAATCCGGCATTGCGCAGCTTTGCCGCAGCGCCGCCGGGTGCGGCGAACAGCCGCTGCAGTCCGTCGGTCACCCAGGCAAGTGCGAGTATATCTTCGGCACGGGCGCGCTCATAGCGCCGCAACAAGCGAATTTCACCCAGATCGCGAAATAGTTCACGTTGCAGCAGCACCCGCGCCAGATCCCTGGCGTCGCCGAAGCCCAGATTGACGCCCTGACCCGCCAAAGGATGCAACACATGGCCGGCGTCGCCGATCAAGGCGATGCGCGGCGCGGCCAGGCGCGCCGCGCGCAGCCGGGCAAGCGGGAACTGCGTCGCCGCCGAGAGCAGCTCGAGTTCCCCCAGCGCATCCTTGCCGGCCTTTGCCACCCGGGCGCAGAGCGCATCGCCCGGCAGGGAGAGGAGTTCGCCGGCATGGGCATCGGGCGTGGACCACACCATCGACATGCGCTGCCCCGGCAACGGCAGGTAAGCGAGCACGCCGTCTTCGCGGAACCACTGGAAGGCCGTGTCATGGTGCGGCCGCGCGCAGGCGAAATTCGCCACCACGCCCATCTGGCCGTAGGATATTACCTCAGCTGCGATCCCCGCGGCCTGGCGCGCCCAGGAATGCATGCCGTCGGCCGCGACCACCAGCCTGGCGTGCAGGGTCCTGCCGCCGGCCAGGGTGAGTTCCGCCGCGTCGTCGCGCAGTTCGAGCGCGACGCAGCGCTCCGGGCAAATGAGCTCGAGATTGTGCTGGTGTTCCAGCCCCTGCCACAGCAGCGCTTGCACGCCGCGGCTCTCGACGATGGAAGCAAGTTCGGCTACGCCCGCCTCATAGGCGGAAAACCGCAACTGCGCATCCGCCGCGTCGCCGTGGATATGCATTTCGTGCACGGCGCAGACGCGCTCGCGATCCAGCCGTTTCCAAACGCCCAGACTTTGCAGGAACGCGGCGCTGCCTGGACTGATGGCATAGATGCGGCTGTCCCAATTGTCGGCAGCGGCCGCCGGCGCCTGCGCCTCGACCAGCGCCAGCTTCAGGCCTGCGCCGCGCAGCGCCATTGCAAAACTCGCGCCAACCAGGCCGGCGCCGACGATGACGATATCGAAGTCCATGCGGGGATTCTAATCGCAAAGGCACCAAAGAAACGCAAACGCGGCAAAGATGAAACCCCTTTTCACGGCTCGGTCACGCGCCCCGGTGCCTGCCGCGCTGTGCCGCGAGCGGATATGTTTTCTTCCTGGATTCAGTCGGATAGCAAGCGAGATCGCTTGACAGGGGCGGGGCGGCGCGAGGATAATCCGCGCCTTCGCCTGGCGAATTAGCTCAGCCGGTTAGAGCGACGGAATCATAATCCGCAGGTCCCGTGTTCGAATCACGGATTCGCCACCAGTATTCATGCGGCCCTCCGAACGGAGGGCCATGTTATTTGTGCCCGCGGCCCGGGCGTGCACCAAATAAAAAAGGCGACATGGACTGCCGCCTTTTTTGCCTTGCCTGGCGCGCCTATTTCTTATGGCATTTCGCGCAATCGGCCGGAGCTTTGACGCTGAACGCCTTCTTGCCGTCATGGCAGGCGCCGCAGAACTTGCCTTCGTTCATGTCCTTCATGGTCAGCTTGTCCTTGCCCTTTTTCATTTCGAACAGCTTGGGCTTGGTATGACAATCGGCGCATTTCGCTCCTTTGTCCGCGTGCACCTTGGCATCAAAGGTCACTTTGCCCATGGGGCTCGCAAACTCGACTGTCCCCGCCGGTACCGCCATGACATTTCCGATCGATAGCATCAGCCCGGCAAATACCGCCAATATTCCTGCAAACTTCATTTGGTCACCCCCTTGCTTGGTTAAAAATGAATGAACAATCAATATCAACATAAACGCAATATCACAACAGATCGTTGACCGGATGCGCAACTATACCCATAGGCGCATTGTGGCTTTTCCAGCGCCTTTTGTCCACTGGCGATCGATCGGCGCCGACCCCGCACCTTGGTTCTCGCGTGCGGCCGAAGGCCTGACCGGGGCGCGCGTCATGGGCCCGGGTCAGGGCGATTTAGACAACAGCTCGAAATGCTCCACCACCGGCAGTCCGGCGAAATAAGGCCCCACTAGCGCGCGCCATTGCGCGAAAGCGGGCGACTGGCGGAAATCCACGGTGTGGTTTTCCAGCGTCTGCCAGAAGATCATCAATACGTAGCGCTCGGGAGATTCGATCCCCTTATTCACCTTGTAGCCCATGAAGCCCTTGGCTTTGGCGATCACTTCCTTGGCGCCTCTTTCGACAGCCGCCTCGAACTCTGCCTGAGTACCCGGTTTGATGCGGATGTCCGCTATTTCGAGGATCATTATTGGATGTCCAGAATTTGGTTGCAGGTTGACGGCTGATGCGATTCCCTTACAGCGCGCGACGCCAAACACAGGCCCCGCAGCGCGGGCGCCGCCGGGTACAGCCTACTACGAAAAAGTCCGGGAAGAAAGCCTCAGGCGCCGCCCGGCAGGGCCGGAGCATTAAAGCGCGTTAACGCTCAATGAGTTAGCCGGGGGGGTTGTAAACAGTCGCATAAACTCGTTTAC
>MERK01000142.1 GCA_001770575.1 Betaproteobacteria bacterium RIFCSPLOWO2_12_FULL_64_23
TGACGCGCGCGATGCGCGTGGTGTTGAGGAAATGCCGGTAGTTCATGTTCTCGGAAAAGCTGTTGCGGCCCCAGGTGCCGCAGCCCATCGAGAGCGAGAATGGCAACCCGTTGTCGAAGGAGCCGCCGGTGGCGATGCAATGCGCCTGATTCACGATCACCCGGCACACCTCCAGCTCCAGCCCCAGGCGCATGACGTTCCCATCGTCCCGCGTATGGATTCCGACCGAATGGCCCCTGCCCTGGTAGTCGTAGATATCGCGCGTGAGATGGAACGCCGCATCAAAATCGCGCGCCTTATAGATCGCCAACACCGGCGCGAGCTTCTCGCCCGAGAACGGGCAGGACCGGCCGGTCCCGGACTCTTCCACCATGATGAAGCGGCAGGTTCTCAAGGCATTGCGTTCAAGTCCGGCGAGCTCGGCGATGCGCGGCGCCGACTGCGCCGTCGTCGCCGGAGAGAGCTTCCCGTTTGGAAACATCACGCCCTGGAGCTGCAGCTTTTCTTTTGCGTCCAGAAGCACGCCGCCCTGCTTCGCCAGTTCGGCCAGCATCGCGTCGTAGACATCGGCAAGAATCACGGTGCTGTTCTCGGAGGAGCAGCTGGTGGCGTTGTCGAAGGTTTTCGAACGCGCGATCTTGGCCGCCGCGTCCGCCAGATCGGCGCTGGAATCGACGATTACCACCACATTGCCCGCGCCCACGCCCACCGCCGGGGTGCCGCTCGCATAGGCGGCGCGTATATTCGCCTGCGAGCCGGTGGCCGCAACCAGATCCACCTGGCGCATCAGCTCGTGGGTCAGGTCCTTGGTCACCGGAGCAGGCAGGTGCTGCACCAGATCGGCCGGTGCGCCGATCTTGGCAAACTCGGCGTGCACGAACTCGAGCAGCTTGACGCAAGTGGAAAGGCCCTTGGGCGAAGGCGCGATGATGACGGCGTTGCGGCCCTTGAGCGCATTGATGATCTTGTTCGCCGGCGTGGCGCCGGGGTTGGTCGACGGGGTGATGACCGCCACCACGCCAACCGGCCGTGCGATCTCGACCAGGCCGAGCTGCGGATATTCGGCGATCACGCCCACCGATTTCGCCCCCTTAAGGTCGCGCAGCAGGCCCAGGGTCTTGCGGTAATTCTTGTCGAACTTGTCTTGCGCATTGCCCAGGCCGCTGTCGGCTACCGCCAGATCGGCAAGCACGCGGTTATTCTCCGGCTTCATGATCGCCCAGCCGGCCGCGGTCACCACCTCGTCCACGCGCTCCTGCGGATAGCGCTCGTACTGCCCCTGGGCGGCGCGCGCGCGCCGCACCAACGCAGATACTATGCCGCGGGGATCGGGAATATTCAGGTTTGCTGCCATAGTGTCCTCGAGTTAATCCTGGGTGACGCGCCTAGGCGCGCTGCTGCCAGCCGCATAACAACCGATGCCGACAGGAGGCTGCCAGAAACTGGCAGATTATCCTCAACCTGCCTTGCCCCGGCTGCCAGAAGTCTATTTGCCGCTGTACGCCTGGTACTTGTTCAGATAGCGCACCGGCACCGACAGCGCGTCGCGGCGGAACGGATCGCCCAGTTCCTGCGTCACCATCATCTCGAGCACCGTGGTCTTGCCCTGCTTTTGCGCCGCGCACGCCGCGCGCAGCGCCGGACCGACGTCGGCGAGCTTGTCCACCGTGACGCCCTCGCAGCCGAACGCGCGCGCGATCCCGGCGAAGCTCGGATTGTCCAGATTCACGCCGACATAGCGGTTGGAATAGAAATCCACATGATTCTTCTTCTCCGCGCCCCACTGGCCGTTGTTGAACAGCACCACCGTCACGCCGATTTTTTCGCGCGCACAGGTCAGCAGCTCGTTGAAACTGATGCCCCAGGCGCCGTCGCCGACATAGGCGATGCCGGGACGAGCGGGTGCAGCCACCTTGCAGCCGATCATGGTCGGGAAGGCGTAGCCGCAGTTGCCGAAACTCATCGCCGCGAACATGCTGCGCCCGCCCTCGAAGCGCAGATAGGAATTGGACACCGAGCAGATGTTGCCGATGTCGGTGGACACCATCGCATCCTTCGGCATCGCCTTCTCCAGCTCGCGCAGCATCTGGCGCGGATGCATGTGGCTGGAGCCTTTCGAGACCTCGAGCGACCACTGATCGCGCTCATTGGTCCAGTCGTTGAGCTCCTTCTCCCAGGCCTGCTTCTCCGCCTGGATCTTGACGTCGCGCTCGGCCTTGTTCTGCTGGCAGGCGAGTTTCTTTCCCGACAGGCGCGCCGCGAGCGCCGCTGCCGCTGCCTTGGCGTCGCCGCAGATACCGACCGATATCGGCTTCACCAGACCTAGCATTTTCGCGTCGGCATCGATCTGGATGATTTTCGCGTTCTTCGGCCAGTAATCCAGGCCATGCTGGGGCAGGGTGCCGAAGGGGCCCAGGCGCGTGCCCAGCGCCAGCACCACGTCAGCCTGGGCCATCAATTTCATCGCGGCCTTCGAGCCCTGGTAGCCGAGCGGGCCTACCCACAGCGGATGGGAAGCCGGGAATGAGTCGTTGTGCAGGTAGCTGTTTGCCACCGGCGCATGCAGCAATTCGGCCAGCTTGACCGCCTCGGCCATGCCCTCGGCCATGATGACGCCGCCACCGGCAAGAATCACCGGGAACTTGGCCTCCGCCAGGAGCGCCGCCGCCTGCGCCAGTGCTTGCTCGCCACCCGCGCCGCGCTCGATACGGATAGGCTGCGGGATTTCGCATTCGATGTCGCCATAGAAATAGTCGCGCGGTATGTTGATTTGCGCCGGCCCCATTTCAAGCAGCGCGCGGTCGAATGCGCGCCCGGTCAGTTCGGCCATGCGCTTTGGGTTATTGATATGCGCCTGGAACTTGGTGATCTTGGAGAAGATCGGCAGTTGCTCCGTTTCCTGAAAACCGCCGAGTCCGATGCTCATGCTGCCGGTCTCGGGCGTGATCATTACCACCGGGCTGTGCGCCCAGTACGCCGCCGCAGCCGCAGTCACAAAATTGGTGATGCCGGGACCATTCTGGCCTACGCACACGCCGTGCCGGCCAGATACGCGCGCGTAGCCGTCGGCCATGTGGCAGGCGCCCTGCTCGTGCGCAACCGGAATGAAACGGATGCCGGCGCCCGGAAAGATATCCAGCGCGTCCATATAGGCAGAACCAACAATGCCGAACACATCGGTCACTCCATTGGCAACCAAGGTTTCGACAAAAGCTTCGGACGGGGTCATGCGGGTCTTGCCGGAGACGACGGTGCGTTGGATTGCGGCTTCATTGCCCATGGCGGGAATCCTCAATAAAATCAATAAATGAAACTTATTATCTCGCTTTTATATGATTTCACTTAATCATCCGACTGTCAAGTCAAGCAAGCTGCGTCACGAGTTCAATTGAGGATTGCACCAACTCAGGATAAACTCTGTCGAATGTATCTGCCTTCGATCGAAAGAGCGGGTTCTTCGGCGTGCTTGCACGGCCTTGTTGAACTTGAAACTGAGTCCGCGACGAAATAGCTAGCATCGGCTACGGCGACATCCACCACCCCGCACCAGATCGCCGCCCATGACATGAAGCTGCGCAGCATAGATCTCAATCTGCTGGCCGTATTCGATGCGATCGCCGCAGACGGCAATCTCTCGCGTGCCGCGAGAAGACTCGGCATGAGCCAGCCGGCGATGAGCAACGCCCTGGCGCGGCTACGCGAGGTGCTCGACGATCCGCTGTTCGTGCGCACCGGCCGCGGCATGGAGCCCACGCCACGAGCCCGGCTCATGGCCGAGCCCATCCGGCAGGCGCTGGATCTGATGCAAAACAGCCTGCGCCTGGATAGCGCGTTCGATTATGCTTCTTCGAGGCGCACGTTTACCGTGGCGGTGGAGGACTACGGCGAAGCGGTGGTCATGCCCCGGTTCATGGAATGGCTGAACCGGGTTGCCCCCGGGGTGCGCGTGCGCATACGGCCGGAACCGGGCAACTCGCTACTGGCGGAAATGAGGCGCGGCGCCATCGACATGGCGATGGAGTATCACCGCGCGCAAGACGACGAATTCAGGGTGCAGCCGCTGATGGAGGAAACCCTGGTATCGATGGTCAGGCAGGGACATCCCTTGGTCGGAGACAACCTCAGCCTGGAGCAGTACGTGACCCTGGCACACGTCGTCATCGAACCGCGCTCGCCGCGGGGGCCGCTCGTCGAGCGCGAACTGAAAAAACTCGGGCTGTCCCGGGACATTGCACTGCAGGTGCCGCATTTCCTGAGCATGCCGCTCATCGTGCGCACCACCGACTTCATCTGCACGCTGCCGCTGCGCATGGCACGCGTGTATGCCGAGCATTTCCGCCTGAAGGTGCTCAAGCCCCCGATCGACTTTCCCGCCATTCCCATCTATCTCGTCTGGAGCAAGAGCTTGGACGCAGATCCCGGCCACCAGTGGTTCAGGAATGCCTTCCACGACTTATGCCAGCGGCTGTGAGTTCGGCTGCGACGCGGACCGGGACTTATATTCACTAATGGAATAATATGCATCACGACAATCCATTAGACATATAAATATCTCGAAGTTACTCTTCGCCATAGGCGGACTACCGGCGCGGAGAGTGAAATGCCCCTTTCCCAGGCTGCGGCAGGGTCGAACAGCATCACTTTGACGGGCGGCGAATTCCGCTGGGACGATCCATTGCTGATCGAGGATCAGCTCAGCGACGAGGAGCGGATGATCCGTGACTCGGCCCGTCAGTATGCGCAGGAAAAGCTGATGCCGAGAATCGTGTCGGCCAATCGCAATGAGACCTTCGATCTCGCGGTGATGAAGGAGATGGCGGAATTAGGCTATCTCGGCGCCACGATCGAAGGCTACGGCTGCGCCGGAGTCAGCTATGTCTCCTACGGCCTGATCATGCGCGAACTCGAGCGGGTGGATACCAGCTTTCGTTCAGCGGTCGGAGTACAGAGTACACTGTCGATGACGCCGATATACGCCTACGGCTCCGAGGAGCAGCGCCAACGCTTCCTGCCGCGGATGGCCGCGGGCGAACTCCTGGGCTGTTTCGGCCTGACCGAGCCCGATCACGGCTCCGATCCTGGCGGCATGAAAAGCCGGGCACGCAAGACGGGCGGCGGCTATCGGCTTAGCGGCGCCAAGACCTGGATTACCCATGCCCAAATCGCCGATGTCCTGATTGTATGGGCCAAGGACGATGCGGACGTCATCCTCGGTTTCATTCTGGAACGCGGCATGAAGGGTTTGTCTACGGCCAAGATCGAGGGCAAATTCTCGGTGCGCGCATCACCCACCGGGCAGATCTTCATGGACGATGTGTTCGTTCCCGACGCGAACGTCCTGCCCGGAGCCCGCGGGCTCAAAGGACCGTTCGGCTGCCTTAACAATGCCCGTTTCGGCATCATCTGGGGAGCCATGGGGGCCGCCGAATTTTGCTGGCACGCGGCGCGCCAGTACGTCATCGAGCGCCATCAGTTTGGCCGGCCGCTGGCGGCAAACCAACTGATCCAGAAAAAACTCGCGGACATGCAGACGGAGATCACGCTGGGCCTGCTCGGCGCCCTGCACGTGAGTCGCTTGCGCGATGCCGGCAAGGCGACGCCGGAGATGGTTTCGCTGCTCAAGCGCAACTGCGCCGGCAAAGCACTGGAAGTGGCGCGCATGGCGAGGGACATGCACGGCGGCAACGGCATTGCCGACGAATACCACGTCATCCGCCATCTGATGAATCTGGAAACGGTCAACACGCTCGAGGGCACCCACGACATTCACGCGTTGACGTTGGGACGGGCGCAGACCGGCATCTCCGCATTCGCGGGTTAGTGCGTATGCGGTCACAGGAGCAAACGTTGAAAACAAGCGGAAGCAAGACCGATCTACAGGCGCTGCTCGCGCCACGCTCGATCGCCGTGCTTGGAGCGTCGTCTGATCCGGGAAAGCTCAACGGACGCGTACTCAAGTATCTGCGCGATAAGGACTACTCCGGTCGTATTTTACCAATCAACCCGAAATACACGACGATAGGCGACTTGCCCTGCTATGCGGACTTGGCCTCCCTGCCAGAAGCCGTGGACCTCGCCATCATCGCGCTGCCGGCGCGACAGGTTGCAGGCGCGATCCGCGAATGCGGGCGTGCCCGCATTCCCGCCGCCATAGTGTTCAGTTCGGGTTTCTCCGAGACCGGCGCCGAAGGCCGCATGCTCGAAGCCGAACTGGTGCGCGCCGCGCGCGAGGCGGGCGTGAGGATGCTCGGGCCGAACAACCTCGGTCTCATCAACGCGTTTGAGCGCGTGCTCGCGACGTTCTCGCAATACGCCAATGGCCCGACGCCTGCGGGCCCGATCGGCTTTGTCACCCAATCCGGTGCGTTTGGCACAGCCATCGCAGCGCTCGCGCGCCAGCGCGGCCTCGGCCTGGGTTATTTCGTCAATACCGGCAACGAAGCCGATATTTCCCTTGCCGAAGTGATGGCGGAGGTGGTCGCCGACGAGCGCATACGCGTCGGCGCAGCTTATATCGAAGGGTTCAAGGACGGCCCGGGCCTGCTCGCGCTGGCTGCGACAGCGCTCACCATGGGCAAGCCGCTGGTGCTGACCAAAGTCGGCCGCTCCAGTGCCGGCGCACGCGCGGCGGCATCACACACCGGCTCGCTTGCGGGCGCGGACGCGGTATTCGACGGCATCGCACGGCAATTCGCTATGGTTCGCGCACGGAACGAAGAACACATGCTCGACCTAGCGGACGTGCTGGCGCACTGCACCCTGCCGGAAGGCAATGGGGTCGGCATGATCACCCAGTCCGGCGGCGCTGGCGTGCTCATGGCCGATCGCGCCGAGGAGTTGGGCCTTTCCGTGCCGACTCTGGCCGAAGCGACGCAGGACAGGCTGCGGCCGGTGATCCCCGCCTTCGGCGCCACCGGCAACCCGGTGGATGTGACCGCACAGTTCCTCGCCAATCCGTCCATTCTGCGCGAGTCCGTGATCACAGTGCTGGAGGATCCGGGCGTGCATGTTGCGGTCGTCTGGCTGCAGTTAATGGAAACTGCGGTAGACATGCTGGTCGGCATCTTCGAGCAGGTCAAGGCGCAGGCGCGGAAACCGTTTGTGGTCTGCTGGGTCGCCGCGCCCGAGGCCGCGCTGCTAGCATTGCGCGCGTGCGGCATTGCCGTACTGCGCGGCGCCGAACCGGCGATCGACGCCGTTGCCGGCCTAATCCGCTATGCCGAGGCGCGACGGAACTGGCTCGCAGATGCCGGAGAGCGCGCGGCACTGAAGCTGCCTGCGCCGGCGTTTGCCGCGGCGCGCGGTCCGGTGAACAGCACCGAGGGCGCCCGCCTGCTCGCGCAGGCCGGCGTACACCTGGCGCCGCATGAACTCGCGCAGTCGGCCGATGCAGCCGTCGCCGCGGCAAGCCGGCTCGGCTATCCGGTTGCTCTGAAAATCGAATCACCCGACATTCTGCACAAGACCGAAGCCGGGGGCGTGCGCCTTAATCTCGTGGACGCGAACGCGGTGCGCAGCGCATTCGCAGCGCTCGACGCCAGCGCACGATCCTACAAAGCCGATGCCCGCATCGACGGCGTGCTGGTGCAGGCGATGTCGGCGGGCGAGGTGGAGTTCGTCATCGGCCTGCAGCGCGATCCGGTATTCGGCATCGTGGTAATGGCCGGCCTCGGCGGCGTGCTGATCGAAGTATTGAAGGACGTCGCATTCCGCAGGGCGCCGGTGAGCGTAGCCGAGGCCCTGCGCATGCTGGACGAACTCAGAGGCCGTGCCGTACTCGACGGCTTGCGCGGCAAACCCCCGGTGCATCGCGCGCGATTGGCGCAGCTGATTTCCGCGGTATCATGCTTTGGCGCCGCCGCAGGCGAGCGCTTGCGCGAGCTCGACCTCAATCCGGTGCTGCTGTCGCGCGAGGACGCAGTCGCGGTCGATTGGCTGATGGTGCTAGACGATTGAGGCCCGCCAAGGTGGATGACATACATCCGAATTTCAAGTTTAACCAGTAGAGAGGTGCACCTATGCGCGCAGAAGTAGCAATCGTTGGCTTTGGAAGGACCCCTTACAGCAGGGTAAAACCCGGCGAACGTATCTACACCGTCGACGAGTATCTCGCCTGGGCTGCGGATCTGGCCCTTGCAAAGGCCGGCATGTCCAAGAACGACTTCGATGGCCAGGGCCTGGGCGTGGCCCACGCCGAAGCCGCCCACACCGTGAACTGGTCGGCAGCCGTCGCCGAGAGCCTGGGGATCAGCCCCAGGGTCCTACTGCGTGCCGACCAGGGCGGCGCATCAGCGTCTGCGATGCTGATTCGCGCCGCGGCCATGATCCACGCCGGCATCGTGGACCGGGTGCTGGTCATGGGAGCGGACACCCCGCTTACCATTCCATCGATCGCCCCCGGGTTGCCGCTCTCGCCGGAGCGCACACGCGGGGTCTTCTGGGATTTTCAGGGGCCCTTTGGCGTGATGGGAGCCAATGCCCAGTTCGGCCTGGTGCACGCGCGCTATCTGCACCAGCACAAAAACCGGATCAAACCGGAGCACCTGGGCAAGATAGCCGTGACCACGCGCTACCACGCCTCCCTCAACCCGGGCGCGATCTACCGCAAACCCTTTACCGTGGAAGAGTACCTGAGCTCGCGCATCCTCTCCGATCCGGTGCGCTTGCTCGATTGCGTTCCCATGGTCAACGGCGGCCTGGCGTACATCGTCACTTCGGTGGAGACGGCGAAGAAACTCACCGACAAACCGATCTACCTGCTGGGTTTCGGCGAAGTCAGCAACTACTACCACGGCTCGCGCAATCAACCGGACATCACCTACACCGGATTTGAGCAGACCGTCCCGGAGGCCTTGAAGATGGCCGGTGTGCAGCACAAGGACATAGATGTGTTCGAACCGTACGACGACTATCCGATGGTAGTGCTGATCCAGATGGAGGATTACGGCTTTTGCAAGAAAGGAGAGGGTGGAAAGTTTGTGGAGGAGCGGGACCTGACTTTCAAGGGCGACTTCCCCATCTCCACCGATGGCGGGCAATTGTCCGGAGGTCAGCCAGGCGGGGCCATCGGCGGTTTCATGCCCATAATCGAAGCGGTAACGCAGTTGCGTGGAGAGGGGGGAGAACGCCAGGTCAAGGGCGCATCCATCGCCGCGGCCTCCGGCTTTGGCGGAATGACATACGCGCGCAACAACCGCAGTTGCGTAACGATGATATTTGGATCGGAGGCATAAGCCATGGCACAAACCCCTCAAGGTAAACCCCTGCCGCAAATCACGGATCAGACGCGGCCGTTCTGGAGCGCCGCCAAACAGCGCAAGCTGGTGATGCAAAAGTGCGACCGCTGCGGAACCCTCAACTTCTATCCCAAACCCTGGTGCGTAGAGTGCGGGAACCGCGGCCTGGACTGGGTTGAAGTCAAACCCTATGGCACCATTTACTCGCTGACCACGGCTTACGTCGTGATGATGAATTATCCAGACTGGAAGGACGACCTTCCGGTGATAATGTGCATCATCGACCTGGACGACGGCGCGAGGATGTACGGCCAGCTAACCGATTGTGCACCGGACAAGGCGCACATCGGCATGCGGGTGCAAGCGCACTTCGTCGACATCAGCGAGGAGGCGGCCATTCCAAAATTCCGCCCGGCCTAGCGCAGTGAAGCAGGCGAGATTTCAGAGTCTTATCGATCTGGCGATCGTCGTCGTCGGCTTCGCCATGTTCCTGTATCACATGGTAAGCACGCAGTACCTGTTCGTCGGCACCTACGAGCACCAGGACATCCATCTCGCCTTCATCCTGGTGCTCCTATTCCTCAGGGCGCTGGCAACGTCTGAAAAAACCTGGCAGAGGGTCCTGCAGGGAGGCTTGGTCGTCGTCAGTCTGGTCGCGACCGGCTATGTGTTCTTCAATCTCAATCACCTCGAGGAAGTCGTCGGGTTTCCTGAACGCCTCGACGTCGTGATGGGACTGATACTGATTGTCCTGGTGGTCGAGGCCACCCGGCAGGCGTGGGGGATGACCCTGCCGATCGTGGCGACAATTTTCGTGCTGTACTTCCTTTTTGGCAACTTTCTGACTGGCGCGTTGCACCATGAGGCATTCAGCTTCGACTACGTCGTTTCGTATCTGAGCATCGGTTTGTCCGGCATATACGGGCTTTTCCTCGGCATCTCGGCCAACCAGGTGTTCCTGTTCGTGGTATTTGGATCGCTGCTCGGCATCATCAAGATAAACGATTTTTTCTTCGAACTGGGCAAGGGTGTCGGGCGCGTGTTCCAGGGCGGACCGGGCCAGACCGCCGTCGTCTCGAGCGCGCTGGTCGGGATGGTCACCGGCGCCGCGGTGGCGAACGTGGCGATCACGGGCGCCTTCACGATCCCGTTCATGAAGCGGGTCGGATACAGGCCGGAAATAGCTGGGGCCATCGAGGCCACCGCTTCGACCGGCGGCCAGATCATGCCGCCGGTAATGGGGGCGGGCGCATTTCTGATGGCCGCGTTCATGGGCGTCCCCTACGCCGCAGTTATGACAGCGGCGGTCATTCCCGCAATCCTTTACTTCTGGTGCTGCATTCTGGGCGTGCAATTCATTTCGGTTTCCGAAGGGATCAAGGCGCCGAAGGAAACAATTGACAAGGGACTGATTTACAGACGGCTGCCGTTGTTCCTCATCCCGCTGTTCGTCCTCATCGCCCTGTTGGTAATGCGCTACAGCCCCGCTACT
>MERK01000143.1:0-2285 GCA_001770575.1 Betaproteobacteria bacterium RIFCSPLOWO2_12_FULL_64_23
GGCTTGCGCCCAAACAGCAACAGGCGGTTGCCGCTGGTGTGCCCCGAAACATCGATCAGAATGTCTATCCCGTCAGCACGAATCAACTGCGCCGCCGTCGCATCGTCCATGTCGGCAATATTGTTCCAGTGCTCTGCATGTTGCATCAGTCGCCGCGTCACTTCGTCCACGACGCTGCCGCCGTGATAGCAGAACACCTCGAATGCCTCGCGCTCGTGCCGCGCCAGCGCCGGCTCGACGAAATAACTCAACGCGTGCTGGCGAAAATCAGCCGATACGTAGCCGATGCGCAAACGCCTCTGCGGATCGGGCGAGTTGCGATGAACCTGGGTGTGCGCGAGCAGCGGGTCGGCGTGACTGTTCGCCCAAGCGAGATGTTCGGCGTATACCTCCTGCGGCCGCCCGCCTGGCAGCAGCGCCAGTACAAAGAGCAGGTTGGCACGCGCAGCACGCGAGCCCGGGTCGAGCGCCAGGGCTTGTCGAAAAACCACGGCCGCTTCCTCGGTCCGCCCGGAGTCCACCAGAACGCTGCCGAGATTGTTGTGAAACACGGCGTCGCCGGGACGGGCCTGGATGGAACGCTCGAAATATTCCGTGGCAAAGGGCAAATCGCGCAAGCGATGTGCCATCAGCCCCATCAGATGCAGCGCGTCGGCTTGCTCCGGCTCCCGTTCGAGCGCTTCTTCGCAGCGCAACTGCGCTCCGGCCAAGTCATGGGCATCGAAGAGGACGCGCGCTTCGGCCAACAGCTGCGCCGGCGTGCGCGCCGGCGTCGGCTTGTGGGAAGAGCGCCCGAGGTTACGCAACAGCGACTTGAACAGTATGCTCATTGCGTCGTATCAAACCCAAAGGGTGGGAATCCACGACGAAATCGTTCTGCGCGACGCAGGGTGAACCGGTCGTGCAAGCACCTTGCAAACACACACCGCCAAATCAAGCGTTTGAACGCAGAACGCATTGGCCCCGGACAAGGGCGGGTCGATGATTTACCCAGAGTGGGCGGCGAACGCGGGGTGGACAGATCGACGGGCATGCCGGTGCCGTTATCGGCAATGCGCACTCCACGCGAATCGCAGCCCCGCGCCGATGTCAATGAAGCAATCACCGCGCTGGCGTACGCGACGGCTTCGGTTACGGGGGACTAAGAAAGCCAAAAGCCCCTCCGCGGAGGGGCTTTGGCAAACGCCCAACCAGGCCTAGCGGCAAGTCGCAGGCAGGTACTTCGACGGCGTGCCAATGCACGACCAGGTTATCGTGCCCGTCGCAGTACTGAAAGTCGGGGTCATCGTCACCGTCACGGCAGCGCCAGTGCTGGTCGTGGTCGTGGTCCCGGTGACGACGATCGTGCCGCCGGCGTTCACCGTGGCCGTGGCGAGCTTGCCGACTACCGGGATGGTAATGCCGACTCCGGAGGAGGTCGCCGCGGTCGGGTCGGTCTGGAATTTCTCCGCGACCGAGGTGCGCGCTCCGCTGGCCGCGAGCAACAGCTCAGAGACCTTGGCGCGAATGGTGTAGTCCTGATAGGCCGGCAAAGCCACCGCCGCCAGAATGCCGATGATCGCCACCACGATCATCAACTCGATCAGGGTAAAGCCTTTCTGCATCGTCTTCATACAATATCCCTTTCGAAGAAAATTGCGGCGACTGTGCTTCGCCGTAATGGTTGGTAACGCAAATTGCATGCCATATGTGTTAAGACAAATAGGTTATTGATTCCATTCCCTATTGTTGCTGACTAAATTATTCTTCTCGTTTGGCAGCGGTTAATCGTGGCACATTGTGACAAGAAACGTCGCTTTGACGCGGCAAGCCTCGCGTGCGCCGTCAACTCTGCGCCCGACTCCGTCTCCACAAACGCAAAGCCCCTCCGCGGAGGGGCTTTGGCAAACGCCCAACCAGGTCTAGCGGCAAGTCGCGGGCAGGTACTTCGACGGCGTGCCGATGCACGACCAGGTTATCGTGCCCGTCGCAGTACTGAAAGTCGGGGTCATTGTCACCGTTACGGCAGCGCCAGTGCTGGTCGTGGTCGTGGTCCCGGTGACGACGATCGTGCCGCCAGCGTTCACCGTGGCCGTGGCGATCTTCCCGGTTACCGGGATGGTAATGCCGACACCGGAGGAGGTCGCCGCGGTCGGGTCGGTCTGGAATTTTTCCGCAATCGAGGTGCGCGCCGAGCTGGCCGACAGCAACAACTCCGACACCTTGGCGCGAATGGTGTAGTCCTGATAGGCCGGCAAAGCCACCGCCGCCAGAATGCCGATGATCGCCACCACGATCATCAACTC
>MERK01000143.1:2310-11420 GCA_001770575.1 Betaproteobacteria bacterium RIFCSPLOWO2_12_FULL_64_23
AATGCCGATGATCGCCACCACGATCATCAACTCGATCAGGGTAAAGCCTTTCTGCATTGTCTTCATACAATATCCCCTTCGAAGAAAATTGCGGCGACCGTGCTTCGCCGTAATGCCCGGTAACGCAAGTTACATGCCATATGTGCAAAGTTAAACATATTATTGATTCCATTACCTATTTCTTTCCAATAGAATTATCTCTTTCCTTTGGAGGGGAACATAATCGGCATTTTTTGACGGCAGGCGTCACTTGGAAATGGTCGGAAATCCAGCTGGCAACTGTTCGGCAATCTGCTCGATTGCGCATTTCCATTGCCCGGGTTCTGTCTGGCGAAACAGGCGTGCGCTGGGATACCAAGGCATCAATTCACCGCGATCCAGATAACGCCATTCAGCGATCGCCGGGACCAGCACCCACACCGGTTTGCCCAAGGCACCGGCAAGATGAATAACCGCGGTGCACACGCTGATCACAAGATCCAGCGCGCAAATCAATGCGGCGGTTTCATCATAATCGTCAAGCGCATCCTGCCAATGCGGCAGGGTCACGTGTTGCTCTTGGCTAAACCGGCTCAAGTCGCCGGCGCAGTCGCCGTATTGCAGGCTGACGAATATCGCCGGCAAATCGAGCATCGGCAGGAATTCCTTCAGATCGATGCAACGCAGATGCCTGCGTGTCGCTGCGACGCCGCCACGCCAGGACAGCCCGATTTTCGGCCCGGGTCCCAACGCGTCGAGCCTGGCGCGCCAGTAAGCGATACGCCCTGGGTCGGCGCGCAAGTAACCGCCATGGCGCGGAAAGTCTTCCCAGCGATTGCGAAAGAACCCGGGCAGGCTCCCCATCGGGATCTGCAAGTCAATGGCTTCGGTCTGCGCCGGCAGTACAGCGTGTTCGCCTGCGTGAACCACGGGCCGAATGCTCGCACGCGCAAAAGAGCGCCGGAACAACCCTGCCAGCCTGGGATCGCATTCGATCACGCATCGCCCGGCGCGCCTCATTGCATCGTCGAAACAGGACGCAAACATGATCTGGTCGCCGAATCCCTGTTCGCCGACGATGAGCAGGGTTTTCCCGTCGCACTGTTCGCCATGCCAGCGCGCGAAGTCGTAGTGCCCAGGGGCAGCATAGCGGCTGTGCTCGCGCGCCGCATAATCGCGCCAGCCCGCTTCGAATTCGCCCCGCTTCAGATTCATGTAGCTCAGCACCAAGCGCGTTTCATGATCGTCCGGGTTGCGCTCGAGCACCGCGTCAACCAGTTTCAGCCCCTGCGCATGGTCCCCTTTTTCCATCAGAATCCATCCCAGATTGCTCAGCGCAACGCACCAGGACGGGTCTGCTTCCAGGGCTCGCCGCAGCAATCGCTCCGCTTCATCGAACTGACCGAGCTCGCGCCCGAGGATCAGGCCAAGCAGGTTGCAGGCTTCCATGTTGACGGGAGCATGGCCGACGAGTGGACGCAGCAACTCGACAGCAGGCTCATACTCCCCACGGGCGTGGTGCCAGCGCGCGAGCGCATATGCGGCACCGGGATGGCCGGGATTTGTCCGCAGAAATTCGCGGTAGGCGTCGGCCTCTTCGTCTGACCGACCCAGGCTGTGCAGCGCATTCACCCGCCCCGCGCAGGCGTCAAACACCTCCGGCGCGTAATGCAGCGCAACATGAAAATAGTCCAGGGCCACGGCCGCATCGCCATCGGCCAGATAGCGCATTCCCGTGCGGTAATTCAAATCCGCGTCCTCGGGACGTGCCGCAAGCGCCAACTCCAAGGCTTCGCTCGCCTGCGCTGTCTGCGCCGGCGCGACGGCGTTCGCCACGCCCGCACCGTGGGCGCCGGTCCCGGCAAACCAATTTCTCAGCCGTCGCAGCACGGCTCACCCCCCGCGCCAGCGCCGCTACCATGCGGCGAGCCGGGGAAAAGCATGGCGTCGCGCTCAGCGCGCCACTCGTCAGCCAATGGACCACGCGCGAATTGCGCAAAGTAAGGGCCGCCGATGGTGAAATGCGCCAGCGCAATGTCCGCGCCGGGTTCGTCATAACCGACCAGATGATTCCATCGATGCGGCAGCCCACCGATCAGCTCCTCGCTCTGCAGCCATCTGAATTGGTGCAAGTCAAGGCCGCTCGCCGTATTCACGTAGTAAGGCGTCAGCGCCCGGCATTTGGCGTTATTGAACAGCATCATGCTGGACCAGTTCTTCTTCGCGTACGCAGTCTGAACCGCGCCCAGAAACTTGACGCTTTCGCTCGGTTTATGGTCATGCTTTACTACCTGCACGGCGTAACGCGCATCGCGCAGATGCCACAGCCGGGCGACGTCGCCGCGCATCAGCATGTCGCAGTCCATGAACAGGCTCCATCCCTCATAGCCGGACAGGTAGGGAGTGAGAAAGCGCGAAAAGGAAAAATCAGTCGATTGCAGCGGGTGGCGTTCGCGCGTAAGCAGGTGCTTGAGTTGGGCCAGCGCCAGTGGAGCGATGGCCACAGGAACGCTGGCGCGTGCCTGAATGCTGTGGGCAAGCACGTGATAGGCCACTGTTTCACGCGGATCGAATCCAACGAAAATCCTGATCACGCCAGTTGCTTCAGCATCGACTGCAATCTCTCCTGCTGCGGCAGAAACAGGGGCGCTCATTCGCTTCCTTCCAACTATTCAAACGGCAATCGTGCAGCACCCGCGCCGGCCCGCGGCGGGCGCATGGCAGAGATCAAGCGCGATTGACAGCTCTTGCGCGACGCTGCGGCTGGTATAATGCACAAATAGGCCTCGCTTGGCCATACCGGTAGGCGAATCATGATTCTAGAGTTTTTTTCCACCCGCAAGGTTACTGAATTTGCCAAGAGCCTGGCGCAAGACGTGGCCAAGCGCTATCCACCGGCGATTGCCAACAATCCCGCCCAGATGGTGTCGCAAAAGCGCCTGTCCGGCATACTCGAAGAGGCGTTTACCCGCGCCGCCGAATTCAACCGGGAAAACAAGCTCGGCTGGTACAAGAAGGCGAAACTTGGCAATGAGTTCCGCTGGGGACTCAAGGAACTTGGCTACGACCAAAAATTCATCGAGGTAGCCACCGAAGGTCTGATCGTGTACGTCACCCGCGGCCCTTCCCCGAAGACATGAAACCCCAGGACAGGTAAACCGGCCGCGAGCGGCCGCGCGTCTTGATTTACTACTCGCAAATTGCCGGTCCCTACATCCGCCATCTGGAAGGCTCGTACGTCAAGGGGTTGAGCAAGGCCACTCCCGCTACGCGCGCAGCAATCGAGCTCCTGCTCTCGGGCGAACAGGAGCGCGCGGCCGATGCGCTCGCTGCCCTGGTGGCTGATGGTGCGCGCGACGCACCGGCCAACGGCGCGCTCGGCTTCATCGCCTATCAGCGTCGTCAAGGCAGGCTGGCTGTTCAACTGCTCGAGCGCTCGGTCGAGCTCGATCCGGACAACGCATACAACCTGGCGCTGCTCGCCGCATGCTATCTTGGCCACGAACGCCACGCGGACGCGCTTGGCGCATTCCGCGGCGCGCTGCGCCGCGATCCATCGCTGCATGCGGCGCACACGCTGATGTGGACGGCAATTGCGGCGACCGGTGCGCTGGACAAGGCATTGAGCGCGCTGAAAACGGCGTTGCTCGATGACTGGCGCCGCCCGCCCGCGGCGGCGGCGGCCAAAATACCCGTGGCCGAGACGACTTTGTGCGTTATCGATTGCGTCGATCACGCGCTCGCCGAACGCGCCCTCCGACTGTGCATGGCGGGATGCGCCTTCGATAAAGTGAAGTGGCTGACCGATCGGCCAATCGCCATTCCCGGCGTGCATACTGTAACGATCCCGCCAATTCGTTCGTCCGCGGAGTATTCGCACTTCATGATGAAGGACTTGCTGCGTTATATCGACACTGAATTCGTGCTCGTCGCGCAATGGGACGGGTACGCGGTCAACCCGCAGGCATGGTCTCCTGAATTTCTCCTGTTCGACTATATCGGTGCGCGTTGGGACCGCCCGCCGGAACCAGATCAGGCCCGCCACAACGTCGGCAACGGCGGCTTTTCACTGCGCTCCCGTGCGCTGCTGGAAGCGCTGCAGGATCCGGCGATCAAGCCCGGACACCCCGAAGACCGCGCCATCTGCCGCGACAACCGCGACTATCTGGAACGCAGGCACGGCATCGTGTTCGCGCCCGAGGACATGGCCGACCGCTTTTCCTTCGAACATATCGAACCGCCAGCGTTGCCGTTCGGGTTCCACGGCGTCACCAATATCGCGCGTTTTGTCGCGGCCCCGGGTTTCTCCGCGCTGGATTTCTTTTTTGACGCATCGACGCCGGGTGGCGCACCGGCTAGGACGGCGATTGCACGCAAAGCGAAGCCGCGACAGCTTCAATGACGCCTGTCCAATCGCCTGGTGATGGTTGCCGGAACAGCCTTGCGCTCGGATACCACGGACTATCGCTTCTCCCCAACCGCCAGCGCCAGTCTGGACTGAACGCGAGCAGCACCCAGGTCGCCTTGTTGAGCGCTCCGGCCAAGTGCGCAAGCGACGAATCCACCGATATCACGAGATCCACAACGGACACGATCGCCGCGGTATCGTCAAACGACTCCAATGCCCGGTCGAGCGCGATCACGTTGTCGTGTCGCGCCAATTCCCCCGACTCTGCGTCGGTCAAATCCTTTTGCAGCGTGACGAATTGTATTTCTCCGAGCGACAGAAGCGGCTTCAGGATTTCCAGCGGTATCGAGCGATTGCGGTCATGCTTGTGCGTCGGACTTCCGCGCCAGGCAAGGCCCACCGTGTGCCTGCGCCCGGTTGCCAGCCGTGATGCCCATGCGGCTTTTTTCCGCTCGTCGGCGATCAGATACGGAACCACTCCGGGGATCTGCGCTTCAGAGAAGGTTTTCATCGCCAACGGCAGGCTCAGCATGGGAACGCGAAATTGGACGTCTGCCGGACACTGGTCAAGCGCAATCACCCGCGCCCGCGGGAAGCTCCGTTGCGTGAGCAGCATGAGCGCCGGCGGAACTTGAATCCAGCAACGCATGCCAATTTGCTCGAGCAGCAATACGTAGCGCAGCATTTGCAGCGCATCGCCAAGCCCCTGCTCGAACTGGATCAATATGTTTGTGCCCGCGCCCGCGGTAGCGGCGCCCAGAAGGCTGCGCAGGGATCTTATGAAAGTAACAAATCCGCTGCGTTGGGAGGCCATCTTGCGTGACGCGCCATCTCTGCCAGAGCATGCCTGGCGCGAGACAACGCCTGCGCTGCTTTCCTGCCCGGGCCACAACGGCAGATTGAAATCCGAAAGCGCGACCGTTTGTTTGCGTTGCCATCGCTTTTCGTAAAGTGGCCAGCCCGCGGCAAATTGGCCCAGCCCCAGCAGGGCGAGGCTTTTGTTCCATTGCGCTTCGGCATAATCGGGCTTGAGTGCGATCACCCTGTCATAGCGCAATATCGCTTCGTTGTGCCGATTTTGTGCGTGTAGCGCGATGCCCCAATTGTTGTGCGCGTCTGCGTAGTCAGGCCGGATGGCAAGTGCTGCCTGGTAATGCCCTATTGCTTCGTCGGTGCGATTCAGTGCTTGCAGCGCATGACCCAGATTGTTGTGCGCTTCGGCAAACTCGGGCTTGATGGCAAGCGCTTCTTGGTAGCGCGCGATCGCTTCGTCATGGCGATTCAGCGCCTGCAGCGTATTGCCAAGATTGGTCAGTGCCTGTGCATGGTCCGGCCTGAATTTGAGCGCCATGGCGTAATGGTCACTCGCTTCTTCATGCCGATTGAGCGCTTCCAGCGAATTGCCCCAGTTGTTGTGCGCATCGGCATCATCGGGCTTTAGCGCAAGTGTTTCCTGATAGTGCGCCATCGCCTCGGCATGCCGGTCCTGCGCTTGCAGCGCATTGCCCAGATTGAGGTGCGCTGCGGCATGGCCGGGGTTGATCGCAAGCGCCGCTCTATAGCGCGCTATTGCTTCGTCGAGGCGATCAAGCGTTTGCAGCGCACAAGCCAGATTGTAGTGCGCGTCGGCATTGTCAGGCCTGAGTGCAAGCGCCTGCTCTACAAAGGGAATGCCCTCCAGCGGCCGTCCCTGCTGGATATGGCTGACTCCAAGCAGGTGCAATGCGACGTGATCGTCTGGATTTGTTTCAAGAATGGACTGATACAGTTCCTGCGCTTCGCCGATTCTCCCCGCCACGTGCGCTTCTATCGCCTTGTCGAGAACCACGCCTGAGGCACCAGGGCTACCGCTTTGCATATCCTGTCAGCTCATGTTCGTCATACGCATGCCGGGAACCCGGACCAATAATGAAACACTGCCTGGATCCGGCCTTGAAAGTGCCGCTGGCTGCTGCGTCCCGACCGCAGGGACCGGCGCGCACGCCGCATCCGCGTCACGGGCAATAGCCCGGGATCTTGCTCTCGTCGACGCGGTCGATCTGGTTCGCCTCGAGGAACTGTTCGGCGTAGCGCAGGTATACCTTGCTGCGGATGAACACGTCGAACAGGTCCGGATCGATGTGGCCCCCTTCCTTGAGTTTTCCAAGGATTTGCAGGGATTCGGTCAGCGTCTTGCCCATCTTGTAAGGCCGGTCCCTGGCGGTGAGCGCTTCGAAGATGTCGGCGATGCCCATGACGCGCGCCTGCACCGACATCTGTTCGCGCGTGAGGCCACGCGGATAGCCCTTGCCATCCATGCGCTCGTGATGTCCGCCGGCGTATTCCGGCACGTGCTGCAGATGCTTCGGCCAGGGCAGCGCCTCCAGCATTTTGATGGTGGCGATGATGTGGTAGTTGATGATCTCGCGCTCCTTGACGGTGAGCGTGCCGCGCGGGATGCTGAGGTTCTCGACCTCGTCGTCGCTAAGGAAACGGGCGGTATTGCCGGACTGGTCCAGCCACGTGTAGTCGGCGATCTTTCTCACGCGCTCCTGCGCCTGCGGCGGCATGAACTCTCCGCCGACATTGCATTCGCGCAGAAACTCGCGGTCCTGGTCGAGCTGGCGCAAGCGCGCTGTGTACGCCTGTTCCAGCTGATTGCCGCGCTCGCGCAGCGACAATTCGTCCAGCCCCTGCTGCTGCAACGCGGCGCTGCTTTTCAGCAATTCGATCTCGGCATCGCGCTTGAGCACCTCGAAGCGGGCATCGACCAGGTGGACGCGATCGAAAATCGACTCGAGCTTGGTCGCCTTGTCCACCACGTGCACCGGGGTCGTGACCTTGCCGCAATCGTGCAGCAGGCCCGCAATCTTCAGTTCGTAACGGTCCTTGTCGCTCATGTCGAAATCACTGAGCGGTCCGTGTTTCGTCCCTTTCGCCGCTTCGGCGAGCATCATCGTGAGCTCAGGCACGCGCTGACAATGGCCGCCGGTGTAGGGGGATTTCTCGTCGATCGCCGTGTTGATCATGGCGATGAGCGACTCGAACAGGTCCTCCAGCTGGTTGATCAGCTGGCGATTGGTGAGCGCGATGGCTGCCTGCGAGGCAAGCGACTCGGCCAGGCGCTGGTCCGCGTCGGAAAACGCCACCACCTCGTTGCTGGTCAAATCATGGGAGTTGATCAGTTGCAGCACGCCGATGATCTCGCTCTCGTGATTCTTCATCGGCACCGTGAGGAAGGACGTCGAGCGGTAGCCGGTCTTCTTGTCGAAGTTGCGCGTGCCGCTGAAGTCGAAACCCTCCGCGGTATAGGCATCGGCGATGTTGACCGTCTGGCCGGTCAGCGCCGCGAACGCCGCCACCATCTGATTGTTGGGCTTGCCGTCCTTTTCGTACAGGTGAATCGGATAGAAGGGAATCGGCGTCCCGGTGGTACCGCCCATGGCGATGTTGAGCGACTGGGTGCGCATGATCTCGAATTTCAGGCGCTTGATGCCGTCCTCTTCGGTCAACAGGTACAGCGTGCCGCCATCGGCGCGGGTGATCGCCTTGGCGGCGAGCAGGATGCTCTCCAGCAGCCGGTTGATGTCCCTTTCGGCCGACAGCGATGCGCCGATCTCGTTCAGCTGTTCCAGCCGCCGGAACAGGTCTTCCACGGGCCGGCTCGCCGTTGCCTGTACGTTTGGCTTCGCCTCCACGTTATGTTTTCCCCATCGCCGCTTGCGCCGCGCCTACTTGATGCAGACCGCGCGCACCGTGTGCATGTCGGTGAGCCCCATCAGGACCTTCTCCATGCCGTCCATTTTGAGGGTGCGCATGCCCTCGTCCAGGCAGCAGGCCAGCATGTCAGCCACGCGCGCGTGCTCCTGGATCAGTTTTTTCAGCGGATCGGTACCGACCAGCAACTCGTGCAGGCCGACCCGGCCCTTGTAGCCGGTGCCGCCGCAGGCGTCGCAGCCGATTTTCTTGTACATGGTGAACTGGCCCTTGTCGTTGGCGTAGTTCTTGACCCATTCCTTGTACACGTTCTCGTAGCCCTCCTTGGGGTTCTGCTTGAACGTCGAGGTATTGACGAGCTCGCTGCAATATTCTGTCAGGAACGCCTTCATTTCTTCGGCAGCGGGGCTGTAGGATTGTTTGCACTTGGCGCACAGCCGTTTCGCCAGGCGCTGCGCCAGGATGCCGAGCAGCGCGTCGGAGAAGTTGAACGGATCCATGCCCATGTCGAGCAGGCGGATAATCGACTCGGGCGCGCTGTTGGTGTGCAGCGTGGCGAACACCAGGTGACCGGTAAGCGAAGCCTCGATGCCGGTTCCCACGGTTTCCTTGTCGCGCATCTCGCCCACCATGATGATGTCCGGATCGGCGCGCAGGAACGCCTTCATTATTATGGCGAAATCCAGCCCGGCTTTCTTGTTGATCTGTACCTGGCGCAAGCCCTTTTGCGTGATTTCGACCGGGTCCTCGGCGGTCCAAATCTTGGTGTCCGGTGTGTTCAGGTGTTTCAGCACCGAGTGCAGGGTGGTGGTCTTGCCCGAGCCGGTCGGCCCGCAGACGAAGAACAGGCCGTAGGGCTTGCTGACCACCTCTTTCAGCGTCTCCAGGTTGTGCGACGTAAGGCCGAGCTTTTCCAGCGGGATCGGCTCGCCGGCGGCGAGGATGCGCATGACGATGTCCTCGACGCCGCCCTGGGTCGGAATGGTGGCGACGCGCAGCTCGATGTCCAGCGGGCCGAACTTCTTGA
>MERK01000143.1:11450-29367 GCA_001770575.1 Betaproteobacteria bacterium RIFCSPLOWO2_12_FULL_64_23
GCAGCTCGATGTCCAGCGGGCCGAACTTCTTGAACTTGATCTTGCCGTCCTGGGGCCTGCGTTTCTCCGAGATGTCCAGGTCGCACATGATCTTGACCCGGGCGACGATGGCGTTGCGATAGGAAGCCGGAATCTCGATGTAAGGCGAGAGCGAGCCGTCCTTGCGGAAGCGGATCTCGGTCTTGCCCTTGCCCGGATAGGACTCGACGTGGATGTCGGAAGCGCCCTGATTGTAGGCGTCGATCACGATCTTGTTGACGAGCTTCACCAGCTCGTTGTCGGCCGCCTGCGACAGGTCGTCCGTGGCGCCCTCGGTTCCGGCATCCGATTCGTCTTCCAGACCCGAGAGCATTTCGCCGATATCTCCGCTATCGACCACCTCGGCACCGTAGAAGAGATTGAGCGTTTCCTTGAACTCGCGCTGTGTCGTTACGCGGTAGATCAGCTTGCTCTTGGGAAACACGTTCTGCACGATGCGCGAGCTCTTCACCCGCTCCGGATCGAGGCACAACACGACCACGCCTTCCTTGCTGTCGTCGATCGGCACCCACTGGTTCTGTTCGACGTACTCCCGCTTCAGGTTCTTCAGCAGGTCCGGCGGCTTGACGCGATCGGGCTTGTGCGGCTCGTAGGGAACACCGAAGAATTTGGACAAGGCCTCGCCGATCGCGGGCAGCTTGACCTGGAACTCCTCCACCAGTACCTGTTCGACATCCACCGCTTTCTTGCGCGCCGAGCGCGCGGCCAGGTCGAACTCGGCCGGCGAGATCACCGCATCGCTCACCAGGAAATCGTACTTGGTCTTGATGATCTGGGGTTTCTGCCGCTGCCTGAAGGCGATTGCCAGGGTCTGCGCCAGCTGCGTCACGCCTTCTTCCATCAGCGCCGTGAACGGCACGCCAGCCTTGTTGTTGATGATCTGGATGACGCCGATCAGCTCTTCGCCGTCCAACACCGGCGCCGCCAGCACCTGCTTCGTGCGGTAACCGGTGCGCTTGTCCACTTCCTGCAGAAATCGCAGGTTCGGATTGATCCCTTTCAGCTCGGCTTCATCGTAGCAGTCCTTGATGTTGATCATCTTCTTGGAGAACGCGACATAGCCGCCCATCGACTGCTCGGCGATCGGCAGCTTCAGGTCCTTGAAGGAATTCAGCCCGGTCTTGATCTTGGACACGATCGACTGCTTGTCCTCGCCGACGATGTAAATCGTGAGGCGGTCGGCGTTGAACAGGTTGCAAATATCGGACGAAACCTCGAGCATGATTTCGTCGATGTTGGAGGTCGCGTGAATCTTGTTGGTGACGTTCTGCAGGTTCTTCGAGAACATCAGTCTGGCGTTGACGTCGGCTGACCCCGTGGCCGCGGCCTGTGGTGTATTCAGAACTGCGCTCATAGTGACCTCGCCAAAAGATCCGCGCAGCCGGCGGCCGCGCTTACAACGACATATTTCACACTATACGGCAAAAAAAGCCGGTCGCGCTCCCCTGCCCAGTGGGCCGTCCGTCGCGAAAAATCGCCCGCGGTCCTGCCGGCGCCGCTGCCGGCCGCCGCGCGCGGGCGCGCGCCGCCTCCGAACTCACGCCAGCCGGTCCCCGCTCCACAGCCCGCCTTCGAGCAAAAACACATGGTAGCCGCGCTGCGCCAACAGGAAAGCGGCGGCAGAGCTGCGCCTGCCGCTCTGGCAATAGACGATATATTCCTCGTCCATGTCCAATGCGCCGAAAGCGTTGCGGATTTCGGACAGCGGAATATTGCGCGCACCGGGCAAGCGGTCGTATAGATATTCGGACGGGTAACGCACGTCTATCCACTGCGCTCCTTCCGACACCTTCTGCCTGGCCTGCTCCATGTTGATTCCATGCAGCAGCGGTTGGCGCAACAGGGCATTGAAATCCTGCTTGCTCAAGCGCAACAGGCTGCCGTCCGTTTTCATGGTGACGGTGGCGTTGCGCTTGGCCTCCGCTACCAGCGCCTCTTCGCCGAAGGTGTCGCCGCTCTTGAGCTCGGCCAGCGTCATGCTGACCCCGCCTATTATGCGCTCGACCTGGCACCTGCCGGACTCCAGCAGGTAGTAGCAATCGCCTTCCGCGCCTTCGCGGATGATCACCTCGCCTGCTTTTGCCTCGATGCGCTCGAAGCGCCGCAGCAGCTCGTCGATGTGCGCCGGGGGCAGCTGGGAAAAGGGGCCGAAGCGCAGGTTGTTGATACCAAACAGGCCCGACATGACGCCCCAGTCGGCGCCGCGCGCGGCTACCTCTTCAGGCTGTGTTCCCCCGACCTGGTCCTGCATGGCCACCTGGTCCCAGGTGAGCATGACGTCGAGCAGGTCGTCGTCGATGCGTATCAACTGCATGTCGGTCACCGCTTTGGCCGAAGTGAATAGGCGACGCTTGCCCAGCGGATAGCGCGCTTCGGCAGAACCGCCGACGATCACCTCGGACCTGCCAGGGCCATAGGCGAGCGCGAGCTCGCCCTGCACCAGATAGACCGACTGGCCGGCGATCGAGCGTAGATGGAACGGGTCCACCCCGCGCGGCACGGATTCGATGCAGCACAGGTCAGCAAGCTCCCGCAACCGCGCCTCTGGAAACGACGCGAGCGGCTCGACGATTCTCAACGCTTCTACGCTGACTTTGGCGGCTACCATATGCGCTTCCGTAAAGACCGATGTACCTACGACCGTTAGAACTCGAATACCTGGTTGTTCTGCAGCATGCGCGGCTTGTACTGTCCGGCACAGTCCTCTATCTCCTGCATGGTCAACTCGATCTCGCCCGGCTTCAGGTGGGTGATGAAAATCTCCGCACTGCGCTCGAGTTTGGTCAGTTCCTCGGCCAGGAGGCTCGGGCAAAAGTGCTTGGCCGCTATCGCCAGCTCGCGCTCGCGGTTGCAAAAGGCGGTCTCGATAATGAGGTAACGCAGGTTGGTGATTTTATTGACAATTTTCCACAACGGATCGTACGTCGTGGTGTCGCCCGTAAACACCAGGCTCGCCTGGCCCGAATCGACCTGAAAGCCGACCGCCGGCACCACGTGATTGGCCGGCAGCGAAGTGATCTTGCGCCCTTTCAGCTCCACCGTTTCGCCGAGCTGAATTTCCTTGTAATTCATGAACGGCTTGCTCGGCGTCGGGATCTGGGTGAAATCGGGCCAGATGCTCCAGTTGAAAATATGGTTGCGGATGATCTCCAGTGTCGGCGCGATCGCATGCACGGTAAGCGGCTTGTTGCGCATGCCGCCGACGGTATCGACCAGGAATGGGATGGAGCAGACATGATCCAGATGCGAATGCGTGATGAAGATATGGTCGATCAGCATCAGTTCAGCGAGCGATACGTCGCCCACCCCGGTTCCGGCGTCGATCAGGATGTCGTTGTCGACAAGCATCGAGGTGGTGCGCAGATGCCGGCCGCCGATTCCGCCGCTGCACCCGAGTATCCTCAGCTTCATCGCCCGCGCCTATTTGGTCTTGAACGTCGTTACACCGTCCCAGTTCGGACCGGGCGGATCGACGCGGCACTGCTTGATGCGCTCGAAGTACAGCTGGTAAAGCGTGCACTCCGGCGACATGCGCTGCGCATTGAACAAGTCCATCTCCGCCTGGTCCCAGTTCTGCGCACGATAGGCCCTGAGCGCCTTGTGCCACAGCTTGATCTCGTCCATGACCTTCTTCTCGACCTGGCCCTCTATCCCGATCGGCTCGAAGATATCTACCGGCTCGTCCTTGCCCTTCACTTTGACCCGGTCGACTTCGCGAAATACGATGTCTTTCACCAGCTGCCTCGTATTCGGGCCGACGAGAATCCCGACGCCGTAGACGCGCGTCAAACCCTCCAGGCGCGACGAGAGGTTGACGGCGTCTCCCATCACCGTGTACGCCTTGCGCAGCTTCGAGCCCATGTCCCCGACCCGCATCTGGCCGGTGTTGACGCCGACGCCGATGCGGATATCGGGCCAACCGCGCGCACGCATCTGCGCGCGCACGTTGTCGAGCTCGGCCTGCATCGCCATCGCGCTGATCACAGCCTGGCGCGCGTGCTCGGGGTCAGCCACCGGGGCGCCCCAGAAGGCCATGATGGCATCGCCAATATACTTGTCGAGAGTGCCGCGGTTGCCGCGAATCACCAGGCTCATGGCGGTGAGGTAGTCGTTGATGAACTGCGACAGCTCTTTCGGCGCCAGGCCCTCCGAGATCGAAGTAAAACCGACGATGTCGGAGAACAGCACGGTGAGCTCCTCGCTCTTGCCCTCCATGGTGTACTTCTCTGGATCCTTGGCCATTTCATCGACCAACTCCGGCGGCACGTACTGGCCGAACAACTCGGTAAACTGCCGCTTGCTGCGCGACTCGACGAAGTAGCCCCACGACATGTTGAGCGCGAACAGAGCAGCGATCATCAGCAGGCCCGAGGCGAGGGGCAGAACCAAGCCCTTGTTCCAAACAATCACGTTGAGCCCGGTAATGAGCAGTGTCGCCAGCAGCGACACCAGCGTTGCCTTCAACGGGCTCAGCAGCGGCACCAGCAACGACAGCGTTATGCCAGCGATCAGCAGCAGGACCACCTCGGCGCCAAGCATATAGGGCGGCTTTTCCTTGAACTCGTTGTCGAGCATCGCCGTGATCATGTTGGCGTGGATTTCCACCCCCGGGAACACGGCGCCCACCGGCGTGGATCGCAGATCGAGCAGGCCCGGGGCGGAAGTGCCGATCAGCGCAATCTTGCCCCGCAGCTCGTCCTTCGGCACCTTGTCGAAATAGACGTCGGCGAGCGAGATGTACTTGAAACTGCCGCGCCTGCCGCGGTAGGGAATGAGCGCGCTCACGGTGTCGTCGACCGGAATGGTTACCGGCCCCACCTTCAGCCATTCCAGCCCGGAGTAGCTCTTGCTGGAGAATCGCGCGGGCGCAAAGCCGGGCTCCACCTTCGGGTACCCCGCCAGCACCCGGACCATCGCAAGCGACAGCGCCTCGTAATAGGCGCCGCCGTATTCCGCCAGCATCGGCACCCGCCGCGACACGCCGTCGGCATCGACCAGCGGATTGAAGTGGCCGGCATTGGCGGCATTGGCCTGAAACTCCGGCAGGTTGCCGCCATAACCCCGCCAGGTGGTGAAGCGGATTTTCCGTCCCTGGAACGTCCCCTCGGGCAGCACCGGCTCGGGAATGGCGCCCGAGCGCACCGCGTTCTCCTCGCTGTTGAGATAATAGGCCAGCACGACGGGCCGCCCTTTGAGGGTATTCGCAAAAATGCTGTCGTAATCGAGTTCCGGACGCAGTTCCTTGAGCGCCGACTGAAACTCGCCCACGTCCTTCAGCTTGCCCTTGGCGAGTTTGTCGAGCACCGGCAGCCCGGAGCTTTCGTCGGGCTCGGCGAACACCACGTCGAAGCCGGCGATGACGATGCCGTATTCATCGAATAACTTCTTCAGCAGTGCGGAAATCTTGTCGCGGCGCCACGGCCAGCGCCCAAGCGCGTTCTTGTCCAGGCTGCGTTCGTCGATGTCGAGTATGACGACCCGCGGGTCCACGCCGCCGGGCATGGTGAGGACGAGACGTGTGTCGTAGATGATGTTGTCGAGCCGGGTGATCAGGCCGATGTTGTAGAAATCGCCGGCATGGCCGATGAACAGCAGCATCAGCGCGAGGCCAAGCGCGATCCTGACGACATGTCGTTTCAAGCCGCCTCCTTGTCAATCCAGGAGCGGTAAATCAGGGTTTGAAGAAAAATTCCACGTTCACCCCGGCAAGCTCGATGATGTCGTGGTCGTTGAGTGCATGCGCCTGCAGCTCTATCGGTTTGCCGTTGACGATCGGCTTGTTGGCGCCTTCGACGTGGGTGATGAAAAAACCTTGCGGCCGGCGCGTGATCACCGCGACTTGCACGCCCGGCTTGCCCAGCGTTGTAAGCGGCTTGGTGAGTTCCAGTTCCTTGCCGGCGTTGCCGCCGGACAGGAGCTTCAGCATGGCGTGCCGCACCGGGGCGGGTGCGGGTGCGGGTGCGTGTGCGCCCACCGACGCGGCCGTAATGCCGATCTGGGTGTCGGCGTGCGCTTTGGCAGCGCTTGGGACGGCCGGCCCGCCGGCGGCAGCGGGCGGATGAGTTTCGGGCGGTTTCCTCATCGCCCCCGGGCGCAGCACCATGGTCTTCTCGAAATCGGCGGCCTTGGCGGCGCCCGGCAGCGCTTCGCTCATGTACTTGAGTTTGTACTTGCCGAGCTCGATCACGTCGTTGTTCTGCAGGAAATGCTTCTTCACCGTCTTGCCGTTGACGAAGGTACCGTTGGTGCTGCCCAAATCCTCGAGGAACGAATCCGCAAGTATGGTCACGATTACGGCGTGCTCGCCGCTGACGGCCAGATTGTCGATCTGGATATCATTGTGCGGTTTTCGCCCGATGGTAGTGCGCTCCTTGGAAAGCAGAATTTCCTTGAGCACCAGACCGTCCATACTGAGTATCAGCTTCGCCATAGCGTTATCCTCGTGCTATCTAAACCATCCCAAAATCTTCGATGCCAAGCCGTGTCCGGCCGGGTATTCACGCAAAATCCTTATCAGGATCACCGACACGTTGTCGCGCCCGCCGTTATCGTTGGCCATCTGCACCAGCTGCTGCGCCGCCAGATTCAGGTTGGCGCCCAGCGCCTTCAGCGTCATGCCGATGTCCTCGTCGCTCACCATGTCGGACAGCCCGTCGGAGCACAGTAAGTAGATATCGCCGGGCCGGGTGTCATATTCGTGAATCTCAGGCTCCACCGCGGGATCGATGCCCAGTGCCCGCGTGACCAGATTCTTGTTCGACGAACGCTCCGCCTGCTCCTTGGTCAGCATACCGGCGTCGATCTGTTCCTGCAGCAGCGAATGGTCCTTGCTCACCTGATTGAACTCGTCGCCGCGCATTCGGTACAGGCGCGAATCGCCGATATGCGCCACCATCACCTTGTTGTCGTAAAACAGCGCCACCACCAGCGTCGTGCCCATGCCAGCATACTGCCGCTGGCTCTGCGAGGCCTGATAGATCGAAGTATTGGTCTTGGCAATCTGCTGTTGCAGCATCTTCAGCGCGGCCTTCTGGCCGCTTTGCGGGTCGACCTCATGGGGCGCGTGATCCTCGAGCAGTTGTCGCAATTCCGTGGTGAGCACCGTCGTGGCCATGCCGCTCGCCACTTCACCGGCATTGTAGCCCCCCATGCCGTCGGCCAGCACCACCAGGCCTTTGTCTGCAACCGAGGCGATCGAATCTTCGTTATGCGAGCGCACCATGCCGGCGTCGGTATGGCTGGCGATCTCCAGGACTTGGCTCAAATCCACGCGGCGCGCTTCCTAAACACCCAAGTCCATGTCGACGCCACCACCACCGGCTGGCGCCGCACCGCCACCACTGGCTGGTGCCGCGCTGCCGCCGAATGCGGCACGCAGCGCTGCGGCGAATTCGTCTCCGGTCTGGTAGCGCTGGTCGGCGTCCTTGGCCATCGCCTTGTCGAGGAAAGCCACCAAAGGGGGCGGCAGCCCGGGCCGGACCAGGAAAATTTCGGTTGCCTGCTCGTTGGCGATCCTGAACATCAGCTGCGCCATGGAATCGCCCACGAAAGGCAGCGCGCCGCACAACATCTGGTACAGGGTCACCGCCAGCGAGAACAAATCGCTGCGCCCGTCAACTTTCTTGCCCGAAAGCTGCTCCGGCGACATGTAGGACGGCGTGCCCAGCACCATGCCCGTCTTGGTCTTGGACGAGTCGGTGATGCGCGCGATGCCGAAGTCGGTGACCTTGGGCGCGTCGCTCTCCGGCTCGTACATGATGTTGGCCGGCTTGATGTCCCGGTGGACGATGTTTTGCTTGTGGGCATAGCCGAGCGCATCGGCGACGCGCGCGATGATCGACACCACCTTGTCGACCGGCAGCAGCTTGTCCGGCTTGGTATAGGGCATCAGGTCCTGGCCTTTCAGCAGTTCCATCGCGATATAGCACAGGTCGTGCTCCTCGCCCGCATCGTAGATGGTGACGATATTGGGGTGCGACAGCCGCCCGGCGGTTTCGGCCTCGCGGAAGAACCGCTCCTTCACCTCGACCAGTTCGTCTGCCTCGAATTCCTGCGACAGCGCCATGGTCTTGATCGCCACCACGCGGCCGATTTTCGGGTCCTTGCCCTGGTAGACCACGCCCATCGCGCCCTTGCCCAGTTCCTTCTCCACCTGATAGCGGCCGAGCATGGGCTTTTCCGCGCCGGCGCCCAGAGACATGGAGCCGCCGGGATGACCGGCGGCGCCGCCCAGGATGACCGTCTCCGACATCGCCCTGGCGCGGCCCAGCCGCGCCTCCAGGTCGCGGAACTTGGGATTGTGGTTGGCCATGTACTGAAACACGTTTTCCGCCTTGTTGAATTGGCGCTTGCGCTCGAAGTCCAGCGCGAGGTTATACAGGTTGTCCATCAGGCCGTCGTCCATCGGCACCTTGCGGAACTTGTCCCACGCCATGTCGAGCTGGCCCTGGCCCTGAAACGCGAGCCCGAGCATGCGGTTGGACTCGGCCGAGTCGGCGTCGGACTTGACCTTGCCCGCCTCGGTGAGGACGAAGCGCTTGGTGACGAGCAGAACGTGGCCGATCACCAGCAGCACCAGCGGCAGCATTAGCTGCAGCCAAATTGCTGCCGAGGTCATGAGCACGAAGTGGGCGATCAGGAGCAGCGCAAGCAGCGCAGCGGTGACCATCGCGCCCATGCCGGCCTTGAGCCGCGGCAGCAGCCCGATCAGGTAGGCGGCGAGGAGCAGGAACACCACAAACTCGACCCAGTAGCCCCAGTGCGGCGCAACGAAGAAATGCTCGGACAGGATCGACGACACCGAATGGGCAAGCACCAGAACCGGCGGCATCGCGGGCGACACCGGGGTGACGGTCGCGCTGCCCAGGCCGGCAGCGGTCGGCCCGACCAGAACGATCTTGTCCTGGTATTTGCCCACCGGGATCTTGCCAGTGATGACATCGTAGAACGAATCCACCGGGAACGCGGGTCGGCCATCGCGATCCTTGTAGAAATAGGTGTACATCCGCATGAACGGATCGGTGATGATGTTGAGCTTGCCTAGCGACACCCTTTCGCCGGGCTGGACTTTGATTTCGGCCACGCCGAGGTTGAGGCTTCTGGCCGAGACCATCATCGACAGCGACGGATAAACCTGGCCGAAGTAGCCCACCACCAGCGGCTCGGTACGCGTGCCGCCGTCGACATCGGGGGTGGCGTTGAGGTGGCCGAGCGCGGCGGCGGCCTTGCCGAGGATCTCGATCGGATAGTCGACTTTGCGCGCGGGCACGATCGCGTCGTCCGCGCCTTGGCCGATCTTGGGCAGGCTGTTCTTCGTCACGTACTCCGGCAACGGTTTGTCGGGTTTTCCAAGCGGCGCGCCGAGCTCGAACAGGGTCATCGGCACCACGTTGCCCGCGCGCGCAAAGCTTTCCGCAAGCCTGCGGTCGGTATTGAGCGCCTGCTCGGCCTCTTTCAGCAGCGCGAGGAACTGCGCAAGTTCGCCGCCCGCGGACATCGCCGCAGGCGCGTTCGTCCCCGGTGCTGCTGCGGCGCCGGCCAGATCGAGCAATTTGGTGACGTAGATGTAGCCCGGGTCGGTCTGCGGCTCGGAGAACAGCACGGTGTACGCGATGACCTTGGCCTTCGCCGTCGACAGGCTATCGGTCAGTTTCGCCAATACCTCGCGTGACCAGGGCCAGCGGCCGAGATTCGCCAAGCTCTGTTCATCGATCGCGATGACCGCGATCTTGTCCAACGGGGTACGCGAAGTCGCAACAACGCCCAGGTCATAGGCTTTGCGCTCGAGGCTCGGAATCAGGTCGCTCGTGGCGTTGAACAGGACAACGCCAACGACGACGGCGACGCCGAGAAACCAGTCGGTCTTCCAAAATCCCGCTTTTCTCATGCCCGGCCTCCTGCGCCCCTGATCTTCTTCTGCTAAGCCCGGCTATCTGCCAGATAGCGAAGGCATTTTACGACATTAGCCCAGGCGCTTGTGCTATTTCCATGGAGGCAAAACGACAGCGCGCGCCTCGCGCCGAGGAGCGCCTTGCAGCATTGTCGCGCACCGTCTCGACGCCTAGTGCATGCCCCTGTTTGTCTTCTACCGCTCCGATCCTGGACATCTCACGTAAGTCTTATTTATAAACAGAACGATAATGCTCATTCTTGCAGTTAAATATCAGATTAGTCAAATGTTTTTTGCTGATTCCCCTGACGCACACCCGTGCTGAAAACGCCAACGGCAGGAAAAGAGCGGGGGGGGGTCGAGCGCGCCGCGCCACGACAAAGAACAAAAACCCTTGCCGAACGACAAGCGTTTTTCTGATCCTGCGCACCGTGTCCCGTTCGCATTCACCGCACCCAGGTGCAGAATGCAAACGGGTTCGGATTCAGCTGCCGAGTATCGTTCCCGCGGCAATTCCCAAGTCGGCCGGTGAAACTTTCTTGCCGCCGCCCAGTTTGCCCTTGGCAACCTCGATCTGTCCGCCCTGGGCGGTGATCAACATGTTGGCCTCGCTGACCGCGATGACCTCACCCACCTTGCCCCTGACCGCGCCGAAGGTGCGCACCAAATGCTTCTTCGAGCCAAACAGCTGTAGTTTTTCGCCGTTGTAGGTGGTCCACGCACCCGGTGCCGGGTCGCAGCCGCGGATCAGGTTATGGATGAAATCGACGTGACTGGCCCAGTTGATCCTGGCCTCGGCCTCGCGGCACCAGCCCTCGTAGCTCGCCCCGGATTCGTCCTGGATCAATTCCTTGTGCTTGCCTGCGACGACCAGGTCGGCCGCCTCTACCATGGCTGCCACGCCCAGCGGGAACAGGCGGTCGAAGTAGACCGTGCCGAGCGTATCGTCTTCACTGACCGGCGTTCTCTTGTGCAGGATCACCGCGCCTTCGTCCAGGCCATCGGACGGGCGGAAAATGGTAAGGCCGGTTTCGGTTTCCCCCTTGATCAGGGGCCAGTTGATCGAAGACGGGCCGCGGAACTTGGGCAGCAACGACGGGTGGTATTGGATCGTGCCGTGCGCCGGGATGTTGACGAATTCCTGCGGCGCAAACTGCAGCACGAAGGCCATGATGCCGATGTCGGCCTTGGCCGCGGCGAGCGCCTGCGCCGCTTCGGGTGCGCGCAAGGACTTGAACTGGTAGACCTTGAGCCCCTTTTCCTCGGCCGCGGCGCGCAGGGCGTCGGGCCGCGCCCCTTCTTTCTCCGGCGCGCAGAATACGGCGGCAACTTCGTCGCCGCGTGCAAGAAAAGCTTCCAGCACCGCTTTGCCGAAGTCTTGCTGACCGATGATTGCAATACGCATGATGTCGTCCTCTGCGGTAAAAGTCTCTGGTTACTCGATGCCCGCGCCGCGTCTTCTTGGCGGCGCGCTGAAAGCGCCCGCGCTCTTGAGCGCCGCGAGCTTCGCCTCGTCGTAGCCCAGCACTTCCTTGAGCACTTCCTCGGTGTGCTCGCCCAGGAGCGGCGAGCGCTCGATCTTCGCCGGAGAGGCGGACAGCTTGATCGGCATGCCGATGTTGTGCCACTTGCCGCGCTGCGGATGGTCGAGCTCGACGTACATCCCGCGCAGATTGACGTGCTCGTCGTGGGCGAGGTCCTCGGTCGACATGATCGGGCCGCAAGGCACGTTGATCTCATTGAATATGGCCATGACCTCGCGCTTGCTGTGGTTCAGCGTGAACTCGCCGATGATCTCCCACAAGTCCTTCTGATGCTCGCGGCGCGCGGCGATCGTGGCGAACATCGGGTCGGTCGCCAGTTCGGGCATGTGGACTTCGGGGCCGATACGCTTCGCCAGCGCCTCCCACACAGCCTCCTGCACCACAATGTAGATAAAGTCGTTCGTGCCCCCCGGGGCGCAGCGGATGGCATTGCCCAACTGGCCGCCACCGGAATCGTTGCCCCCGCGCGGCACCGCCCCCATGCCCTGGTGCGTGCCCACCGAATACTCGGGCAGCGGGCCGCGAGTGAGACGCTGGTGGTCGCGCCACTTGACCCGGCACAGGTTCATGATGCCGTCCATCATCGCCACCTCGACATACTGGCCTTGGCCGGTCTTCTCAGCATGGCGCAAGGCCGCCAGCAGGCCGATCCCAAGGTGAAGGCCCGTTCCCGAGTCGCCGATTTGCGCGCCGGTCACAAAGGGACGGCCCTGCGGAACGCCGGTAGTGCTCATCGCGCCGCCCATCGCCTGCGCCACGTTTTCGTAGGCCTTGAAATTGGCATAGGGTCCCGAAGAGCCGAACCCCTTGATCGAGCCCATGACGATGCGCGGGTTGATCTCGTGGATCTTTTCCCAGGTGAAACCCAGGCGGTCGAGCACACCCGGCCCGAAGTTCTCCATGACGATGTCGCACTTCTTCAGCAGGTCGACGAACACGGACTTTCCCTCGGGCGATTTCATGTTCACCGTGATCGAGCGCTTGTTGCAGTTGAGCATGGTGAAATACAGGCTGTCCGCGTCGGGAATGTCGCGCAGCTGGGCGCGTGTCGCGTCGCCTTGCGGAGGTTCGAACTTGATCACATCCGCCCCCATCCACGCGAGCAGTTGCGAGCAGGTGGGTCCTGCCTGCACGTGGGTCATGTCGAGAATGCGCACGTCTTTTAAAGCTTCCATTCTGGTCTCCAAGAATTCTGCGGCAGATGAAAGGCTGCCTGCCATCGCTCAACTGTTTGACTCATTTCTTTTTTGCGCTTTGCGGATTCAGGCTCGTGATGCGACCGCTTTCGGTGCCGGCGGCTTCATCGATGAGGGCATTGATGAGCGTGGGCTTGCGCGAGCGGATGGCTTCTTCCATTGCCTTGCGCAACTCGGCCGGGATCGTGGCGTGCACGCCCACGCCACCGAAGGCCTCCATCAGCTTGTCGTAGCGTGCACCCTTGACGAACACGGTGGGTGCAACATCGGGGCCGCCGGTCGGATTGACGTCGGTGCCGCGGTAGACGCCGTTGTTGTTGAAGATCACCACGCACACCGGCAGGTTGTAGCGGCAGATGGTCTCGACTTCCATGCCGGAGAAGCCGAAGGCGCTGTCGCCCTCAATCGCGATCACCGGCTGGCCGCTGACCACGGCGGCCGCGACGGAAAAGCCCATGCCGATGCCCATGATGCCCCAGGTGCCGACGTCCAGGCGCTTGCGCGGTTTGTACATGTCGACGATGCTGCGGGTGAAGTCCAGCGCGTTGGCGCCTTCGTTGACCAGGATGGCGTCCGGGTTGGCCTTGATGATGTCGCGCACTACGGCGAGCGCGCTGTGGAAATTCATCGGCGTCGGATCCCTGGCCAGGGTCTCGGTCATCTTGGCGAGGTTCTTGTTCTTGCGCTCGGCGATTGTATTGAGCCACTCCGCCGGGGGCTTCGCCCAGTTGGAACCGATGCCGGCGAGCAGCGCGGATACACAGGAACCGATGTCGCCGACAACCGGGGCGTCGATACGGACATTGCTATCCGCCTCCTGCGGCGAGATGTCGATCTGGATGAACTTCTGGCCGCCCCAGTCCTTGTGGGTCTTGCCGCCCCAGGTCTTGCCCTTGCCGTGCGAGAGCAGCCAGTTCAGACGGGCACCGACCAGCACCACCACGTCGGCCGCGGGCAGCACGTAAGAGCGGGCGGCGGAAGCCGACTGCGCGTGCGTGTCGGGCAGCAGGCCCTTGGCCATGGACATGGGCAGATAGGGGATGCCGGTGCGCTCGATGAGGGCGCGGATGTCCGCGTCGGCCTGGGCGTAGGCGGCGCCCTTGCCGAGCAGGATCAGCGGACGCTTGGCGCTCTTGAGCAGTTCAAGGGCGCGCTGCACCGCGTCCTGGGCCGGGATCTGGCGCGGCGCCGGATCGACCACCTTGATCAGCGATTTCCTGCCGGCTTCCGCGTCCATGGTCTGAGCGAAGAGCTTCGCCGGCAGGTCGAGGTAGACGCCGCCCGGGCGGCCGGAGACGGCGGCACGGATGGCGCGCGCGATGCCCACACCGATGTCCCCAGCGTGCAGTACGCGGAAGGCGGCCTTGCACAGCGGTTTGGCGATGGCCAACTGGTCCATCTCCTCGTAGTCACCCTGCTGCAGGTCGACGATTTCGCGCTCGCTGGAGCCGCTGATGAGGATCATCGGGAAGCAATTGGTGGTGGCGTTGGCCAGTGCGGTCAGGCCGTTCAAGAAGCCGGGGGCGGACACCGTCAGGCAGATACCGGGCTTTTGCGTCATGAAGCCGGCGATGGCGGCGGCGTTGCCGGCGTTCTGCTCATGCCGGAACGAAATCACGCGCATGCCTTCGCCCTGTGCCCTGCGGGTGAGGTCGGTGATCGGGATACCGGGCAGACCGAAGATCGTGTCGATGCCGTTGAGTTTGAGGGCATCGACGACCAGGTGAAAGCCGTCGGTCACTGCTTGTGATTGTGCATCGGTTGTCATGCTGAGATCCGTCATAGTGAGATGCCTCGCGTTCTTACTCGCCGTTGTGTGAACAAGTGTCTTCCCAATGGATATCTACCGTGGAAGATAAACAGGGCGGAATTTCCTCAATTCACGGCAGATCCAGGCCACCTAATTCTGGCCGTGATTTACTCGCACGTATCATAGGGGGCAACATGCACATGCACCATTGACCGCGATCAAGATTCGCCTTTCCCCTGCGCGTCCTGTGGGTTAGGGCTTATCGTGCCAGCGCAGCACGCGGTATATTATGTTAAGCGCTCTCAATTCGCTATACTCCTCGCTCGCGGTAGACAGCCCCGCGACCGCCATCATGCCCCTGCTCAGCCAACACCCCGAAGCCAGAATCGTCCGCGTCCAACTGCGCCAGAACCTGATCCTGAAGCACCTCGACGCGGGCCAGTGGGAACAGATCGAGACGTTGCTGGAGATCATCGACTATCCGAAGAATGAAGCCCTTGAACTCCAAGGGGCGCTGTCGATGGAGCAGTACTTCATCATCGACGGCATCCTCAAGCGCGTGGTGTCCAACGCCCAGGGCAAGGAAATGATCCTGCGGTTCGCCGCGGAAAGCGACATCGATACGAGTTACGCGGCCTGGCGCCTGAAACGGCCGGTGCCCTACTCGATTCGCGCCGTCACCAAGGTGCGCGCCGCGAAGCTCTCCATGGAACAGTGGGTGCATTTCATGGCGCAGCATCCCGGAATCAAGAACGCATTCGAATTCGAGATCATGAAGTTGATGAGCGAGGTAATGGCCCACACCATCACCCTGCACCTGCTGGATGCGCCGGGAAGGGTGCGGCGCTTCATGCGCAAGCACGCCGAACTCGCCGGGCGGCTGCCCAAGAAGGAACTCGCGTCCTATCTCAATCTGTCGCCGGAAACGCTAAGCCGCCTCAAGCGGCGGGGTAAAATCTGACCGTCTCAAACGGCGCGGAAAGATCTAACCTGACTGCTCCGCCGCGCGCAGGCGCTCGCGCAATGCGGTGAAAAGCGGCCACGCCAGCAGCACGAGCGCCAGCGTGGTAAGGCTGCCCACCAGCCAGTTCGACCAGAACACGGTGATGCTTCCCTGGGAAAGCAACATCGCCTGCCGGAACGAGCTTTCGGCGGCGTCGCCCAGCACCAGGGCCAGCACCAGGGGTGCGAGCGGATAGTCGAGCTTCTTGAAGACGTAGCCGACGACGCCGAACACCACCATCAGCCACACGTCCAGCATGTTGTTCTTCACCGTGAACGCGCCGATGGCGCAGATCACGACGATGATCGGAGCGATGATGGAAAACGGCACGCGCAGGATGGCGGCGAACAGCGGCACCATGGTCAGCACCACGATCAGCCCCGCGATATTGCCGAGGTACATGCTGGCGATCAACCCCCACACGAAATCCTTCTGCTCCACGAACAGCAGCGGGCCGGGCTGCAGGCCCCAGATCATCAGCCCTCCGAGCAGCACGGCGGCGGTAGGCGAGCCCGGTATGCCAAGCGTGATCATCGGCAGCAGCGCGGAGGTGCCGGCGGCGTGCGCGGCCGTCTCTGGGGCCACCACCCCTTCGAGCTGGCCGGTGCCGAACTTCCCTCCATCGCGCGACATCTGGCGCGCGACGCCGTAACTCATGAACGAAGCCGGCGTCGCGCCGCCCGGTATGATCCCCATCCAGCAGCCGATGAAGCAGCTGCGGATCGAGGTCGCCCAGTAACGCGGCAGCTTGGCCCAGGTCTGGAACACGATCCTGGGGTTGATCTTGGCGCTGTGACCGGAGAACGACAGCCCTTCCTCCATGGAAAGCAGTATTTCGCCGATGCCGAACAGTCCGATTACCGCCACCAGGAAGTGGAACCCGGAGAGCAGCTCGGTGAAGCCGAACGTGAGCCGCAACTGGCCGGTAACGATGTCGATGCCGACCGCCGCCATGGCAAAGCCCAGCATCATCGAGGCGATGATCTTGAAAGGATTGCCCTTGCCGGTGCCGATGAAGCTGCAGAAAGTCAGCAGATACACCGCGAAGAACTCGGGCGGCCCGAACTGCAGCGCGAAATTGGCGATGAGCGGCGCGAGGAAGGTGAACATCAGGACCGCGACCAGCGCGCCCACGAAAGAGGAGGTGAACGCGCCGGTCAGCGCCTCGCCCGCACGCCCCTGCTGCGCCATGGGGTAGCCGTCGAACGTGGTCGCCACCGACCACGGCTCGCCCGGAATATTGAACAGGATCGAAGTGATTGCGCCGCCGAACAGCGCGCCCCAGTAGATGCAGGAGAGCATAATGATCGCCGAGGTCGGCGGCATGGAGAAGGTGAGCGGCAGCAGGATCGCCACGCCGTTCGCGCCGCCCAGTCCCGGCAGGACACCGATGATGACGCCGAGGATGATGCCGATGAACATCAGCATCAGGTTGAACGGCGTCAGCGCGACCGAGAAGCCGTGAAACAGCGCGTTGAGTTCCTCCACCTTCGATGGTCCTCGCCCGTGCTTGCGCTAATAGCCGATTAGCGTCTCGAATGGCCCCTTGGGCAGGGGAATCTTGAACCACACCTCGAACAGCAGGAACGCGATCACGCTTACCGCGAGGCAGATCACCGTGCTGCGCAGCCAGCTGTACTTGCCGACGATCTTCATGAACAGCCCGATGAACACCGCCGAAGGAACATAGATGCCGATCAGCTGGATCCCCAGCACATAGACCGCGGAGGGCAGCAGGATCACCAGCACCTGCCCGAACTGATCTTGCCGGACGAAAACCCTCACGTCAGACTTGAACCTGAGCAGGCCCTGCACGAACACCACTGCGCTCGAGATGCATACCAGCAGTCCGATGTAGAAAGGGAAATACCCGGCCTGCGGGCCGTTTTCGTCCCAGCCCGAGCCGAGCCGGTAGCTTTCGTAGACCACCAGCGCGCCGAGCGCGAAGATCAGCGCCGCGACGATGGTGTCCATGGTGCCGATGCGAACCGTGCGATGCGCCGCTTCCTTGCTGTTTTCCATCTCAGCCACGGATTGTTCCGGTAAATACGACAAACGACGGGAGCGGACCGACATCCCGCTCCCGAAAAGAAAAAGGGGACGGGCATGACGCCCGTCCCCGCGGGTAGCGCTATTTCTTGGCGAGGAAGCCCGCGTCCTTCATCAGGTCACGGTGCACTTTTTCCGCGTTCGCGACCCACTTGACGTACTCCTTGCCGCTCATGAAGCTCTGGTTGAAAGCGCCGTCTTCCATGAGCTTGTTCCATTCCGCGGTGCCGCGCACTTTCTTGAAGAACCCGATGTAGAAATTGACCACGTCCTGCGACACGCCGGCAGGCATGAAGATGCCGCGCAGCATGAGGTAATCCATCGGGATGCCCGCTTCCCTGCAGGTCGGGATGTCGTTCCACGACATGGTCTCGGTCACCTTGTTCTTGTACGGCATGCGCGCCTTTTCAAATACGCACAGCGGGCGCAGCTTGCCGGAGCGCCAGT
>MERK01000144.1:0-4548 GCA_001770575.1 Betaproteobacteria bacterium RIFCSPLOWO2_12_FULL_64_23
AGGGTTGGGCACCCGGCGAGGAGCGCGACAAAGCATGGCGGCAAACTGGCGCATTTTGTGCAGCGAATTGATGACTCAGGACACTAGCTACGACATGCATAGGAGGTCGTTATGCTGAAACTCAAGGTAAACGGTCGCACTCACCGCGTCGACGTCGAACCGGAGATGCCCTTGCTCTGGGTGTTGCGCGACCACCTGAACCTCACCGGGACCAAATACGGCTGCGGAATTGCTCTCTGCGGCGCCTGCACCGTGCATGTCGACGGCGAAGCAGTGCGCTCCTGCTCGCTGCCGGTGGCGGCTGCGGTCGGCAAAAAGATCGTCACCATCGAAGGCCTGTCGCAACACGGCCTGCATCGCGTGCAGCAGGCGTGGATCGAGAACCAGGTTCCCCAGTGCGGCTACTGCCAGACGGGCATGATCATGTCGGCGGTGGCATTGCTCGCAAAAAAGCCCAGGCCGACGGATAGCGACATAGACGAGACCATGAGCAATCTGTGCCGCTGCGGTGCCTACGCACGGGTGAGAAAGGCGATTCATTAAGCGGCCGGCGCTCCCACCCCGCCTGCGGCCGCCGGGAAAGCCTGAGGAAAGCCGCCATGACCGTCAGCTTGAGCCGCCGTCAATTCCTCAAGGCCTCCGCCGCTGTTGGCGGAGGGCTCGCCCTCGAATTCAGCTTTCCGGTGACCAGCGCGGCTGCCGCCGGAGCCATCACCACCGAAGTGAACGCGTGGGTGGTGATCCACACGGACGACCGCGTGGTCGTGCGTATCGCCCGCTCCGAAATGGGGCAAGGCACCTATACCGCGCTGGCACAGCTGGTCGCGGAGGAACTCCAGTGCGACTGGTCGAAAGTGAGCGCCGAGTTCGCCTCACCCAACGAGCACATCAGGAGAGGGCGCATCTGGGGCTCCATGTCCACCGGCGGCAGCATGGGTGTGCGCTCGTCGCAGGACTACGTGCGCAAAGCAGGCGCCGGTGCGCGCGCGATGCTGGTGCAGGCCGCGGCGGCGCGGTGGAAGGTGCCCGTTTCGGAGTGCGCCGTGGACAAAGGCGTCATCGTGCACCAGTCCACGCAAAGGAAGCTGCGCTACGGACAGGTCGCTTCCGCGGCGGCCCGGCTGCAGCCGCCGAAAGATATAGCGCTGCGCGACTCCAGGGACTGGAACATCGCCGGCAAGCCCCTGCACCGCCTCGACATCCCCGACAAGGTGCGCGGCAAGCCCGTTTTCGCAGTCGACGTCGCGCTGCCCGGGATGCTGCATGCTTCCATCGCGCAATGTCCGGTGTTCGGCGGCAAGGTGAAGACCATCGATGCGAGCGCCGCGGAGAAGCTGCGCGGCGTGAAGAAAGTGCTGCGCGAGGAACATTTCGTCGCCGTCGTCGCCGACAGCTGGTGGCGCGCGAACGAGGCCCTGAAGAAACTGAAGATCGAGTGGGATGCAGGCGGGAACGGCAATGCTTCCAACGAGACCATAGCCGCGATGCTGCGCGAAGGCCTTGCAGACCCGAACCTGCCGCAGGCGCGCAAGCTGGGGGATGTGGGGGCGGCGCTCGCTAGCGCCGCGACGGTGATCGAGGCCGAGTACCAGTCACCCTACCTCAACCACGCGACGATGGAGCCGCAGACCTGCACCGCCTGGTTCAAGCCGGACGGTTTCCTCGAAGTCTGGACTTCTACTCAGAACGGCGAGGCGTCCATGGAAGCGGCGGCCAAGACCGCCGGCCTGCCGCTGGAGCAGGTCGAAGTGCACAAAATGATGCTGGGCGGCGGCTTCGGCCGCCGCGGCGCGCCCCAGGATTTCGTCACGCAGGGGGTCACCATCGCCAAGGCGATGCGCGGTACGCCGGTGAAAATGATGTGGTCGCGCGAAGAGGACATGCAGCACGACTTCTATCGCCCCGCGAGCATGGTGCGCATGAAAGCGGGCCTCAGCGCGCAGGGCGAGCTCATCGCCATGCACACGCGTATCGCCTGCCCGTCTATCCTCGCGGTTTTGATGCCGGAACGGAGTGCGAACATCGACTTCACCGCGGTGCGCACGCTGAGCGACATGCCCTATGCGGTCCCGAACCAGCAGGTCGACTACGCGATGCGCAACGGCCACGTCCCGGTCGGCTTCTGGCGCGCGCCGGCCCAGCAGAACGGCTTTTATCGCGAGTGTTTCATCGACGAGCTGGCCATGGCCGCGGGCAAGGACCCGGTCGAATTCCGTCTGCGGATGCTGAAGGCGGGAGACAAGAACCGGCTGGTGCTCGAAGCCGTCGCCAAGGCCGCGCGTTGGGGCGCGCCGCTGCCGCCGGGCGTGCACCGCGGCGTGGCGGTGGTCGACGGCTTCGGCAGCTACACCGCGATGGTGGCCGAGGTGTCGGTGAGCGCGAAAGGCGAACTCGAGGTGCACCGCATCGTCCTCGCCATCGACTCCGGCTATGTCGTCAATCCGGATACCTGCCGCGCGCAGACCGAGAGCAATGTGGTCTACGGCCTGGGCAGCATCCTGTATCAGGAGAACAACGTGAAGGACGGGCGCATCGTGGAATCCAATTTCCACGATTTCCGCCTGCCGCGGATTCACGAGATGCCGCAGGTCGAAACCGTGCTCGTGCCCACCGGCGGCTTCTGGGGAGGACAGGGCGAACCGGGCATCCTGCCCTTAACCCCCGCCGTGTGCAACGCCATCTTCGCCGCCACCGGCAAGCGCATCCGCTCGCTGCCGCTCAAGCACCATGATCTGCGCCGGGCATGAGGCCGCGCCGCTAGCTGAGCGCCCGCGCAATCGCCAGCAGCAGCAATAGGAACAGGATCACGACCAGCGCGCGCCAGACCAGCCCGATGGTGCTGTCGAGAAAACCGACGTCGGCTTCGTCCCCGAGGCCCAGCTCCGGCCGGTCGACAGGACTCGGTTCCGAAAGAGGCCTGCCCAGTCGCACGCCCATGGCGCCGGCGCCGCTCGCGAGCACGACGCCGAGCGAGGGGTCGTGCCATTTCGCCGCCTGCGTGCGCCAGCAATAGGCAGCGTCCTCGAAATCGCCGACGACGGCAAAGGCAATCCCGGTCACCCGCGCCGGCGCCCAGTCGAGCAGCCGGAACACCTGGCCGGCGAAGTGGCCGAACGCAGCCAGCTCGACGTCGCCGCGAACGGCCCAGCGGTCGTGCAGAAACGACGACATGCGGTAGAGTATCGCCCCGATCGGCCCGGGCAGCAGCACAAACCAGAACACCACCGCAAACACATGCCGGTACGAAGCCGCCAGCGCCTCTTCGATGGTAAGGCGGGCCACCTCCTCCGCATTCAGCCGCTCGCAGTTCGCGCCGCGCCACTGGCCCAGGATGGCGCGCGCCCGGTCAAGGTCTCCGCTTTTGAGCGCCCAATGAATGTCGGTAAAATAGTGGCCGACGTGGCGAAACCCCATGGTCACGTAGAGTATCAGCACGTTGAAGGCAAGCGCCAGCAGCGGCGACAGGCGGTGAAGCAGGTAATAGGCCACGATCGCCAGCAGCATCGCCGGCACCACGCCCAGCACCCAGGCGATCATTCCGTGCGTACGCTCGCCGGCATTGAAGTTTCGCTGCAGGAAATCGGCGAACCGCTCGGCCCGGGACACCAGTTCCTTGCGCTCGGCCAGCGGCTGCCACTGCTCGAGCAGCAGGGCGATGATCAGCGAGATGAGGCTCATTGGGGAAACGGGTCTGTTGGGCGACTGCGCGGGACGGCCAGCGGGATATTATACGCACTCCGCCGGCGCAGACGCATGACCAGGCACGCATCAGACCAGGCACGCATCAGGCATCGGCAAACGATTGCCGGGCTACGCTGCGGTGAGAAGCGCGTACAGGTTCATCAGCATTCCCGCCGTCGCGCCCCAGATATAGCGCTGTTCATAAGGCATGGCGTAGTAATGCCGGGTGCGCCCCTGGTACTGCAGGGTGTTGCGCTGATGGTTGCCGGGATCGAGAAAAAACGCCAACGGCACCTCGAATGCTTCGGCCACCTCGAATGCGTCCAGGCTCAATGTCGGCGGTGAGCTCACCAGTCCGACCACCGGGGTGACACGGTAGCCTGTGACCGTGGTGTACTCGGGCAGCGAACCCAGCACTTCGACATGGGACTGGGGCAGGCCGATTTCCTCGAACGTTTCGCGCAAGGCGGTCGCTACGGGTGATGCATCGCCGGCTTCGCAGCGCCCCCCCGGAAAGCTGATCTGGCCGGCGTGGTCGTACAGGTGGTCGGTGCGCTGGGTAAGCAGGATGGTAAGCCCGGCGCCGCGACTCACCAGCGGCACCAGCACTGCCGCGGGCCGCAGTTCCTCGGTCTGGCGCCACAGATGACCATCCCCTGTAGCAACCGGTGTCACGGCCCGGCCGGCCATGAAGCGCCGCCGCAGCCAGGCTTCGGCGGCAGCGCCGCTCATTTCCCTCGGGTCGGTTGGGTCGGAGGACATGGTTCGATTCTAGCCCGAAACCCTGAGAGCTCGGCCGGACATTCGACGGGTTTTGCGGGCGCCAAAAGCAAATGCCGCGGCACGCCGCGGCATTTGCTGTTCCCG
>MERK01000144.1:4609-13091 GCA_001770575.1 Betaproteobacteria bacterium RIFCSPLOWO2_12_FULL_64_23
CATCGAATTCGCGAGCAAGCTCGCTCCTACGACTACAAGGCAGGCATGCTTCGAAACTAATGTGGCATCGTACTAGGCACACATCACTTGATCGCCTGCAGCTTGTCGTAGACGTCTTTCGGCCAGGGCAGCGCGCTGCCGTCCGGCAACTTGCCTTCCTTGTAGTACTTCTGTACCGCGGCGATGAACGGCTTGCGGTCGACCTTGACCACGGTCTTGCCGCGCGTGGCAAAACCGGTCGTCAGCTTTTTCTCCGACTCGATGATCTCGCCCGTGGCGCGCGCCGCCGCCTCGCGGTACACCGCGGTGAAAGTCTTCTTGTCCGCGTCGGAGAGCTTCGCCCACAGCGGCGCGCCGATGATGGTCAGCAGCGCATCGGTGATATGCCCGGTGAGGTTGATGTGCGTCTGCACCTCGTAGAATTTCTTCGCTTCGATGGTCGGCAGCGGATTTTCCTGCGCGTCCACCGTCTTGTTCTGCAGCGCCAGATACACCTCGGCGAAAGCGATCGGCGTCGGATTGGCGCCGACCGCGCGCGGGAACAGGGTGTACAGCGGCGCGTCGGGCACGCGGATTTTCAGGTTCTTCATATCCTCGGGCGTATTGATCGCCTTGTTGGCCGTGACGTGACGCTCGCCGTAGTAGGTGATCGCGACTACCTTGTTGCCGCTGCTCGCCTTGGCGTAGCCATCGGACAACTCGTCGAACAGCTTGGAAGTGGAGAATTTCTTCCAGTGGTTGAAATCGCGGAACATGAACGGCGCGCCGCCGATGTTGATCGGGCCGTAGTTGCGGCCGGCGAACAGCTGGCCGGTGTAGATCATGTCAACCGTGCCCAGGGTGAGGCCCTGATTGATGTCGCTTTCCTTTCCCAGCTGCGACGCCGGGAATACCTCCACGCTATAGCGGTTGTTGGTGCGCTTGGCGATTTCGCCCGCGGCCCACACCGCAGCCGTGTGGTAGGGCTCGGATACCTCGTAGACGTGCGCAAACTTGAGTTTGGTCTGCGCGATGGCACCGCCGCTGGCGGCAATGGCCAGGGCAAAAGCCGCGGCCAGGTATTTGAGTTTCATGGTTTTTCTCTCCTTTGTATTGACACACGACCAAGCATCCGCCGGCAGGAATGCCGGCTGCCGGATGTAAGCAACTGGCAAAGTACATTCCACAGCAGGCATGACAACGCCCATCCACACCATACCAATCCGTTGCTACTGGATCACCGATTTCGGCGTCGCCAGCAGGCGCGTCACCTCGATTTTCTCGCGGATGATCATGCCGTCGTTGACCGGCTTGATCTCGTTTATCCAGACCGGGCTCTCGTACATCTCCGTGTACAGGCGCTGGCGTTCCTGTTCGCTGTCGAACCGGCGGATCCAGACGTAGAGGTCCGGATCTTCCTCGGCGATGAAGCTGCCGACCACCACCACCCCCAGCGCCACCTGGTAGGGAATGATTTTTTGTTCCATCCATTTGACCCAGCGCTCGCGCTGGCCGGTTTTCAGCCGGTACTGGCGCAGTTCGAAAATCATCGTCTCTCCCGCTTACAGCGCTCAAGGGACGAGCAGCGTCGAACCGGTGGTCTTGCGCGCCTCCAGGTCGCGGTGCGCCTGCACTGCGTCCTTGAGCGCGTAGCGCTGCCGCACCTCGATTTTCACCTTGCCCGACAGGACCATGCCGAACAGGTCCGCGGCCGAGGCCACCAGATCTTCGCGCTTGGCGGTGTAATGCACCAGGCTCGGCCGCGTGAAAAACAGCGAGCCGCGCGAGGCGAGCATGCTCGCGTCGAAGGGCAGGGTCGGACCGGAGGCATTGCCGAAGCTCACCATCATGCCGAGCGGACGCAGGCAGTCGAGCGACCCGACGAAGGTGTCCTTGCCGATCGAGTCGTACACCACCGGCAGAAGTGCGCCGCCGGTGATCTCCTTCACCCGTTCGGTGAAATTCTCGCGCGTATAGACGATCGCATGGTCGCAGCCGTGCGTCTTCGCCAGCGCCGCCTTCTCGTCCGAACCGACGGTGCCGATCACGGTCGCGCCCAGCGCCTTGGCCCACTGGCAGACGATCAGGCCTACGCCGCCCGCCGCCGCATGAATGAGGATGGTGTCGCCGGCTTGGACCTTATAGGTGCGCTTGAGCAGATATTGGGCGGTCATGCCCTGCAGCATCATCGCCGCGCCCTGGTCGAAGGAAATCCCATCGGGCAGATTCACCAGGCGGTTGGCCGCCATGAGGCGCACTTCGGCATAGGCGCCGACCGGACCGGAGGCGTAGGCCACGCGGTCGCCCTTCTTGACGTTGGCCACGCCCTCGCCCACCGCCTCGACCACGCCGGCGGCTTCCATGCCGATGCCGCTGGGCAGCGGCAGCGGGTACACGCCGGAGCGGTGATAAACGTCAATGAAATTCAGGCCGCAGGCATGATGGCGCACGCGCGCCTGGCCCGGTCCGGGCTCGCCCACCTCGACGTCCTCCCACAGCATGACTTCGGGGCCGCCTTGTTTATGCAATCGGATCGCTTTTGACATGTTCTGTTCCCAACAAGAAGATTGAACCACGGAAATTGATGGAGGGGTTGCGCAACGGCCGCGCCGGCCGGACCCGAACGGACCGCCATGTTACAACAAAAAACCGCCTCGATCGAAACAGACTCGCGAGCCGGGTCCGCTCCTGCTATTTCGGCTTCGCCTTGGCCGGTGCGGCGTCTGCCGGTTTCGCTTCAGCCGCCTTGGCCGCAGCGCTCGCGGCCGCCGCCTGCATCATGTTCCACCAGGCGGCGGGATCGGGGAAGGAATTCCCGCCTGCTTGCGCCGCAGCGTCCGCCGCCCCGGGCTGCATCGCCTTCATCGCCGCCAGCGTGCTCCTTTGCATCTCCAGTCCCTGGATCGACAGGCGCAGCATGTTGAGATTGAGATTGAGCCAGTTCTCCACCGATTTCAGGTCGGCGATCTTTTTTTCCACGGCGTCCATGTCGAGCGTGGGCGCCACCATCCCCGGCATGGGCAAACCCATCGGGTTCCACAATTTTTTCATGAACTCGAACGGATCCGGCAGCGGGTCGGACATGGCGGCACCTCGATCGGCGATGGAGAATTGCGAGTTTAATCCTATGCCGGGCAAGCGGGAAGCGAATCTGCGCGCTGCGCGCGCCAACCGCGTCTTCTGGACGGATAAAAACCATCCGTCCAGAAGACGCGGTTATTGATAAAAACAAGAGCAATGCGGGGTTTCATACAAGATCGCCGATTACGCACGGATGGTTTTTTCATCCGTGCGTAATCGACGATCCGCGCGGACGGTTTTTCGTCCGCGCAAGATTGAAACTCTGCACATCGTTCATTGACTCACGCCCAGAAACTCCAGCACCGCGTCGCGCTGGGCAACGGTGTCTCTATAGCCCAGATCGATGAGGGCGCGGCAAAAAGTCTCCTCGAACAGCAGGTAGCTCGCCAGGTTGGAGCCGCTGCGGTTCATCGCGCCGATGCCGCCCAGCACGAATTTCAGCATCCGCGGCAGCTCCTGCACGTGGCGGCCGGCGATGCGTTCGATCGACTCGCTGGGTGAGATCATCAGCACCTTCACCGGGCGCAGGTGTACGCCGGCCTCGAGCCGCTTGTCCTCGGGTATCAGGCTGACCGTGCGGTTGATGCGGTGCAAACGCTCCAGGTCCACCGCCAGGCCGTCGAGGAAAATGCTGTTCAGCGCATGGCCGGCGATCTGCGCAATGGAAGGATAGAGATTGGAGCGCACGCGCGCCGCTTCGCTAAGCTGGCGCCCGGTGCCGATCACCAGCACGCGGTCGGCGCCCAGATGCAGCGCCGGGCTGATCGGCGCGATCTGGCGGATCGAGCCGTCGCCGAAGTATTCGCGATTGAGTTTCACCGCGGGAAAAAGGAAGGGCAAGGCCGAGGAGGCCATGAGGTAGTCGACGCTGAGCGTGGTGGCCGCGCCCACGCGCTGGGTGCGTTCCCAGGCTTCCAGCCCGGGGCCGCCCTGGTAGAAGGAAACGTTTTCCCCCGATGAATAGCCCGAGGCGGTGACCGACACCGCATACAGCGTGCCGCTGTCGATGTTTTCCTGAATACGCTCGAAATCCAGGGTCTTTTCCAGCATCTCGCGTATCGGCGTGTTGTCGAACAGCGACGCCGGGCTGTTGCGTTTGATCCACAGCATCGAGGCGAACCAGCGGGCGCTGGTCTTGATCATGGACCAGGGATCGGCGTGGTAGACGCGCTCCACATGGAAGTTCTCCCACACCTCCAGCAGGTAGGCCACGCCGCGGCGGAAATCGTCGGCGTAGATTGCCAGCACCGTAGCGTTGATGGCGCCGGCCGAAGTCCCGCACAGTATGGGAAACGGATTTTTCGCCTGGTCGGGCAGCAGATCGCGGATCGCCTTGAGCACGCCCACCTGGTAGGCCGCGCGTGCGCCGCCGCCGGTGAGAATCAGGCCTGCTCTGGGTTTGGTCGGTTCCATCCGTATGCTAGTGTCCTGAGTCATCAATTCGCTGCACAAAATGCGCCAGTTTGCCGCCATGCTTTGTCGCGCTCCTCGCCGGGTGCCCAACCCTGTCTCGTCGCGCTTCGCGCCTGGCGACAAACGCGGCGCATTTTGGCTGTCGTTTGAAGCTGCGGCGAATCCAGTTCAACGAATTAACGACTCAGGACACTAGAGGCGCGCCGCGTTTGCGTCCACCACCGTCAACGCCGCCATATTGACGATGCGCCGCACCGTGGCCGACGGCGTGAGGATGTGCACCGGCTTGGCCGAACCGAGCAGGATGGGTCCGAGCGCGATGCCGTCGCCGGCCGCGGTCTTGAGCAGATTGAAGGCGATGTTGGCCGCGTCCACAGTGGGCATGAGCAGCAAATTGGCCTCGCCCTTCAGGCGCGAATGCGGGAATGCGCCGCGGCGCACGTCCTCGGACAGCGCCGCATCGCCGTGCATCTCACCGTCGATTTCGAGCTCGGGCGCGCGCGCCTGGATCAGCGCCAGCGCCGCGCGCATTTTCACCGCCGTGGGCTGGTCGCTGGTGCCGAAACTCGAATGCGACAACAGCGCCGCCTTGGGCGTGATGCCGAAGCGGCGTATCTCCTCCGCCGCCAGCACCGCCATCTCGGCCACCTGCTCCGCGCTGGGGTCGAAATTGACGTAGGTGTCGCAGATGAACACCGTGCGCTTGGGCAGCAGCAGCACGTTCATCGCGTAGTAATGCTTCACGCCCGGGCGCAGGCCGATCACCTGATCGACGTAATGCAGGTGCTGGGCGTGCGTGCCGAAGGTGCCGCAGAGCATGCCGTCGGCCGCGCCGCGGTGCACCATCATGGCGCCGATGAGGGTGAGGCGCCGGCGTATCTCGATCTGGGCGTAATGCTGCGACACGCCGCGGCGCCCGGTGAGCCGGTGGTATTCCTCCCAATATTCGCGGTAGCGCGGATCGTTCTCCGGGTTGATCAGATCGAAATCCGCACCGGGCTTGATGCGCAGGCCGAAGCGCTCCAGGCGCCGTTCGATCACCGCCGGCCGGCCGACCAGAATCGGCCGCGCCAGCCGCTCGTCCACGATTACCTGGGTGGCGCGCAGAATGCGCTCGTCCTCGCCCTCGGCCAGCACGATGCGGTTTTTCCGCGCCGCCTTGGCCGCGGAGAACACCGGCTTCATCAGCAGCCCGGAGTGGTAAACGAATTCGGCAAGTTGCTGCGCATACAGATCGAGGTCGGTGATCGGGCGCGTGGCCACGCCAGAGTCCATCGCCGCCTTGGCCACCGCCGGCGCAATCTTGATGATCAGACGCGGATCGAAAGGTTTCGGGATCAGGTATTCCGGCCCGAAGGCGACGTTCTGCTCGCCGTAGGCGGCGGCGACGATGTCGGACTGCTCGGCCATGGCAAGGTCGGCGATGGCATGCACGCAGGCGAGCTTCATCTCCTCGTTGATCGTGGTCGCGCCGACGTCGAGCGCGCCGCGGAAAATAAACGGGAAGCAGAGGACGTTGTTGACCTGGTTGGGAAAATCCGAGCGGCCGGTGGCGATGACCGCGTCGGGCCGCGCGGCCCTGGCCAGCTCGGGCTGGATTTCCGGCTCCGGGTTGGCGAGCGCGAGGATCAGCGGCCTCGCCGCCATTTGCTTCACCATCTCGGGCTTGAGCACCCCGCCCGCGGACAGGCCGAGGAACACGTCGGCGCCGGCGATGATCTCGCCCAGGGTGCGCGCCCCGGTCTGCTTCGCATAGCGCGCCTTGTTCGGGTCCATCTCCTCCTTGCGCCCTGCGTACACCACGCCCTTGATGTCCGACACCCAGATGTTCTCCATCGCCAGGCCCAGGCTCACCAGCAGGTCGAGGCAGGCCAGCGCCGCGGCGCCGGCGCCCGAGACCACCAGCTTGACCTTGGCGATGTCCTTGCCGACCACGCGCAGGCCGTTGGTGATCGCCGCGCCGACGATGATGGAGGTGCCGTGCTGGTCGTCGTGGAACACCGGTATTTTCATGCGCTCGCGCAGCATTTTCTCGACGTAAAAGCACTCCGGCGCCTTGATGTCCTCGAGGTTGATGCCGCCGAAGGTCGGCTCCAGCGCGGCGATCACTTCCACCAGCTTGACCGGGTCGAGTTCGTTCACCTCGATGTCGAAGCAGTCGATGCCGGCGAACTTCTTGAACAGCACCGCCTTGCCTTCCATCACCGGCTTGGATGCGAGCGGGCCGATTGCACCCAGCCCCAGCACTGCCGTGCCGTTGGTGACGACGCCGACCAGGTTGCCGCGCGCGGTCAGGTTGCGCGCCTCGGCCGGGTCGCGCACGATCTCCTCGCACGCGGCCGCCACGCCGGGCGTGTAGGCCAGGGCCAGGTCGCGCTGATTGATCAGCCCCTTGGTCGCGGTCACCGAAATCTTGCCCGGCCTGGGCAGACGGTGATAGTCGAGGGCGGCCTTGCGCAGTTGGTCTTGCATGATTCTTCCCGGGGAATGAAACCTGCAATCGGAGGGCCAGATTATAGTCCCGCGAGTGGCGGAACGCTAACGCCGGCGGGCGGCGTGGCGCAAAGAGCCGGCGCTTCGATGGTCGCCTGGAATCGCAAAAAACCATTCGAGCCACGGCCTCGGCCGGTGTCATAATGCAAGCATGTCGCTCGCTCGCAGAATGGCCGAAATCCAGCCCTTCCAGGTGATGGAAATATGGAACCGCGCGAAGGCGCTGGAGGCGCAGGGCCGGCACGTCGTTCAGATGCAGATCGGCGAGCCCGACTTCACTGCGCCCGATCCGGTGATCGCCGCATGCATCGAGGCATTGAAGCAGAACCCGATCCATTACACCTCGGCGCTCGGCATGCCGCTGCTGCGCCACGCGATCTCGCGCCATTACCGCGAGCGCTATCGCCTGGACGTGCCGGCGTCCCGCATCGCGGTCACGGCAGGCGCCTCGGGCGCGCTCGTGATCGCCACTGGCGTGCTCGTCAATCCGGGCGATGAGATCCTGATGCCGGATCCGGCCTATCCGTGCAATCGCCACTTCGTGCGCTTTTTCGAGGGCCGGGTGAAAAGCATCCCGGTCGGGCCGGAAACGCAGTACCAGCTGACGCGCGAGCTGATCGAGGCCAACTGGTCGCAGAACACGCGCGGCGTGCTCATCGCCTCGCCCTCCAACCCTACCGGGACCATGATCGCGCCGGCGGAAATGCGCGCCATCATCGAGGCGGTGCACGCGCGCGGCGGGGTGGCGATCGTGGACGAGATCTATCAGGGACTCACCTATGCGAGCGAGTTCGCGAGCGCGCTTGCGCACTCCGACCGCATATTCGTGGTGAACAGCTTTTCCAAGTATTTCAGCATGACCGGCTGGCGCCTGGGCTGGCTGGTAGTGCCCGAGGATTGCGTGCGCGAGGTCGAGACCTTCGCCCAGAACGCGTTCATCTGCCCTTCGGCGCCGGCCCAGTACGCCGGCATCGCCGCGTTTGCCGCGGAATCGACTGCAATTCTGGAGGAGCGCCGCGCCGAGTTCAGGCGGCGGCGCGATTATCTGGTCCCGGCGCTGCGCGAACTGGGGTTCTCGATTCCGGTGACTCCGGACGGGGCGTTCTACATTTACGCCGGGATCGAGCGCTTCGCCGCGGATAGCGGAAAGTTCGCCTTGGACTTGCTGGAGGAAGCGGGTGTGGCGATCACGCCGGGCAAGGATTTCGGCGTGAATCAGGCCGAGCGCTATGTACGCTTCGCCTATACCCGTTCAATCAGCGATTTGGAGGAGGGGGTTCGCCGGCTGCGGAAATTTCTGACCGGCTAAGCGCGCCGAAAGCGGGCGGGCGCAGGCTTGGCGTCGGGCAGCGCAGGCGTGCGCTGCGGGCGGACGCATCCGCTAGGGCCTGTTGACATTCATCGCATGAGACGCGTTGCCTCCAAATGCGGATGACTGCAAGGCGCGCGACGCCCCGAAGGTCTCGATCCCCCTTAAGGGGAAAGTCCCCTTGGGGGACGAAGCCAAGGGTGGTTC
>MERK01000145.1 GCA_001770575.1 Betaproteobacteria bacterium RIFCSPLOWO2_12_FULL_64_23
CAGCACGGGCACGATCAGCCCGCGATCGGTGTGGACGACGATGCCAAGGTCCACCGCGGGCAGATCGACAAAGCACTCCTCGTCCCAAATGCGGTTGAGCTCCGGCTGCGCCGCCAGCGTGCGCGCAAGCGCGGCGAGAAACAGATGTGTCAGCGTCAGCTTCGGGCGCGTGCCGTCCGCGTTCCATAGTGCGCGCTGCACCTGCAGCGCGCTGACCTCGATCTCGGTGGAGAGGTAAAAATGCGGAATATTCTGCTTCGCCGCCGTCAACCGGCGCGCCGCGGCAAGCTCGCTGGCGCCGGCCTTGCGGCGTACCGGCACGGGCCCCGCAGCAGCAGCCGGCGCTGTGGCGGCGCCCGCACCGGCTTGCGCCTCGCTCTGCTTCGCATCGGGTTCCCATTCGGCAAGCACGCTGCCGACCGGCACGGTCTCGCCCGCCTGCACCAGGATCTTCAACAAGCGGCCAGCGCCGGGCGCTTCGACTTCGTTGGCCACCTTGTCGGTTTCCACGACGACACAGACCGTGCCCCGGGCAAACGTGCCGCCGACGGCGATCGGCCACTCGACGACCGTGCCCTCGGTCATGGTGAGTCCAAGCTTGGGCATCAGTAACGCTTGCACGGACACGGTTCTAGTTGCCCTTGAATTGCGGCGTGCGCTTCTCGACGAAGGCGCTGCAGCCTTCGTGCGCGTCGCGGCTGTCGAGTACCAGGCCGATCATCGCCTGCTCGAACGGAAGCGCCGCCGCAAGCGGCATGTCCGCCCCGTGGCGCAGGGTGCGCTTGAGCAGCTTCAGCACCAGCGGGGACTTAGCCGCGATCTTGTCGGCCAGCGCCAGCGCGGTGCTCAACACCTCCGCCTTCGGGACGACCTTGTTCACCAGCCCGATTGCGGCTGCCTCCTGCGCGGTGATGTGTTCGCCGGTGAACATCAGTTCCTTCGCGCGGCACAGCGGCAGCTGCCGCACGATGCGCTGCGTTCCCCCTGCCCCGGGGAACAGGCCCAAGGTGATCTCCGGCAGTCCCAGCCGCGCGCTGTCGGCCGCGATGCGCAGATCGAGCGCCAGCACCAGTTCGGTGCCGCCGCCGAGCGCCCAGCCATTGACTGCGCCTATCGTCGGTTTGTCGCAGTTCTCCACGCGGGCGAACACGCGGTGAATCACTTCGGCGAACTCGAGGTAATGCGGCAGTCCCTGACGCGAATCGAGGTCGGCGATATCGCCGCCGGCGACAAAAGCCCGTTCGCCGGCACCGGTCACGACGATCACATGCACCGCGGCATCGGCTTCCAGCGCTGCGAACGCGGCCTCGAACTCGATCAGCGTCGGCACATCGAGCGCGTTGAGCGTCTCCGGCCGGTTTATCGTAAGTATCGCGACGGCGCCGCGCCGCTCGGTGAGTATGGCTGTCATGGATCCCTCCTTACGTTGGTCTCTTATAATTCAAGCTGAAACAAATGGTGATAATTTCGACAAATGGCAAGAGTGTATCCGCGGGGGGATTTACGCCCCGAAGGAAGTCCCCTCGGGGGACAAGGGGGGGTGCACCCCCCCTTGTTCGTGGGATAGGGTTTCTTCCCCAGCCGGAGGCACCTTGATTGCTTTCTGCTAGTCCGTATCGCGTTTCCAGTTAAGAGAGCGGCGCACCGCCGCCGTGATATCCGCTTCACCCGGCAGGTACGCGCGCTCGAGCGAGCGCGCAAACGGGATCGGCATGAAGTCGGCGCCGACCCTGAGCACGGGCGCCGCGAGATCCCCAAAAGCGAGTTCCGAGATGCGCGCCGCGATTTCCGCACCCACGCCAAATGCCGTCACCGCCTCGTGAGCGATGATCAGGCGCCGCGTCTTCGCCACCGACTCGAGCACCGCGCGCTCGTCCCAGGGCTGGATCGAGCGCAGGTCGATCACTTCGGCCGCGATGCCCTCCGCGGCGAGGAATGCCGCAGCCTTCAGCGCGGCGGCGACGCTCGCGCCGTAGACGACGATGGTCGCGTCGCTGCCGCTCTGCGCAATGCTGGCGCAGCCGATCGCGACCGGCTGCGGCGCATCGGCAAGCTCGCCCTTCATCGAGTACAGCGCCTTGTTTTCGACGAACACCACCGGATCCGGGTCCGCAATCGCCGTGCGCAGCAGCGCGTAGGCGTCGGCCGGATTGCTCGGCACGACCACCTTCAGGCCGGGCACATGCGCGAACCAGGCCTCAAGGCATTGCGAGTGCTGTGGCCCCGCATTCAGCCCGCCGCCGTGCGGCGTGCGCACGACCATGGGAACACTGCATTGCCCGCCGAACATGAAATGTGCTTTCGCGGCCTGGTTGACCAGCGCGTCCATCGCAAGCGTCACGAAATCCATGAACATGATCTCGACCACGGGCTTGAGTCCGCCCAGGGCCGCGCCCACCGCCGCACCGGCGATGGTTGCCTCGGAAATCGGCGTATCGCGCACCCGCTCGGGCCCGAACTTCGCCTGCAGCCCGCGCGTCACCGCGAACGGGCCACCTGGCGCCCCGACATCCTCGCCGAACAGAATCACCGAGGCATCGGCCTGCATGGCGTCGGCGAGCGCCCGATTGATCGCCATGCCGTAACGGGTCTCAGCCATGGGCGCCTCCCGCAACTTGGGTATACACATCGGCGGCTGCGGCCGCATAGTCCGGCTCACGGCCCAGGCGCGCCGCCTCTACCGCCGCTTCTATCCTCGCCTCGACCGCGTGTTCGAGCGTTCGAATGCGGTCAACGGAAATTCCCGTCGCTACGATTCTGGCTTCGCTCACCACCAGCGGATCACGGCTGCGCGCCTCGGCAAGGTCGCCGGCGTCGCGATATTTCTGCGGGTCGCCCTCGTAGTGGCCGCGCCAGCGGAATGTCTTGCATTCGAGGATCTGCGGACCGTCGCCGCGGCGCGCCAACGCGACGATACGGGTGGCCGCCGCGCGCACCGCCTCGACGTCGCTGCCATCGACCTGCGCCGCCGGAATTCCGAATGCATTGCCGAGCGCGCCCAGTTGCGCCGCGAACTGCCGATTCAAGGGCGAAAACTCGGACCAGCCGTTGTTCTCGCAGGCGAATATCAGCGGCAGTTTCCACAACGAGGCGAGATTGAGGCATTCGTGCAGCACGCCTTCGGCCATGGCGCCGTCGCCGAAGAATGCGACCGCCACGCCGCCGCTGCGGCGCACCTGATGCGCAAGCGCGCTGCCGAGCGCGATCGGCAGGCCGCCGCCGACGATGCCGTTCGCCCCGAGCATGCCGACCCGCAGGTCGGCGACGTGGATCGAGCCGCCGCGCCCGCGGCAAAGCCCTTCCTCCCGGCCCAGGATCTCGGCGAAAAACCCGCGCAGATCGACCCCCTTTGCGAGGGCGTGGCCGTGACCGCGGTGGGTCGAGGCCACAGTGTCCATCGCCTGCAATGCGGCGCAGATGCCGACCGGGACCGCCTCCTGCCCTACGGACAGATGCAGGAAGCCGGGCACCTCGCCGTCGCCGAACAGCCGCGACAGGCGCTCCTCCGAGCGGCGGATCAGCACCATGTTCTCGTGGAGCGAGAGCAGATCCTGCTGGTTCAATTCGCTGTGCATCGGTTCCTCATATCAGCATTACACCCGGCGCCTCGCTAGCCGACGACCAAATGCTCGCGCGTGATGATGATCGGCAGATGGCCGTCCGGAAGGAAGTGGGGTTCGTCGGCCCGGGTGAACGCATACTCGGGCGTTGTCGTTCCCTTTTTCATATCAGCCGTACTGGCGAACCAGGTGATGGCGAGCCCGTCATAGGGCGGTGCAGCCTCAGCCTGGTACACGCTCGGCTGCAGATGATTCTGCTCATATCGCCGGATCACGGCGATGCGGGAGGCAATCGGACCATGCACGCTTCGCCAGTATTCGCGGAACGGCTCCAGCGCCATTCCCGGCCGGCGGTTCACGAACTCGATATTCTTGACCGCGCCTTTGGGGATTGCGCCGTCCTTGATGACATGGACGTCAACCGGCATCAATACGGTACGGTTCCGGTCAACGAAGTTTGACTGATCAGCCAAGATGACAGACGACGCCGGCCCGTCCTGGTAAGCCGCGTACGCCTGGGCGGAGTCGAACCAGGTCTCGCTAATACCGTCAAAAAGCAATTCACCCTTTTGATAGCCTTGCGGCAGAGCGCCGGACTGCACATGCCGGCGAACCTGTGCGCACCCGGCTACGAGTAACCCATGCTTGTGCCGCCAGTAATACTGAAAATCCTCGACTGACATGCCCGGCTTGCGTTTGAGCAGGGCAATGACCTTAAACATGCTTGATCCCCACTGGAAAGCCTGCAAACAGCCGGCATGTCTTCAAGACGATGCGCCGGATCAGCGAACCGCCGACTATCCGGCCCGCCCCTTTCACGAGGCGCCTCTCGGTGAAAGCTGCCGGGCGCGACGCTCGAGCCACCACGCGTACTGGTCGGGCCACTCCTTCCAGCCGGCCCCCTGCTTGAGCGCCACCGCCGCCTGCGCAGCCCAATTCGGATTAAACAGCATCTCTCGTCCAAGCGCGATGAGATCGGCGTCGCCGGCGCGAAGCACCTCCTCGGCCTGCCGCGGCTCAAGGATCAAGCCGACGGCAATTGTGGGTATGCCCGTCACCTGGCGGATATGGGCGGCGAACGGCACCTGGAAGCCGCGGTCGCGCGAGACCAGCGCTTGGCCGCGCGGCAGCTTTACGCCACCGGAGGAACAAGCAATGGCGTCGATTCCACGTGCAGCGAGCGCCTTGGTGAAAACAACCGAATCTTCAATCGACCAGCCGACGCCGACACCGTCGACTGCCGAGATACGCACAAATAGCGGACGATCCTCCGGCCATTCGGCGCGCACGGTCTCGGCGATGCGCAGCGGCAGTCGCATGCGGTTCTCGAGGCTGCCGCCATATTTGTCATCGCGTTTGTTCAGCAGCGGCGAAAGGAACGCGTGCAGGAGATATGCATGCGCGCAATGCAATTCAATCACGTCGAATCCCGCCTCGCGCGCGCGTCTCGCGGCGCTACGGTAATCAAGTACGAGTTCATCCATGTCGGCTTCCGCGAGGCCGTGCGGCGTCGCCCAGCCCTCGTCGAAGGGCAGCGGCGATGAGGATACGATGGGCCAAGGATATTCCCGCCGTTGCGCCGCGTCCTCGGGCCCCAGCGGGCCGTTGCCGTGCCACGGACGCTGCCCCGCGCCTTTGGGACCGCTGTGCCCGAGCTGAATTCCGGCGGCGGATCCCGATCGGTGCAGAAAATCGGTGATTCTCCTCAGGTTCGGTACGTGCGCGTCCAGCCATATCCCGTTGCAGCCATGCGTGATACGGCCGTCGCGACTCACCGCGGTCGCCTCGGTTATCACAAGTCCAGCGTCCCCCAGCGCGAAGCGCCCCAGGTGAACGAGATGAAAATCGTCGCTGAATCCCTCATGCGAGCTGTACATCGACATGGGCGAAACGACGACCCGGTTTTTCAGCGTGATCCCGCGCAATGCCAGCGGCTCGAACAGCCTGATGTCCGTCTCACTTGCACCGATTGATTCGGCCGGCATTAAGCCGCCCGACGCCGGTCGATTCTGGCAAGACCCGCGAAACCCTCGCGGCGCGAGGCGATCGAAAATCCATGCATGGCAAAATTCCTCGCCTCGACACTCAAGGCGGCACTAACGCTTGAGTGTTCCGCGGCGCAAACAACGAACGAGCGGTGAGGGGTGATTCACAATTCATCTGTTACGTTAATTTATTTTAATTCCCCTGTCAAGGCGCAGCCGGCGGGAAAGTCTGAAGACGGCCGCCTTCACCTCGTCCAAACAGAACCGGCAAAACGCTAGCCGCTTGCCCGCGGCCACGCGCCGCCATCACGCGGCTTGCTTGCGTGCCTTCAGGTACCAGTCGAGGATCTGCTCGCCGTTCCAGTGGAGCACCCCGCCGAATTTCGCCATGTAGTCGTACACCGCCTCAAGGTACTTGATGCGGAACGGCTGCCCGCTGATATACGGGTGCAGCGCGATGGCCATCACGCGCGGCCGCTCGGCCCCCTCCTGGTACAGACGGTCGAAGCTGTCGATGCATTTCTGCGTCCAGTAGGGCGCCTCGTGGTGCTGCACCATCATCACCGGAATGTCGTTGCATTCGACCGTGTAGGGCAGCGTGACGAGCGGCCCGTGCTGCGTCGAGATTTCGGTCGGCAGGTCATCGTAGACCCAGTCGCCGATGTAGCGGATCCCTGCTGCGGCCAGGTGCTCGGGCGTGTCCAGCGTCTCGGTCAGGCCCGGGCCGAGCCAGCCCAGGGGGCGCTTGCCGGTAAACCGCGCGATGGTGGCGAGCGACTTCTCGATCATCGCCGGCTGGTCCTTTTCGTTGTGGATCGCCCCCTGCTCGTAACTATGGCCCATGAACTCCCAGCCGGCGTCCTTGCACGCCTGCGCGACGCGCGGGTAATCGACGCACACGCGCGCGTTGATCGCCAGGGTCGGGCGGATTCCCAGCCGCTGGTAGAGCGCGTGAAAGCGCCAGAAGCCCACGCGCATGCCGTACTCGTGCCAGCTCCAGTTGGGCACGTCGGGCAGCGGGCTCACGCCGGTGGGCGCGGGGAGCACCTGCCGCGCCATCTGACGGGCGATGTCCCACACCTCCAGATTGACGATGGTCCAGACGACGATGCGCGCATCCTCCGGCAACTTCATCACCGGCCGGTCGACGATGGCGGAATACTTCACTCGATCGCGCGGCTGCGTCATGCGGATGGTTCCTTTCCCCCGGGGCGGCATACTGACCCCTTGCGCGCCCTACTATGCCTTGGCACGGCGATCGCTGTCAAAGCCGGGATTGCCGCTGCCGGCTTCGCACATCTTGTTGACATGCTGTTGACGCGCTGTTGAAATGCGCCGAAACGCAGGATCGAAGCAGCGCGGTCGGCTTGAACGTCAACTTCTGTTGCGGCGTCAAGCTCTAAAAAGGAAAACACAATGCCAGCCAGTCAAGTTGGAGTGATCGGCCTTGGAATCATGGGATCGGCAATGTCGGCCAATCTCGTCCAGGCCGGGTTTTCGGTGTTCGGATACGACATGGTCGCCGCGCGCCGGGCGGCGCTCAAGCAGGCCGGCGGACGTCCCGCGGCAAGCGGCCGGGAGGTCGGCAGACGCGCGCCCATCGTTGTTACGTCGCTGCCCTCGGCCGAGGCGCTGGCCGAGGTCAGCGCCGAGCTCGCCGCGGCCGGGCACGCGGGCCAGATCGTCGTCGAAACCAGCACTCTGCCGATCGAGGTCAAGCGGGCGGCGCGCAAGCACCTCGCCGCAGCCGGCGTGACGCTGCTCGACTGCCCCCTGAGCGGGACGGGGGCGCAGGCGCGAACCAGGGACCTGGTCGTCCTGGCGAGCGGCGAGCGCAGCGCCTACCGCAAGTGCATCCCGGTGTTCGAGGGCTTTGCACGCGCCCATTATCTGATCGGAAAGTTCGGCGATGGCTCGAAAATGAAGTTCATTGCCAACCTCCTGGTTGCGATACATAACGTGGCCGCGGCCGAAGCCCTGGTCCTCGGGATGAAATCCGGGCTCGATCCGGCGCAGGTGCTCAAGGTAATTTCCAACGGCGCGGGCTCCTCCCGCATGCTCGAGGTGCGCGGCCCGATGATGGTCAAGGGAGATTATTCAGATGCCACAATGAAAGTCGCGGTGTGGCAGAAAGACATGAAAATCATCGGCGAGTATGCGCGTTCGATCGACTGTCCCACGCCGCTGTTCCTGGCGAGCGCGCCGTTCTACACCGCAGCCATGGCCATGGGCCGCGCCGACGAGGACACGGGATCGGTGTGCGCGGTGCTGGAGGAAATGGCCCGCGCAGGGCGCCGGCCGGCACGCCGCAGACGCAAGCGATAGTGTGCCGAGCGTTGCAGGGTGGCGAGGGAGTCCGGGGCCACAATAGACTAACAAATTATGATAACGTCCAATAAACAAAGACCTCTAAACTGGAGATAGAGATGGCCAATTTCGGCATGGTGGGAATGGACTGGCAGGAACGCGTCAACTGGGACCGGCTGCGCAAATACCGGCTCGAGCGCGCGCGAGAGCGGATGAAGGCGCACAGCTTGGGGGCGATGCTGCTCATGTACGACGAAAACGTCCGTTACGTGACGAGCACCCTTACGCCAGGTTGGAACAAGCTGAAGCCGGGCCTGCGCTACGCGCTGCTGTGCGGCGATGATGCGCCGGTGCTGTTCGAACAAGGCGACATCGGTCTGCATATCCAGAAACATTCGCCGTGGATCCCGAAGGAAAACATCCGCTATTCCTACGCCTGGATCAAGGGCGCCGCCGGGCCCGCCTCGCTGTCGCAGGTAACGAAATTCACCAACGCGATCAAGCAGGAGATGAAGAAGCGCGGCGTGGAAGGCATGAAACTCGGGGTCGATTTCGTCGACATCAACATGATTCAGATCTTCAAGGACGCGAAGATCGAATGGACCGATGGCATGACGCCGATGATGGAAGCGCGCGCGGTCAAGAACCAGGACGAGCAGGAATGCATGCGCCAGGTCGGCGCCATCGGCGATGCCGC
>MERK01000146.1:0-9260 GCA_001770575.1 Betaproteobacteria bacterium RIFCSPLOWO2_12_FULL_64_23
CTGCCACGCCTGCACTTTCGCGAGCAGCGCCTTGTCGCTTGCAATCAGAAGGATGAGGACCAGGGGCAGAATGAAAATAAGATTGTACAGGAACAGATAGGAAACGCCGGTGTAATAGGTGACGTTATCGTGCAGCAGGCCCAGCACCATCAGGTAAGCCCCGCCGGTACAGGGAAACTCGCACAGGCCGACGAGCACACCGAGCGCGACCGCGGTCGGCACCGATGCCTTTTCCATCAGCAGCGCGATCCTGTGGTGTGCGACATGCGGAATGGCGAGCTTTATCGGGAATCTTGGAAATAGCTCATTCGCTATGTTGATGGCACCGAGCAGCAACAGCAGCGATGCGCCGACCTTGGCCATGAAATGCGGCGTGTCGAAAATGTGCAGGGTCTGCAACAGGCCCAGGCCGATCAGCAGGTAGACCAGGAAGATGCCGAATATGTAGGCGCTACCGATGCTCAACACGCTGGATCGAAGCTTGCCGATGCTCAGCAGAAAGGCGACGGTGAGCAGAAGTATCGAGAAGGCGCAGGGATTGATGCTGTCGATAAGGGCGGCCACCGCCACCAGCGGCAGCAGCCAGGTTCCGCCCTCGCTCAGATTCCACAGCGCGGTGGTGCCGATGTTCTCCAGCCTGAAGATGTAGACCAGCGCGAACAGCGACAGGCTGGCAGTAATCAGAATTCCAAGTTTTTTGGTCATTATGGGGCCACTAAAGCGTTGAAAGAAAGTTCCAGGGGTTGCGCCGCGCCGGTATATATGGTCACGAGCCGTTCAACCCTGCCGATTCCGGCCGGACCATGGGCGGCCGGGTCGAAGACCACTTCGACCATGGCTTGCTCATTCGGGGCGATCGGCTCGTCGAGGTTGGGTACGTAGCCGTGGCCCGGCATGCCGTAAATGGCAAGTTTCCTGCCACCTTTCACCAGCTGCGCGGTGGTGCACATGCAGGAAGTCGAGATCTTGCGAATGACTACGGGCGCGGCATTCGCGTTCTTGATACTGAAACGATGGGTGACATTCCCGGCTGCCATCGAAATCGTACCGAAATCGAAGCTCAGCTCCTGCGCGCTCAGGTCGGACTGCGACTGCGCTTCGGCAGGCGGCGGACTTTTTGCCGCCGGTCCCGGCTTGGCCGCGACGACCAATCCGCCGAGGAGCAGAACTACGAGGACCGTACCGATAATTCGGTTCTTGTGCATGAAGATTCTTGAATCATGATATGCAAACATGGCTGTGTGAACTCCAGTGTTAGGTCAGCCCGACCACCCAAGGGGGCGTGGACGCCGGAAACGCAATGCTGCGAAACGTCCCGGCGACTCGCCGCACCTGCTTCGGCTCAATGCCGGGCGAAAACGAAGGATCTGCCGCCCTTGTTGAAAAGAATCACGCTGTACGGGTCCTTGCGGCCCCCCTGCTCCATTCCCGGAGAACCCTGGACCATTCCCGGCACGGCGATGCCCGTCGCTTTCGGCCGCTCGCGCAGCAAGCGCTTGACGTCCGCCGCCGGCACGTGCCCCTCGATGGCGTAGCCGCCGACGAGCGCCGTGTGACACGACCCCATGGCGTCCGGCACCCCGGCGTTCGCGCGCATCGGCGTCACGTCGCGAACGTTGTGCACATTGACCTTGAAGCCGCTTTGCTGCATGTGCTCCACCCAAAGCGTGCAACAGCCGCAGGAAGGGCTCTTGTAGACTTCGACGGTCGGCAACCCGGCGGCCATGACATGGGTCGCCGAAAACAGGACTAACGCCGACATCAAACGCGGTAACGATTTCATTGCTCACTCCTCTACTTGAATTTCCCGGATGCACCGAACCGGGCCTGGCGCTCCTGTTGGAACGCGCAGGTCCGATCGGACCCAAAACAGAATCTGCCTGGAGAACGTCAACTGCCTGACGCACAGGTCAGACCAGGCGCCGATGTTTCGGCGCGCTATGACGCGAGAGAGGCGCTAGTTACGAAAATTGCCGAACAGAATCGTCAGCGGGGGGCCAACGATGGGCGGCGCCGAGGCTATGACAAGCAGCTTGGGCCTCGCCTGATGCGCAATTTGGAGGACGCCAAGGACGGGCTCGATCACTACGGGGGGGAAATCGGCCCAAAACTTTTGTTCGTCGTTCTGATAGCTTTGCACGTAATGCGTCAGGCAGGGCCCGGCATCGTCAGACGGCGGGCACAGAGGCTCACCCCCTGCGGCGACTGGCGCGGAAATCGCAACGTGCTCTTGCGTCTTCCCATCCGCAACGCAGGCGCGAACGGCGGCAACCACGTTGTTCGCGAAGAACATCGCCGCCAGAAATAAAGTCAGATAACGCATGCGCCTGAATCGCACGTCATTCCCTATGTAGTATGTCTTTACGAACCGGTCAAATCCGTTGCCCAGCCGACTAGCCGATGCAGCCAGAGTAACGAATCCGGAATCAGCGCGCTTGATGCAGATCAAATGCAGGCCGTTTCAGCCGGCGCCAACAGGGCATTTCGACCTCCAGCCCAGAGTCGAAAAAACGGATTTGTAACGCAGCGTAACGCCCCCTCGTTGAGCGATCGTGGACATAGGTAACAGATTAGAGCCCCTAACACAATGAAACACGTGATGCGTTGCGACCAGGACGGGATGGATGCAAGGCGCGACGCGCTGGCAAGGGTCATTCCCTTGCCAAGCGGCGCAACGCCGCAGACGCCCGTCCTGGTCGCAACCCGAAGGGACGTCGGCGTTTGGGCGCATCGCGGCGTTGCGCCGGCTTGCTTGGGAACCACCCAAGCTGCGCCGCCGCGCCTTGCGTTGCATCCCAAACGCCATAGTCGCACACGCGTTTCATTGTGTTAGGGGCTCTTAGTCTGGAGACATGGGTTGCACCATTTTGCTGCTAAACGCCGATTGCCTTGCTACAAGCGGGAAACGGCAATTCCCTGCGGGAAACGGCGGCGGCACTGGCGGACGCTTTCGCTAATGCAAACAAGAGCGGGGCGGCATTGCCGATGCCTGAACGCACGGGAGCCCGGATCTACGGCGGCCTTGCCGGGCTGTTCCCCCTCATTTTCCAATGCGCTATTAGAATGGCATCTTTGCGCTTGGTTGCCGCCGATGCCGACCACCGTCCATAGCCAGTTCGTCGCCTGGTTCCGTCGCGCGCGGACCGCCCGGCAGGGCCACGGCGCTCAACCTGCCGCAAAGTCGCACTATATGCGGCAACGCACAGAACCGGGCGGCGATCTCGCAATATAATGGCCATCTCGTCATATAATATGGGCCTGCCGATACGATTTTGTTAAAGGCTCCAAGTCGATTTTGCCATCATGAATCCAATCAATCGTCATTCGACCAACCAATCCCAAGGTCCCGGCTCGGAGGAAAACAGCGAAGCCGAGGGACAAGAGCCGCCTTTCTGCGTGATACAGCGCCTGTTCCCGCGAATTGCGAAAGCGATCGAGTTGATGTGGGGGAATCCTGAACTTGACGATTACCTGCACAAGCTGATCCTGGACCAGCGCGGGGACCGCGTCGGATTTCCCGCGGAAGTGCTTGGGGCTCTATTGAAACTGCACAACCAGCATACGGCCCGGTTCAAATTTCAAAGACCCGAGGACGCGTGGGCGCAGGAAGACCGCATCAACCGGGGGGGCAAAAACGGACCGGCAAGGAAATAGCCGGAACCGGTTAGAATGGCCGCTTTGGTGCCGTGACCGCGCATGCCGACCACCGTCCATAGTCAGTTCGTCGCCTGGTTCCGCTCCGCGGCGCCTTATTTCAACGCTTTCCGCGGCAAGACTTTCGTCATCGCCTTCGGCGGCGAAGTCGTAGCCGACGGCAAGTTCGGCGTGCTCACGCAGGACATCAACCTGCTGCGCAGCACTGGCATACGCCTGGTGCTGGTGCACGGCTCGCGCCCGCAGATCGAGGCGCAACTGAAGCACCGCCGCGCGCGTTCGCGCTACCACGCCGGGGTGCGCATCACCGACGCGGTGGCGCTCGCCTGCGTGAAAGAGGCCGCGGGCCTGCTGCGCGTCGAGCTCGACGCGCTCCTGTCGCAGGGGCTGCCCAATTCGCCCATGGCGGGCGCGGCGATCAACACCGTGTCGGGCAATTTCATCACCGCCCAGCCGATGGGCGTATTGGACGGCGTCGATCTGCAATATACCGGCACCGTGCGCAAAGTGAATACTGCGGCGATCGAGTCCTGCCTCGAAGCGGACGATTTGGTCATCATTTCCAGCGTCGGCTATTCGCCCACCGGCGAAGTGTTCAACCTGTCGATGGAGGACGTGGCCGTCGCCACCGCCAAGGCGCTGCGGGCGGCGAAGCTGGTGTTTCTCAGCGACGCCCCGGTGGAGGACGCGCGCGGCCGCCTGATGCCGGAGCTGTCGGCGCAGGAGGCCGAGCTGCTGCTCGCGCAGGGCAAGAACCTCACCGCGGACACGCGTTTGTACCTGACCCATGCGGTGGAAGCGGTGCGCGCCGGCGTGGCGCGGGCGCACGTCGTGTCGCACAAGGTGGACGGCGCGCTGCTGCTGGAACTTTTTACCCACGGCGGTTCGGGCAGCATGATCACCGCCGACAAGCTGGAGCGCCTGCGCCCGGCCAGCATCGACGATATCGGCGGCATCCTGCAGCTGATCGAGCCGCTGGAGGCGGAGGGTACGCTGGTCTACCGCGGACGCGAACTCCTCGAGCGCGAGGTGCAGTGCTTCTTCGTGATCGAGCACGACGGCGTGATCGTGGGCTGCGCCGCGCTCTATCCGCTGGCGGGCAAGTCGGCAGAACTCGCGGCGCTCGCGGTGCGGCCCGAATACCAGGGCCGGGGCTATGGCGAGAAACTGCTCGAGCACGGCGAAGTCGAAGCGCGCCAGCTTGGCTACAAGAAATTGTTCGTACTCACCACGCGTGCCGCGCATTGGTTCATCGAGCGCGGCTACACCGAGGCCGCCATCAAAGCGCTTCCGGAGCCGAAAAAATCGCTCTACAACTTGCAGCGACGTTCCAAGATCCTGCTGAAAAAACTATAGAACCGATTTGCGTTCGCGCTGGCAGCGCTCCGATTCGCTGCGCGCCATCATGAATGAGCCCATCGCCTATTTCGAACACGACGCCGACATGGGCATCGTCGGGCGCGGCAAGTGCATCGAGGAGGCGTTCGAACAGGCCGCAACCGCGGTGTTTGCGATGATGACCGATGTCGCCCACGTCAGGCCGCAGGCGAGCGTAGCCATCGAATTCGAGGAAGCCGACGTCGAACTCGCGCTGGTCACCTGGCTCAACCTCCTGCTCGGCCAAGCACGCAGCCGCGCACTGATCTTCGGCCGGTTTCAGCTGCGCCGCGACGGCGCGCCCCCCAAGGTGGGAGACCGAAGGTCGGGACCACCCGAAGAGGTGGGGACTTTCCCCTCAAGGGGGATCGAGACCTCCGGTGCGCACTGGAGCGGCACGGCGGCAGGCGAGCCCTGGCACGCCGGACTCGAGCGCGGGGTGGAAGTGAAAGGCGCGACGCTCACCGGCCTCGCGGTGAGCGAGCGGGACGGAATCTGGGAAGCGCGTTGCGTCGTCGACGTGTAAGGTGATGGCAGATTATCCATGGACCTCGGCCGGCTGACGGAAATCAATCCCTGGTGCTACGCGCTCACGCTGCTGCCGGGCGAAGCGCGCGCGCCGGTGCGCTTGTATGCCGACGCGCAACTGTTGCGCGGCATGGACGCCAAAGTGCTCGAGCAGATCGCGAATGTGGCGCGCCTGCCGGGACTGGTCGGCGCGGCCATGACCATGCCCGACGCGCACTGGGGCTACGGCTTTCCCATCGGCGGCGTCGCCGCCTTCGATGCCGAGGCGGGCGGCATCATTTCGGCGGGCGGGGTCGGCTTCGACATTTCCTGCGGCATCCGCTGCCTGCGCACCAACCTCGACCTGCCGACCATTGCGCCGCGCTTGCAACGGCTCGCCGACCTGCTGTTTCGCGCCATTCCCGCCGGCGTCGGCGGGGAGGGACAGATCAAGCTGTCCCCGGGCGAACTCGACGCGGTAATGCGCGGCGGCGCGCAATGGGCGCTGCGCCACGGCTATGGCGTGGCGGCAGACCTGGAATACATCGAGGAGCGCGGCTGCGTCGCCGGCGCCGCCCCGGCAGAGGTATCCGATCTGGCCAAACGCCGCCAGCGCGGCGAGATGGGAACGCTGGGCTCGGGCAACCACTATCTCGAGATCCAGGTGGTGGAGCGGATTTTCGATGCGGCAGCCGCCGAGGCCTATGGCATCGCCGAAGGCCAGGTGCTGGTGGCTATCCACTGCGGCTCGCGCGGACTCGGCCACCAGGTCGGCACCGACTATCTGGTCACGCTCGCCAAGGCGGCCGGCCGGCTCGGCATCCGCTTGCCCGAACGCGAACTCGCCTGCGCGCCGATCAAGTCGCCCGAAGGCCGGCAGTACCTGGGCGCGATGAACGCCGCGATCAACATCGCGCTCGCCAATCGCCAGATCCTCACCCATCTCGCGCGCGCAGCGTTTGCCGAAGTGCTGCCCGGGGCCGCGCTTGAAACGCTGTACGACGTCTCGCACAACACCTGCAAGGCGGAAACGCATGTGGTGGACGGCAAGCCGCGTCTGCTGCACGTGCACCGCAAGGGCGCGACGCGCGCCTTCGGGCCCGGGCACGCGGCGCTGCCCGAGCGCTATCGCGGCGTGGGGCAGCCGGTGATCATCGGCGGCAGCATGGGCACGGGCTCCTGGATTCTCGCCGGCAATCCGCAGGAGCAGAACAGCGCGTTCGCCTCGGCCAGCCACGGCGCGGGGCGCGCGATGAGCCGCCACCAGGCGCTGCGACGATGGAACGGGCGCGAGTTGATCCACGAGCTTGCGGCGAACGGGATTCTCATCCGCACCCGCTCCATGCGCGGCGCGGCCGAAGAGGCGCCCGGCGCGTACAAGGACGTGGATCTCGTCGCCGAGGCCACGGAGCAGGCCGGACTCGCGCGCCGCGTCGCCTTGCTGCGGCCGAAGGCCTGCGTGAAGGGTTGAACTACCGCGGTCGCCACTACCCGGAGACCCAATAGGGACGCGGGGTTCCGGGATGCGGTTCGAAGGCGGGGCTAGGAAAACGGGTTGACCACCCGCAGGCTATCGAGCATCTGCCCGTGCTGCATGTCTTCGGAGTAAAGCGTGCTTGCATGGCCTTCGATCGCCGCTTGCACGATCAGGGCATCCCAGAACGAAAGCTGCTGATTCCGGCTGCGGTGAATCGCGGAGACGATGAGCGTGCTGTCGATCTGCACCAGCGGGAGTTCGGCGAAACTCGACACCGCCTCCGACGCCGCGGCAGCATCCAGTGGCCGCGCAAGTTTGTGCGTGACCGCCACGTAGAATTCCTGCAGCACTTGCGTGCTCAGCAGGATGTCACCTGCTTCGGTGTGCCTCTGGAAAAGAGCGCGCGCCTTCTTGCGCTTGTCGGGCGAATCGGCGTCGAACAGGTATACGAGGACGTTGGTGTCGAAGAAGGACTTCATCGTTGGTGAAGATCGTCACGGGTCCACTTGGCCTTGCCGCGGCCTGAGCGGGCGGTCCTCGATATTTCCAGCACGCGCTTTGCCGCGTTCGCCTGGGCAGATTGCGTGCCGGCGAACTGGCTCAGGTAGTCGCGCAGCACCGCGTTGACCGACGTGCCTTGCTCCAGCGCCCGCCGGCGGGCGCTTTTCAGGATTTCCTCGGGTACCGTAATCGTCAGATTGGCCATGATCAAAATCTCCCTAAGTCGTGTTACACGGGTTCAGTGTAGCACGGTTTGCCAATTAGGGAAATGACGGGCAGCGCGTGGTTTCAAAGCACGCATGGCTGCCGGAGAGTCAATAGGGACGCGGGGTTCCGTGTTTTCATGCACCTGGCTGTTGCAGGATCGTGCTGTTGTCGCCGTGCCACAATCCCAGCCGAAAAATGCAACAGCAAGGCTAATCTTCTTCTTCCGGCGGCCGTATTTTTCGAAACAGCGCGAGCAAGAGCAGGTCGTAGACGATCTTCACTCCGCCCGCCACCACCAGCGGCCAGCCGAACGCCGACAGGCCCAGCATGTAACCCGCGAGGAACGGGCTCAATGCCGAGGCGAGGCTGCGCGGCACCGAGGTGATGCTCGCCGCGGCCGGCCGTTCCGCGGGTGTCACGATCGCCATCACGTAGGAACTGCGCGTCGGCACGTCCATCTGCGACAGCGCGCTCCTCAAGAACAAGAGCGCGATCGCGTAACCCAGGTCGGGAACGAACGGCAGCAGCATCAGGCAGACGCTCGACGGGATGTGCGTGTACACCATGGTATTCACCAGCCCGAAACGGCCGGCGACGCGCACCGCAACGAGGTAGGAGGCCGCGGTCAGCACGCCGGTCCAGAAGAACACCACGCCCGCCGCCGCCAGCGACAGGTCGAAGCGCTGATACAGCCACAGCGCCACCATCGACTGCACCACGAAGCCGCCCGCGAACGCGTCGAGGCTGAACAGCGCCGCCAGCGTGTAGATCGTTTTCTTCGATTTCTGCAGCGGCGCCATCGGCTGCTGCACCTCCGTCGCGAGGGCCTTCGGCAGCCCGCGATAGACGAAGCCGGAGGCGCAGGCGATCAGCGCATACAGCAGGAACATCGCCTGGATGGCATTGGTCGAAGACATGCCGCTCACGCCGACGATGGCCGCGGGGAGCGCCGCCGCGAGCGATCCCGCGGCAGCGAGCAAGGAGCCCACCAGGCTGTAGCGCGCAAACGTTGGCGTGCGCTGCCGGTCGGTCACCACGCGCGAAAGCACGGCATGCTCCAAAGGCATGAACACGCTGACATCCCCGCTCGAGGGATTCAGGGTTCCCACCAGCGCGACCAGCAGCAGCGGCCAGAAATCGGTGAACAAGGCGAAACCGAAACCGGTGATCGCCATCAGCGCCGACGCGGCAAGCAGCAGGCTGCGGTAGTGGTAGCGCCAGGCATGCAGCCCGACCGCCAGCGTGAGCAGGCCGGAACCGATGAGTGTGGTGGTCGCAATGATGCCCACGTGCAGCGGGCTGAAGCCGAGTTCCAGCAGATACAGCGGCAGCAGCAGGCTCACGTAGCCGTCGCCGAACGCGCGCAGGCCCTTCGCGACGAGCAGGCGATTGACATGAATCGATATGGTGTCCAAGGTCCGCTCCTATGCCAGAGCGGCAGATTTGGACGGGACACCGTCTTGGCGGGACGCCATCGGGGATCTGCCTCGCCCCGATGCGTGAAGCGTAGCGCAATTGGACCGGCTCGGCAATCACG
>MERK01000146.1:9337-9949 GCA_001770575.1 Betaproteobacteria bacterium RIFCSPLOWO2_12_FULL_64_23
CTTCCTCCCGAGCCCGCGGCATGCGGCCATGTAGAATAGCATCGCTGCCTGGCCTCGCGTTTCTGCGCCGAACGCGCGAATGACACATTTAAAGAAATCACCATGACTGCATTCACCGAACCCATTGCCCTCAGCGGCCGCCATGCGGCGCTCGAACCGCTTGCTTACGAGCATCACGACGCGCTGGTGGAAGCCGTGCGCGACGGCGAGTTGTGGAAGCTGTGGTACACCGCGGTTCCTGCGCCAGAAGGCATGCGCGCCGAAATAGAGCGCAGGCTGACCCTGCAACAAGCCGGTTCGATGCTGCCGTTCGCGGTGCGCAGCCTCGCCAGCGGCAGCATCGTCGGCATGACCACCTACATGAACATCGACGCGAACAACCGCCGCGTCGAAATCGGTTCCACCTGGTACGCCAGGTCGGCGCAGCGCACGCCACTCAATACCGAATGCAAACTGCTGCTGCTCACCCACGCATTCGAGACCTTGGCCTGCATCGCGGTCGAATTCCGCACCGGGTTTTTCAATTACGCCAGCCGCCGCGCGATCGAGCGCCTGGGCGCGAAGCAGGACGGCATTTTGCGCAGCCACCAGCGCTATGCCGACGGCAGCCTG
>MERK01000146.1:9958-10266 GCA_001770575.1 Betaproteobacteria bacterium RIFCSPLOWO2_12_FULL_64_23
CTATGCCGACGGCAGCCTGCGCGATACCGTGGTCTATTCCATCGTCGCGCAGGAATGGCCGGCGGTGAAGCGGCATCTCGAATTCAAGCTGGCCGGGGCCTGAAGCGCGATGCAAAGCTTGCTGCCGCCGGCCGAACAGGTGGCGCTGCTGCTGAAACAACGCCGCGAAACCATCTCGGTCGCCGAGTCGTCGACCGGCGGCCTGGTCTCGGCCGCGCTGCAACTGCTTCAGCGCCGTTTGTCCGATTAACCTGGATGGCGCGCAGGCGCGTGTCCACCGGCAACTGTGCTATGTTTCGTAACCATAT
>MERK01000147.1 GCA_001770575.1 Betaproteobacteria bacterium RIFCSPLOWO2_12_FULL_64_23
TTCGATCGCGCCGGACATCATTTGAAATAACACATCCTCCACCTTGGCTTCCAGCCCGGCGGGCACGGTGACGATCGCCGTGGCCGACTGCGCCTCGGCCCCCATCGCGAATATGTCCCCCAAGGCATGGTTCGCCGCGACCTTGCCGAAAATGTAAGGGTCGTCGATAAAGGCGCGGAAGAAATCCACCGTGTGCACCATCGCCTTGCCCGGCGTCACGCGCACCACCGCGGCATCGTCGGGCGCGTGCAGGCCGATGAGCACGTCGTCGCGAGCTACCGGATGCAGCGCGCCGAGCGCGCGCGAGAGCACCGTGGCGCCGACTTTGGCGCCGCAGCCACCGCAGCGCATGGCGATTGCCGAAATGGCTTGTGCCGCCTCTTCCCGGTCGAGCTTGACCAATGACGGTACTGCTTCTGTGGGTCCGGCTTCTATGGTTGGAAGCTGGCTGAACTTAAGCATGAAGCGGCGGTCGATCCAATCCTTCCAGCGCCACACCCAGGCGCCCTGGAAACCGAGCGCGCCACGCGAGGCCACCGCATACTGATCGCCGGTGCTGATCAGCGCCAGCCAGCGCGTCTGCGGGCGGTAGGGCTTGAGCGCCTTTCCTTCGACCGTGCGGCGCAGGTTCTCCGCCAGCGGCGCTCCCTGGCGCACCGCGAACACCCCCGCTTTCTCCAGCGGGTGGTTGATCATGCTGGCGACGTCGCCTGCGGCAAACACCTTGGGGTCGGTCAGCGTCTGCAGGGTGTCGCTCACCTGAATGAACCCGTCCGCGTCGAGGGCGAGGCCGGTTTCGCGCAGCCAGGGCGCGCCGCCGGCGCGTGTGACCCAGACGATCTCGTCGGCATCAACCGTTTCGCCGCGGGCCGTTTGCAGGCGCGCCGCCGACACCTGGACCGCCTCGGCGTTGCAATGCAGCTCGACGCCGCGTTCGGCCAGCACGCGCTCGAATGCGCGGCGCACCGAAGCGTTGTGGGTGCGCAGGATGACCGCGCCGCGGGTGAGCAGGTGGAAGCTGAGTTCGTCCGGATCGCGCCCCGCTGCGCGCAGTTCCCTGCGCAAGCGGTACTGCATCGCCAGCGTCAACTCGACCCCGCCGGCGCCGGCGCCGACGACGGCGATGCGCGTCACTCCGGCGTGCTTGCGCACGCGCTCGAGCAGCAATTGCCAGCGCGCGTTAAAGCCGTTGATCGGCTTGACCGGCACGGCGTGCTCGGCTGCGCCGACCACCCGGCTCATTTGCGGCGTGGAGCCGATGTTGATCGACAGGGTGTCGTAGGGCACCGGCGGGCGATTGCGGCAGAGCACCTTGCCGGCGTCGCGGTCCAGGCCCAGCGCTTCATCGCGAAACAAACGCGCACCGGCGAACCGGGCCAACCTTGAGAGGTCGATGTGGACTTCGTCGTAACTGTAATGTCCCGCGACATAGCCGGGAAGCATGCCCGAATACGGCGTGTGGGTGTCGCGGCAGATCACGCTCAGGCGCACCCCGGGCACGGGATGCATGCCGAAGCGTTTGAGCACGCCGACATGGCTGTGACCGCCGCCGACGAGCACGATATCCCTGAGGACCGGTTGATCCGGCAATTGCATTGCGGACTTCCTTTCAAGGATGACGTGCCGCGGAACCGCGGACGCACGGTCTGCGCGGGGCCGGCGGGTTCAGTCCCCGTCTTTTTCCAGCACCTCGGGGATCTTACGCGACGCTCGGCGCAGAAATTCGATTTGCTGTGCAAAACCGGTGCATCCCTTGCACATCAACAGGTGCAGGCTGAGCAGCACGCGTTCTGCTGGCGCCAGCGGCTGCTCCATTGCCCTCGAGGATAGCTTGGCGGCTTGCTTGCACGAATACATCAGCTTAATCATGGTGTGTCCCGAACCAGTTCTTGCTCATGCAGGAACGCAGGCTCAGCCTCGCTCTAAAGAGTATCACGTGCAGATTGGTCGTCGTAATCTCGATTTTCTTACAGATTTCCTCCGATGACAGGCCCATTACCTCGCGCATGGAGAACACGAGCGCGTCGCGCCTGGACATGCGCTGGCAGCAGTCCTGATACACGCGCCAGAACTGGTTCGACTCGAGCGCCGCATCGGGCATACCCCAATCCGCCGGCGGATCGACCCACTTGCCCTTTGCATTAAACGAGCCATCGTTCGAATCGCTGTCCTCGCCCAGCACAAGCGCGTCCGCAGGCAGTCCCCGGCCGCGGCTGCGAGTCAGATCGATGATCTTGTGCTTGAGAATGCCGGTGAGCCAGGTGCGCAGTTGTGAGCGCCCCTGAAAACGGTCGCGCTGGGCGAGCGCCGCGATGAGCGTGTCCTGCACGGCATCCTCGGCCAGCGACGCATCGCGCAGATGAAACTGCGCGTAGCGCTGCAGATATTTCCGGTGCGCCTCCAGGGATTGCGCCAGATCGTCTTGTTCGGCCATGGTGCCTGTCCCGCAGATAATGATCGTAATTGAATGGCAGCACTAGCGCACATTTTGCCATGAATCGTCGAGGGCGCGCGCCCAGCTACGACCGACGTAGCCACGGCCGCAATCCGTTGTAAGGAATTGCCGGATTCGAGCGACTACACCGACAGCAGGGCAGTGCCTCGCTGTCGGCTCAGCCTCATTTGCGTCCTTTTCGGCCTTTTAGGAGACTCAAGAATGAATATGCTAAAGCAACCCCTCAAATTCGCGCTGGCCAGCACCCTGGCGCTTGGCCTTGGCGGCCCGGCCCTGGCGAACCCATGCGGGGCGAAGAAGAACCCCTGCGCACCGAAATCGGCCAACCCGTGCGCGGCCAAGAAGAAGCACCCGTGCACCGCGAAGAAAAAGAACCCCTGCGCCGCAAAGAAGGCAAATCCTTGCGCTGCGGCGAACCCCTGCGCCGCCAAGAAAATGTAGGGGCGCCGGATGAGTGTCCTGGGCCGGCCTTTGCGCCGGACTAGGTTTCGCCATCAGTCACCGACGCAAATCCAGGAGGAAACCGCCATGAACATCAGCGCACAACCGCTACAGACTGCCATCGCCGGCATCTTCGCACTTGGCCTTGCCGGCCCGGTTCTGGGCCAGAACCCCTGCAGCGCACGCAGGAATCCCTGCTCCGCCAGGAGCGCGAACCCTTGCGCGGCGCGCAAAGCCAATCCCTGTGCCGCAAAGAAAGCGAATCCCTGCTCGGCCAGGAACCCATGTGCGGCGAAGAATCCCTGCGCCGCCGGCCCCAAGGTCGATCCCCAGCTGGTGACGCGGCCCAAGGGGACGAAGCTCGCGAGCGGCGATCGCGCCGAAATGCTCAAGCTCGGCGAGAAGCTCTGGAGCGATACCAAGCTCAGCACCAATAATCTGTCGTGCAACACCTGCCACCAGGGCGGAGCGTCGTTCCAGAAGACTTTCGCCAAGCCCTATCCGCATTATGTGGCGATGGCGAAAGACCAGGGCGGTTTCAAGAAAATCGATCTGGACGAGATGGTGCAGTTCTGCCTGATGGTGCCGATGGCGGCGAAGACGCTTGCGTGGGAGTCGAAGGAACTCGCTGCGCTAACGCTGTATACGGCCCAGATGCAGAAGTCGTTCATGCCGGCCGCTGCGAAGGGCAATCCCTGCGCGGCGAAAAATCCGTGCGCGGCCAAAAACCCCTGCGCCGCGAAAAAGATGTAGCGCTGCGGGATAAGCGGAGTGAGTGACATGCTCGATGCGGTCCGGTTGCGACCGCAACTGCCGGCCTTGGCGCCGCCGGACCTGGGGCAACTGCCGCGCGCGCGGCTGGAAGCGATGCGCGCGGCCGGCGCCGAGGTGCTGGAGTGCCTGCGCGTGCTCGACAAAGCCGGGCTGGACCTGGTGAGCGAGGTGCTGCGCGGCCAGGGCACATTCTTCGAACTCGAGCATTACCCGCCGGACGACGTGTTCGATCGCGATACGCAGGCCCAGTACTACTACCATGCGCACCGCGGAGCGCGCGAACACGGGCACTTCCACACCTTCCTGCGCGCGCCCGGCATGGCGGAAGGGATGGCGCCGATAGCCTACTCGGGCGAGGAGGTTTGGCCCAGCGGCGACGAGGCAATCTCCCACCTGGTGGCGATCTCGATGGACGCGTTCGGCCGGCCAATAAGCCTGTTCGCCGTGAACCGCTGGGTGAGCGCCGAAGCCTGGTACCCGGCCGAAGACGTGATTCGCATGCTCGATCGCTTCGCCATCGACCACGCCTCCCCCTCGTGGCCGGTGAATCGCTGGATCGGCGCGATGCTGCGACTGTTCCGCCCGCAGGTCGAGGCGCTGGTGCGTCACCGCGACCTCGCTGTAGAGGCATGGCGGCGCGCCTATCCGGACAGCGACGTGTTCGAAGACCGGCGGCTCGATGTCACCGGCGAGTTCGCGATCGACATCGACGCGCAGATCGCGGCTGTGGCGGCTGCGCTAAACGGATGACGCGGAGCGGGATTCGCAACCGCGTTTTCGGAATCCCCACCCTTACGAAGGAAACGATGACATGAAGAAACCGATACTCTCCGCGGCCGCGCTTAGCGCGCTGCTGGCTACGCAGATTGCAGTGGCTGCTCCGGCGGCCGGCGAAAAGCCTGCCGGCACGGCGCAGGTCATCGTGCTCACCCAGGTACCGTGCCAGTTCGTCGAAAGCGAAAACGGCACCGACCGCGGCTACAGAAGCAACAAGCAGGAAGATTGCGAGCGCATCAACGCTCAGTCCGGCGATGCGCGCGTGAAAAGCGCGAAGGCAGTCGAGCTGAAGCCCGGCCGCTACGTGTTTCGCGTGACGAATAAGAGCGTGCCCTATGAGCTTGGCTTCTGGCTGCGCGGCGCCGGCCTGGCCGGACGTGCGACGCTGCCGAGCGTTTCGGGCGGTGGGCTCACGCAAGGGGTGACCAAGGACTATGAAATCGTGCTCAAACCGGGTGAGTATGTTTACTCCTGCCCGCTCAATACCACGCCGGACTACCGGCTGATCGTCAAGAATTGACTCTGCCTGCAATGAAAACCTCCATGTTGAAATCTGTGCGCTGGGCTTTATTTCCCGTCCTCCTGCTGGCATTGATGGTCCACAACGCCGGTGCCCAGTCCGCTGCGCCGCTCCCCGGCACGCATACGACCGCGTCTTCCTACGGTTTCGACGCGCTGGCCGCGCGCCTGGAGCAGGCGATCGCAGCGAACAAAATGGGTCTGGTCGCCCAGGCGAGCGCCAGCCACGGCGCGGCGGCGCGCGGCGTGAAAATCCGCGGCAACCTGGTGCTGATGGTGTTTCGCAACGATTACGCGGTGAGAATGCTGGCGGCCAGCGTGCCGGCGGGCATCGAGGCGCCGCTGCGGCTGTACCTGACCGAGGAGGCGAACGGCAAGGCGCGCGTGACCTGGCGCGCTCCAAGCGCGGTGTTCGCGCCCTACGGCAGCGCCGAGCTCGACGCGATGGCGCGCGAACTCGACCCGGTGTTCGAGAAGATTGTCCGCGACGCCACCGGCGGCTGATACGGGCCGCCTCGCGCGCGTGGCGACACCTGGGATCCGTTCCGTCCGTGTTAAACAAGGGGAAACAAAATGGTCATTAGAGCACTGACCTTGGACACCGGCGGCACCATTCTCGACTGGCACGGCGAAGTGGCTGCAACTCGACCCGTCCGAAATCATGATGGTCGCCTGCCATAACTTCGATCTGAACGCCGCGCGCGAATGCGGCTACAAAAGCGCGTTCGTGAAGCGGCCCGCCGAGTGGGGGCCGTCAGGGCCGCCCGACCCGGCACCGAACCCGGCGCACGACCTGATCGTCGAGGACTTCCCGGAACTGGCGGAGCGGCTGGGCGCGTAGTCTGTTGGCGGTGGAATCCGCCGGCTCTTCCTCGCCGACCATCAACGCGGCCCGGCTCATGGTCAAAACACGATCGTCGGCTCAGTCGCCGGCCGCAGCGCAATGCGGCTGCGAAACACTTCGTAGGCAATCGGCTCTGTGTTCCCGCAGCCGATGCGCGCGCGGCGCTTTTCATCCAGCAGGTGGTAGCGAACGACGGCCTCGACCGCGGCCGGCGCCGGCCCGCCGCGTTTCAGGCGGCGCCGACAGGCTGCTGGTGTCCATCGGCCGCTCGAAGCCCTCCGACACGACGAAGATGTTCATCGGACGCACCAGGCGCCAGCCGAGGAAGGCCGCCAGAATAGCGAGGCCGATAGCGGCGATGAGAGTGCGTTTCCGGGTCATGGCCGCGCTACGCTTTCGATCCGATGCCGGTGGCCGCCTCAGGCGCATGCTGTGCGCGCTCCACCGGCAGGCCAGACTGGTTCCACGCCATCATGCCGCCGCCCACGACGTGCACATCGCCAAAGCCCCGACGGGCGAGCAGCTGCGCCGCCTTGAGCGAGCGCCTGTCGGTGCGACAAACGATAGCGATCGGACGTTCGCGATAATCGTCCACTTCCTGCATGCGGCCACCGAGTTCCTCGAGCGGGATGTTGCGCGCGCCGGCAATGTGCCCCAATTCACCCTTGAAGTCCGCCACGCCGCGCACATCGAGCACCAGCGGCGGGGCGGCTGTCCCGAGCTTTTCGCCGAGTTCGCTGATCGAGAGCGTCTTGCCTCGCCGAAGCCGCGCGATCCACCCGGGCAGAAAGGCGATGAGCGCGAACAGACCCAGGGCAAGCAAGCCCTTGCGGATCATGCCCTCGCCGCCGGCGATCGTTTCGCGTCCGGCATCGCCGAGGTAGGCGTAGGCCAGCGCCCCGGGGAGCATGCAAACAAACGAGGTTGCGGCGTAGGCGAGAAGCCGGATGCGCGTCAGGCCGAACGCGTAGTTCACCAGGTTGAAGGGGAACAATGGCACTAATCGCACGAAGGCGACAAAGCGCCAGCCTTCGGCCTCGACACCTTCGATCAGTTGCTTCAGCCTGCCGCCGGCCCTGCGCGCGACCCAATCCGCTGCGAGGTAGCGCGCCACGAGGAAGGCGAGTGCAGCGCCGAGCGTGGCGCCGGCGAGACTGTACAGTGCGCCCGGCAGGGCGCCGAACAGCGCGCCGGCCAAAAAAGTGAGCACCGATCCGGGAAGGAAGAATACGGTCGCCGCCGCATAGAAGGTGATGAACGCCAGCGGCGCCCAGACGCCGGCTTCGGCGAGCCACCCGGAAAGCGCGTCCACGCTCAGCGCTTCACGGTTCGCGAAACCGATGAGCAGGCCCGCGGCCAGTACCAAGGCGAGTACCGCGCGAGCTGCATTACTTGGCTTCATGACCCGATTCCGGTGCGCTCCCGATCGCATAGCCGCCGCCCGCTCGCGCGAAGGGAAGCGCAAGCAAGCCCGTGAGCTTGACCGCTTGGTCGCTGCCGGTGAGCCCCTTTACGCCGATCGCCATGCTCTCCTGCGGCAGGCGCGCGCGCTCGCGATAGGTGCCGCACAGCCGGTCCCACCAAGGGAGGTTGAAACCGAAGTTGCTGTTCGTCTCGACCGGCTCCATCGAATGGTGGATACGATGCATCTCGGGTGTCACCAGTATCCAGCGCAACCATCGGTCGACCGGCGCTCGCAGCCGGAGATTGGCGTGATTGAACATCGCGGTGGCGTTCAGCAGCACCTCGAACACCAGTACCGCAGCCGCCGGCGCCCCGAGCAGCGCGATGGCCGCGAACTTGATCAGCATCGACAGCAGGATCTCGATCGGATGAAAACGCGCGCCGGTGGTTACGTCGATGTCCGCGTCGGCGTGATGCACCCGGTGCAGGCGCCACAACAGCGGCACCGCATGGAACATCACATGCTGCAGATAAATGGCGAAGTCGAGCGCGATCACCGACAGCGCAAAGGCCCCCCAGAAGGGGACGCCGAAGGCGTTCAGCAATCCCCAGCCGCGTTCGGCGGCGAGCAGGGCGAATCCGACCGCCGCCAGCGGAAACAGCAGGCGCAGGATCAGGCTGTTCAACACCACCAGGGCCAGGTTGTGCAGCCAGCGCACCCGCCGTGGCAGCAACCGCGCCCGCCTCGGCGCCAGTGCTTCCCAGGTCGCCATCAGCGCGAACACGCCGAAGAACGCGCCCAGGCGGACCGCCGGCTCGTGGGCCAGCGCCCATTCGTTGAATGTCATGCTCGTTCCTCGTCCACTTGGAGCTGTTGCGGGTTATTAGACTTGTCCGGTTCTGTAGCACATGAATTGTCC
>MERK01000148.1 GCA_001770575.1 Betaproteobacteria bacterium RIFCSPLOWO2_12_FULL_64_23
AATCGTGCCGACGGAGTTGAACCGCCTGGTCGGGGATGCTCTCGATTTGTTCAGCCGCCGTCCGGAGCTTCATGGAATCACGGTTGTGCGCGGGTTTTCCGGTCAGATTTCCCGGGTCCCATGCGATCCCGCCAGGATGGAACAGGTGCTTGCGAATGTTTTTGTGAATGCGGTTCAGGCCATGCCTCACGGGGGACGCCTGACGGCCAGAACCGCGCTGCGGGCGGGCTTTGCGCAGATATCAGTCGAGGATACCGGTCCTGGCATTCCGGGTGAGATTCGCAGCAGGATCTTCGATCCCTTCTTTACCACCAAGCCGCAAGGAACGGGCTTGGGGCTATCGATTGTTTACAGCATCATGAAAGCGCACGGCGGCAGAGTCGACATGGAGAGTCTGACGCAGGAGGACCCTCAGGAAAGCTCATTGCGGGTGGTTGGGACCAGGGTGCTGCTTTTGCTGCCGCTAGGCGCGAAGCATGCCGATGGCGAAATGGTGGCGGGTCATTAGAACAGCGAGGTCGATGTGACGGGAGTTCCGGAAAAGAGCGTCAAGGGAAAAATCCTCGTCGTGGATGACGAAGAGCGTATTTGCCAGGCGGTGAAGACCAGCCTGCAACGCATCGGCTATCACGTGGAGACCAGCCTGGATGCGATGAACGCCCTGGAGAAAATCCACCAGGGTTCGTGGGACATGGTGATCTGCGATATCAAAATGCCGGTGATGGATGGGATGACTCTGCTGGACCGGATCAAAGAGTACGACTCCAACATCGTGGTTTTAATGATCACCGGCTATGCCTCTATCGAGTCCGCAATCGAAGCAGTAAAGAAAGGCGCGCAGGAATACATCCCTAAACCGTTTTCTCCGGGGCAACTGCGCTTTGTTGTCGAACGGGCCTTCGAGAGGAAACGCCTGATCGAGGAGAACCTCCACCTGAAAACCGAGCTTGGCCAGGCCAATGTCAGAAATGTGGTCGTTGGCAAAAGCCAAGTCATGGAACAGCTCTTTGGCCTCATTGCAAAGGTGGCCAGTACCGACTCCTCGGTGCTGATCACCGGGGAAAGCGGCAGCGGCAAGGAGATCGTGGCTCGTCTCATTCATTTCCGCGGCGCGCGGGCTGACGCGCCGTTTGTTACGGTGAACTGCTCGGCTATCCCCAGGGATCTCCTGGAAAGCGAGCTTTTCGGGCACCAACGAGGGGCTTTCACCGGGGCTTTCGACACCAAGCGCGGAAGCTTCGAGCAGGCCGATGGCGGCACGTTCTTCCTCGATGAAATCGGCGACATGAGGCTCGAGATGCAGGCGAAGATCCTCAGAGTGTTGGAAGAAAAAAAGATCAGGAAAGTCGGTTCGGAAAACGAGGTTCCCGTCGATGTAAGGATAATCGCAGCCACCAACAAAGACTTGGGGGAGGAGATCAAGGCCGGCCGCTTTCGCGAGGACCTGTTTTACCGGCTCAATACCGTCCTGATTGCAATTGCCCCGTTGCGCGAGTACAAAGAGGATATTCCCTTGTTCGCCCGGCATTTTCTCAAGGTTTTCGCCACGGAGATGAAGAAGCCGGTGACCGACTTTTCCGAGGAAGCCCTGAGCCTCATGACGAGCCACGACTGGCCCGGAAACGTGAGGGAGCTGCGAAATGCAGTGGAAAGGGCGCTGATCTTTGCAGGCCCCGGCGAGCTCATTCGAACCAGCCACTTCCCGCCCGAGCTGCGTGAAAAGGCAGGTACAAATTCCTATTCTGTCGCCGCCAAAGACTTCAAGAACTTGCGGGCGTTCGAGCTGGATTACATTCGCGAAGTCCTGGATGCCTGTGATGGGAACAAGGCAAGAGCCGCAGAAATTCTGGGCATCTCGCCTTCGACGATCTGGCGCAAACTGCAAGAAGAGTCCTGAGCTAGCAGCCGGGCGCCCACTAACCGAGAAAAAGCGATCAGCCGCCGATGAACGCCGATGAACGCCGAAAAATCAAAGCGGTGCAGTGATTCATGCACATCACCCACAAGGGAACTGAGCCGGCGCCCGGAAGACACTGATTCATCGGCGTTCATCGGCGTCTATCGGCGGCTCAACTGTTGTTTTTTGGATTAAGCGTTGCAATTTGCCTTCGTGTTGCAAAATGCAATTGCCAAAAGGCCTTTGTTCTCATTGGCTTATCGTTTTACGTTGCAAACTGCAAGCATCTTCCATTTCACGGCCTTGATAAACGCCTGCGGCCTTGGCGATAAGTAACGCCAAATTAGATACTTACACGATTCCGCGTTGCCGGAAGCCCTGGCATCAATCTTGCTGTATTTGGTGTAAGTCGAGTCATAAGCCTCAATATCACCTTTGGACAGCGGCCTCAAGATCATCAGGCGGGAACAAAGCGCACGCTCGCGCCAGCATCGAGGGGTTCTGACCGAGGTGATCTACGAGTGTGACGCGCTGGAGGTTCTGCGCACGGAAATGGAAACGGGAAGCACCTGCGACAGCCTGGAATTCGGGGATTTCTGCGCCGTCCACTTTGTTATCGGTGGAACCCCCATGTTCCGGACATCGCATCAATCCGCGGACCTGATGCGTGGTGACAGCATCATCTTCAATGACGAAAGACCCTACACGATTCTCAATGGTGCTCCGTCACGTTCGGTCATCCTGAGCATTCTCTTCAGAACGTTCGCAACGGAGATTCGCGCGTGAAGCGCGCTGCGACGACGGCACGCGCGGAATTAGCATGGTCTTGAGCGCAGGTTTTCAACTCTGACGGCAGCAAAGGAGATTTTGGTATGAAACTGACAAGGCGGGAATTCATCAAGGCGTCGGTTGCCACGGGTGGATTGCTGATGGCGGGGGTGCCTCTGGCCCAACCGGCAACCAACGCGATGGCGCGGCGCAAGGCCAAACCCGCAGGTCCCGCCAAGGGCGAGTGGGTATCAACCGCGTGCCAAGGGTGTACCCAATGGTGCGCGATCCAGATCTTCGTACAGAACGGCCGCGCGGTGCGGGTGCGCGGAAACCCGTTGAGCAAGACCAACGGCGGCTACGTTTGCCCCAGGGGCCACCTGATCCCGCAGCAGACCTACGATCCCGACCGGATCAAGGTGCCGATGAAGCGGACCAATCCGAAAAAGGGGCGCGGCATCGATCCGAAATTCGTTCCGATCACCTGGGACGAGGCGCTCAACACTGTCGCCGACAAGATGATAGAGCTGCGCAAGAACAACGAGGCGCACAAGCTTGCTTATATCCGCGGCCGCTATTCGCCGACCTCCACCGAACTCCTTTACGGCACACTGCCGAAGATTTTCGGGACGACGAATTATTTCTCCCACAGCGCCATCTGCGCCGAAGCGGAGAAGATGGGGCCGGGGCTGACCCAAGGTTATTTTGGGTACCGCGACTACGACCTGGCCAACACGCAGTGCCTGGTGGCGTGGGGTACCGACCCACTTGCGTCGAACCGGATGGTGCCCAACGCTATCAGCAAATTCGGGGAAATCCTCGCACGCGGCACGGTCATCGCGGTCGATCCTCGCCTCTCCAATTCGGCGGCCAAGGCCCACGAATGGCTTCCGGTCAAGCCGGGCACCGACGGCGCGCTGGCCGGCGCCATAGCGCACGTGATGCTCACCGAGGGACTCTGGAACAAGGAATTCGTCGGCGATTTCAAAGATGGCAAGAATCTCTTCGTTGCCGGCAGGACGGTGGACGAGGCCGCTTTCGCGGAGAAGGAAACGCACGGCCTGGTTAAGTGGTGGAATATCGAACTGAAGGATCGCACGCCGGCCTGGGCGGAAAAAGAGACGCTGATTCCGGCGGCGCAGACGATACGCGTCGCGCGCGCCATCGGCAAGGCGGCCCCGAAGGTGGCGGTCTGGATGGGCCCGGGCGTGGCGATGAACCCGCGCGGCACCTACACCGCCATGGCGGTCTACGCCCTGAACGGCCTGGCCGGCTCGATCGACGTCGAAGGCGGCACGTTGCAGGGCTCCAGCGTTCCGATCGGCAAGTTCCCGAGCACCGACGCCTACGTCGATGCCATCGCCAAAGGCGCGGGCAAGCTCAAGAAGATCGACGGCCGCGGCGCGAAGGACATGCCGGCGATGATGAACGCGCGGCCCGGCAGCGGCGTGGTGACCAACAACGTCGCCAACGGCATGCTCAAGGATCCCGGCGCGGTCAAGGTGTTGCTGAGCTCCTGGAGCAACTTCAACTTTTCCTGCACTGACCCGTCGCGCTGGGACAAGGCGCTCGCCAAGGTGCCGTTCTTCGTCCACATGGTCACCAACGCCTCCGAAATGACCCAGTTCGCCGACATTGTGTTGCCCGCTACGCACAACTCCAGCGAGGGTTTTTCGGTGGTTACCAACATGGGCAACACCTACGGCTACGCCACGATCCAGCAGCCGGTAGGTAAGCGGATTTGGGACGTCAAGCAGGAAGAAACCGAGGTGGTCTGGCTGCTTGCCGAGAAGCTGAAGGCGAAGGGTTTCCCCAACCTGCATGACTACTACGCCAAAGAATTCAAGGATCCGGAGACCGGCAGGACGCCGGCCAACGAAAAAGAGTTCACCGAGATTGCGGCGAAGATCTCAAGCGCGCCGATGTGGATGCCCAAAGCGCCGCTGAAGGGCGACAAGATCGAAGGCTGGGCTGACTTCCGCAAGAAAGGGATGTACAGCGGCGCGAAGTACAGCTTCAAGAAGGGTTGGGGCGGCAAGTTCAATTCCGCGACCAAGAAGTTCGAGTTCTACAGCGAGACCATGAAGAAGGGTCTGAGCGCGCACGCCTCGAAGTTCCAGACCACGACCGACGATATTCTCGCGGTTAGCGGCTACGTGGCCCGGGGCGAGCTGGCGTACGTGCCGCACTATGAGCCGCCGAAGCGTCATGGCAGTGTCGCGGAGTATCCGTTCGACTTCATCGATTACAAATCCCGGCTCAACCGCGAGGGCCGTTCGCAGAATCTGCCCTGGTACCAGGAGTTCAAGAAGGTCGATCCGGGTGACGTTTCCTGGGATGACGTGCTGAAGATGAATCCGGCCGACGGTGTGAAGCTGGGCCTGAAGTCCGGCGATACGGTGAGGATCACCTCGCCGGCGGGCTCGATCGTCACCAAGCTCAGGCTCTGGGAAGGCGTGCGGCCCGGCACGGTCGCGAAGTGCTACGGCCAGGGACACTGGGCGTACGGCCGCGTTGCCGCGCGTAATTATGCCAAGGCGCAGCCGCGCGGCGGCAACAACAACGAGATCCTGGTCGACGACTACGATCGCTTGAGCGGCGCGACGGCACGCAATGGCGGTTTCACAGGCGTCAAGGTCCAGAAAGCCTGATTCCCCGGTGCCCGAATTTAAGGAGAGAAAAAATGTCTAGACTTGGAATGGTCATCGACCTGCAGAAATGCGTAGGTTGCGGAGTCTGCGCGCTCGCCTGCAAAGCCGAGAACAACACCCGCAACCGCGCCGACGGACAGAGTTACAATTGGGCCGACTTCGTCATGAAGACCGAGGGAATCTTCCCGAACGCAGTGCACGTGGTGATGCCGGTGTTGTGCAATCACTGCACGGATGCGCCCTGCGTCGCGGTCTGCCCGGTCACGCCGAAGGCGGTGTACAAGACGCCGGAAGGCATCACGATGAACGACAACGAACGCTGCATCGGCTGCAGGCTGTGTCAGCAAGCCTGCCCCTACAGCAACTTTGAGCTTGGCACGGAGAGTCTCGCCGGCGAAGCCTACAGCGTGATCAGTTTCAACGCCTTTGAGCGCGACACCCAGCCCCAATGGACCGACAAGTCGGCGATGATCCCGGGAGCCACGGCTTCGGGGGCGGAAACGGCCAAGGCGGCCGGATCGACGATCCCTGCCCTGAATCAGTACGCGTCGGAAGAGGTGAAACCGATCCGCAAAGCGGGCGTGGTGGAAAAATGCAATTTTTGCTATCACCGTGTCAGCAACGGCATGCAGCCGGCTTGTGTCGAGGCCTGCCCCGCGAAGGCCCGGATTTTCGGCGACCAGGACGATCCGAACTCGGAGATCGCCAAGGTGCTGAAGGCAGAGAAGTCGTTCCGTCTCCAGGAAGAGAAGGGAACCAAGCCAAACGTGCATTACATTCGCAAGTACAGCGCCAGGGCCTGATTTCCCGGGCGCGGGGTTAAACTTGGGGGCGGTCCATCGCCCCCTTTTCATTTCAGGAGTCCGGATTGCCACAATACGATCAGGAGCAAGGATCAGCTCGCGAGAACCTGTGCCGCTTGCTGGCGGCGTGCTACTATCAGCCGGGCCCGGAGTACGCGGAAGAGCAAGTCTTCGATTCGATGCGCGACGCCGCGACGCGTATACACCCGGACCTTGCAGTGCACGCACGCCGGCTGGGCGAGGAATTCTCTGCCGCAGGACCCGACAGCCTGCTCCTCGATTACACGCGGCTTTTCCTCGGCCCCTCTCATATCATCGCCAAGCCGTACGGGTCGGTCTGGCTGGACGGCGAGGCGACCCTCATGCGAGACTCGACGATGGCGGTCCAGGATCTTTACCAGGAGGGCGGATTCGAGATAGCCGAGGATTTTCGCGAACTGCCCGATCACATTGCGGCCGAGCTGGAGTTTCTCTATCTGCTTATTTACCGGGAAAATGAGGCGCGCCGCAATGACGACCCGGAAGCGCTGACGGCAATGGCCGGCCTTCGAAAACGTTTCCTTGACGCGCACCTCGGGTCCTGGGTCGGCCCTTTCACAGCGGCCGTCAGGGCCGGCGCACAAAGCGGCTTTTACCGTGAGCTCGCCGAACTGACCGACCGTTTCGTAAGTATGGAAGCGGGCGGGGCACGGCGTATAACGTAGCTCGCAACGAGGAGCAACAAATTTCATGAACGAGCGTGCCGAATGGAAGTTCAGCGAACCCGTGTGCAGCGATGCGCTGAAACAACTGCTCACGCGCCACTCGGTCGGCCCCAAGCACCTGGTACCTCCGGCGCCCACCGAGGAGCAGGTCTGGCTAGCGGTTGGCGCGGCGCTCAGGGCTCCCGATCACCAGAAACTGCTGCCGTTCCGCTTTGTGTTGATTCCGGACGCAATGCGGCCGCTGCTGGGAGAGCTTTTCGCCGACTTTGCGCGCAGGAGCGGCAAGCCTGACGAAGAAGTTGTAATCGAGCGTAACCGCGCGATGCTGGGGCCTCTGCTCCTGGCTTTTGTCGTTCGTATCGAGCGCGGCCACCCCCGGGTACCGCCGCATGAGCAATGGCTGGCCGCGGGCGGCGCGCTTGCCAACTTTCTCACTGCGCTGCACATGATGGGCTATGGCGCAAAAGTGCTGAGCGGGCGCAAGGCTGCGGACCCGGCTATTTGCAACGCTTTCTGCGGACCGGGAGAAACTCTCGTCGGCTGGATCGCCGCCGGCACCGCGTCCAAAGCTCCGCACCCGCGCCACAACGACAACCCGGACGCGATTCTGCGCCGCTGGCAACTGCCGCAAGGATCGCAGAACGCGCCGCAAAGCTGACGCGGGATGCCGCTGTCGCGGCCACGATCATCACCCGGATCAGGACGCCGATCGCAATGTTGACGCGCGCGATCCCGCGGCACCTTCCGGTATCGTCGCAACGGGAACCACGCGGCGCCCGGAAAAGCGCGCCGCAAAGCGGCTGCCTTTGCCGGGCTCGCTCTTGATATCAAGCGTCGCCTGGTGGCGGCTCAAGATATGCTTCACGATTGCCAGCCCGAGGCCGGTGCCGCCGGTTTCGCGCGAGCGGCCGCGGTCGATCCGGTAAAAACGCTCGGTCAGTCGCGGAACGTGCTCGGCCGCGATGCCGATTCCCGTATCCTGCACTGCAAACTCCGCTTCATCCGCCGAGGCGCGCCACGTGAGGCGCACCTCGCCGCCGGCCGGCGTATAGCGGATCGCATTACTCACCAGGTTGCCGAATGCGCTGGCGATTTCGTTCTCCAAACCCAGCAGGTCAAAACCCGGCTCGGCGTCGAGGACGATCTTGTGCTTGCCGCCACTCAATGCTTCGGCCTCGGCGCGCAGGCGGTCGAGCAACGGCGCGACCCGCACGCGTTCGTCGAGCGACGGGCCCGGCGCCGATTCCAGCGTCGACAACGTCAACAAATCGTCGACGATGCGCTGCATGCGCGTGCTCTGCTCCGTCATCAGGTTCAGATAATCGCGCGAGCGCTTCGGATCGAGTTTCAGCTCCTTGATGGTTTCGAGAAATCCCGACAGCACGGTGAGCGGAGTGCGCAGTTCATGCGACACGTTGGCAACGAAGTCGCGGCGCATCGTCTCGAGCTTCTCCAGCCGGGTGATATCGCGCGACAGCAGCAGTTTTTGCGCATCGCCGTAAGGGACGATCTGCACCGACAGCACCACGCCGGCGCCGCGCGGCGCGCGCAGCTCGACCGCGTACGCATAATTCCCGGATTCGACGTAGGCGACGAACTCCGGCTGGCGCACGAGGTTGGTGACGGGCTGGCCCACATCGATCTCGACATTGAGATCGAAATGGGCCTCGGCAGTGTCGTTGCACCACTCGATGCGGTTGTCCGCGTCGAGTATCACCACCCCGTCGGGATGCGCGCGCCCGGCCTGGCGGAAGCGGGCGAGCGTCTTTGCGATCTGCTGGTGCTGCCTCGTCTGTATGCGCTCGAACCGGTGGAGCAAGGCAAACACGTAATCCCATATGCCGCGGCCGTCCGGAACTTCCCCCAGCGTCGGCCGCTTCAGCCAGTCGACGAGCAAATCCACGTGCCGGACGTGGTGAAGAAGCAACAGCACAACACCGCCTGAGAATGATGCCCAACCCGGAACGGCGCCAAAAATCAAGCCGATCAGCACCGCAGCCAGCGCGAGCAGCGAAACGGCAATCAGGGTACGGAACAGGAGATGGTCCACGCGGGCCCGGATGGGGAATACCGCCGCAATTATCGCACGCCGGCGCGGCCGCTGCAGGTGTTGCGGCAGCTCGGGATTACCCCGAGCAGGGGGTTCAGCCGTGCAAGCGATAGCCAGAGCCGCGCACAGTCTCGATCAACCGGTCATGACCGGTCGGCTCCAATGCCTGCCGCAATCTCCTGATATGTACGTCGACGGAGCGCTCCTCGACGAACACGTGATCGCCCCAGACGTGGTCGAGCAATTGCGCGCGGCTGTAGACACGCTCCGGGTGCGTCATGAAAAAATGCAGCAGCTTGAATTCGGTCGGCCCAAGATGCAGCTCCTTGCCGCCGCCGGTGACGCGATGAACCGCCGGATCGAGCCGCAAGCCGTGGACTTCGATCGTATCGTCGGTGAGCTGCGGCGCGCGGCGCCGCAGCACCGCCTTGATCCGCGCCAGCAGCTCTTTCGGCGAAAACGGTTTGGTAATGTAATCGTCGGCGCCGGACTCGAGGCCTTCGACC
>MERK01000149.1:0-4055 GCA_001770575.1 Betaproteobacteria bacterium RIFCSPLOWO2_12_FULL_64_23
GCGATCGCGGGCGACAGCCCCTCGATCAGGTCGACATCGGGCTTTTCCATGAGCTGCAGGAACTGGCGCGCGTAGGCGGACAGGGATTCCACGTAGCGCCGCTGGCCCTCCGCGTAGAGCGTGTCGAACGCGAGCGAGGATTTGCCCGAGCCCGACAGTCCCGTGATCACGATCAGCCGGTTGCGCGGCAGATCGAGATTCAGGTTCTTCAGATTGTGCGTGCGTGCGCCGCGAATCCTGATTTGGTCCATGGCTTGGGCGCTGGCCGGAGATTCAAACCTGCTAATATACGAGATTACACTGCAACCACGCCACCCCGATTTTATGTCGTCCGCTTCCTCCAATCGCATGTCACCCCTGGAAATCCGCGCAAGTCTTTCTCTTGCCTCGATTTTTGCCTTGCGCATGCTGGGTCTTTTCCTGATCCTGCCGGTGTTCGCGGTGCACGCGATGCACCTCAAAGGCGGCGACGACCACACCCTGGTGGGGATTGCGCTCGGCACCTATGGCCTGACCCAGGGCATGCTGCAGATTCCCTACGGCATGGCCTCGGACCGCTACGGCAGGAAGCGCATCATCATCCTGGGTTTGGTGCTGTTCGCGCTGGGCAGTTTCATCGCCGCCATCGGCAACGATATCTACGTCATCATCGCCGGCCGCGCCATCCAGGGCGCGGGCGCGATCTCCGCGCCGGTGATGGCGTTCCTCGCCGACATGACGCGCGAGCAGCACCGCACCAAGGCGATGGCGCTGGTGGGATCGAGCATCGGCTTGATGTTCGCGCTGTCTCTGGTCGGTTCGCCGGTGCTCTACCGCCACATCGGCATGGGCGGCATTTTCATTCTCACCGGCGTGCTGGCGCTGGTCGCGATCTGGGTGGTGGTAAGCGTGGTGCCGGAAGAAGCGCTGGTGAAAATCGAGGCCGAGCAGCACCTCGAGCCGGCGCGCCTGGGCGACGTGCTGAGAAATACGGACCTGCTGCGGCTCAACTTCGGCATTTTCTCGCTGCATGTGGTGCAGATGGCGATTTTCGTGGTGGTGCCGCTCGCTCTGGTGAGCGCGGGCGGACTCCCGGTGGATCAGCACTGGAAAGTCTATCTGCCGGTGGTGCTGGCGTCTTTCGTGCTGATGCTGCCGCCGATTTTCTACGCCGAGAAAAAGGATGCCGTCAAGCCGGTGTTCCTCGCCTGTATCGGACTGATGGCGCTGGTCCAGGCTGGTTTGGTGTTTGCCTTGCAGAATTTCACCGCGCTTGTCATCCTGATGCTGGGCTTCTTCGTTGCTTTCAACATACTGGAGGCGAGCCTGCCGTCGCTGGTGTCGCGCACGGCGCCGGGGAGGGCCAAGGGCGCGGCGCTGGGGGTATACAACACGACCCAGTCGCTGGGGCTGTTCGCGGGTGGCGCGGCGGGCGGCTGGCTGATGCAGCATCAGGGGCAGGCGCCGGTGTTCATGTTCGGCGCGGCATTGATTGCGTTGTGGGGGATGGCCGCGGCAACCATGCGTGTACCGCGGCGCGTGCGCGAACGCGGCGTGGACACGGTCGGCGGCGCGGCGCTGGGCGACGGGTCGGCCAGGTAGCATTGGATGGCAAACAAACGAGGAGAGTTGAAATGGCATCGGTCAACAAAGTGATAATCGTCGGCAACCTGGGCAAAGACCCCGAGACCCGCTTCATGCCGGATGGCAAAGCGGTGTGCAATTTCTCGGTGGCTACAACGGACAAATGGACTGACAAGGCCACGAACGAGAAGAAAGAGGCGACCGAATGGCACCGCGTCTCGAGCTTCGGCAGGCTCGCCGAAATCTGCGGCGAGTACCTGAAGAAAGGCAGCCAGGTCTATGTCGAGGGCAAACTGCGCACGCGCAAATGGCAGGACAAGGAAGGCCAGGACCGCTACACCACCGAGATCATCGCCGACGCCATGCAGATGCTGGGCTCCAGGAGCGGCATGGGCGGGGGCGAGCCGCGCGAGATGCGCGAACCGCCCGCGGCGGGCGAATCCAGGCCGGCGAAAAAGCCTGCCGGCCAGTTCCAGGACATGGACGACGATATCCCATTCTAGCGTTGCCGATCGGCGCGACGCCCGCCGGACCCGCCCTAGCCCCTTGAAAAGTCAGGGTTTGCCCATAGATAGTCGATGGGTAAGCTCTGCTTTTCCGCTATAATCGACACCTTTTTCGCAGGTTGGAGGGCGCCGTGCCTATTTACGAATATCGTTGCTCGTCTTGCGGGTTCCAGAAAGAGTACCTGCAAAAGGTGAGCGCGCCCTTGTTTAGCGTCTGCCCCGAATGCAGCAAAGAGACCTTCGGCAAGATGCTTACCGCTGCCGGTTTTCAGTTGAAGGGCGGCGGCTGGTACGCGACCGATTTCAAGAACAGCGGCGCCAGGCCCGCGCCCAAGAGCGCAGGGCAGAGCGAGGCTACGGGCAACTCCGAGAGCAAGACCGCAGCCGCGGGCGAGAGCAGAAGCGACAGCAAGGGCGACGGCAAGACCGAAGCCCGGCCCGGCGCGGCCGCGGCGCCGGCCGCCACGGCAAGCGCAGCCAAAGCGGAATGAAAAAATACCTCATCACCGGGCTGCTGATCTGGATTCCCCTGGTCATCACCATCTGGGTGCTGAAGCTGGTGGTCGACACGCTCGACCAGACCATACTGCTGCTGCCGCTCGCGCTGCGCACCGAGAGCTGGGTCGGTTTCCATATCCCGGGCATGGGCGTGCTGCTGACGCTGCTGATCGTGTTGCTCACCGGGATGGTGACGGCGAATTTCGTCGGCCAGCGCATGGTGCACTGGTGGCACGAAATCCTGCACCGCATTCCGGTGGTGCGTTCGATCTATTCCAGCGTCAAGCAGGTGAGCGACACCCTGTTTTCCTCCAGCGGCGAGGCTTTCCGCAAGGCGTTGCTGGTGCAGTGGCCGCGCGAAGGCATGTGGACGATCGCATTTCTCACCGGCGTGCCCGGCGGCGACGTCACCCGGCATCTGCAGGGCGATTACGTCAGCGTCTATGTGCCGACCACACCCAACCCTACCGGCGGCTACTTCGTGATGATGTTGCGCAAAGACGTGATCGAGCTCGACATGAGCGTGGACACGGCGCTGAAATACGTGATTTCCATGGGCGTGGCCTCGCCGAACGGAAACGGAAGAAGGAAATCATGATTTCGTAATCGGCAACGGGTAATGAGTGATGCCGCCTGACTCATTGCCCATGACTCAATACCCATCACCCATCACCGATAGCCAAACCTATGCGTACCCACTATTGCGGCCAGGTCAGCGCCGCCGAGCTCGATCAAAGCGTCACCCTGTGCGGCTGGGTCAACACCCGGCGCGACCACGGCGGCGTGATATTCATCGACTTGCGCGACCGCGAAGGCCTGGTGCAGATCGTGTGCAATCCGACGCGGCCGCAGGTATTCGCGGTGGCGGAGAAAATCCGCAACGAATTCGTCATCAGAGTGGCGGGCAAGGTGATCCGGCGCGAGCCGGCGCTGGTGAACCCGAAGCTCGCGAGCGGCGAGATCGAGGTGTTGTGCCACGAACTCGAGATCCTCAACCCGGCGGTGACGCCGCCGTTCCAGCTCGACGAAGACAATCTGTCGGAAACCACGCGCCTCACCCACCGCGTGATCGACCTGCGCCGTCCGCAGATGCAGGCGAACCTGCGCCTGCGCTACAAGGTGGCGATGGCGGTGCGCCGATATCTGGATGAGGCCGGGTTCATCGACATCGAGACGCCGATGCTCGCCAAGTCCACCCCCGAGGGCGCGCGCGACTACCTGGTGCCTTCACGCGTGCAGGGCGGCATGTTCTTCGCCCTGCCGCAGTCGCCGCAGCTGTTCAAGCAGATGTTGATGATTGCCGGTTTCGACCGTTATTACCAGATTACCAAGTGCTTCCGCGACGAGGATCTGCGCGCCGACCGCCAGCCCGAATTCACCCAGATCGACATCGAAACCTCGTTCCTGGCGGAGGAAGAAATCCGCGGAATCATGGAAGCGCTGATGCGCAGCGTGTTCAAGCAGGCGCTCGATGTGGATCTGCCCGAT
>MERK01000149.1:4093-5353 GCA_001770575.1 Betaproteobacteria bacterium RIFCSPLOWO2_12_FULL_64_23
GATCCGTTTCCGGTCATGACCCATGCCGAGGCGATGGCGCGCTACGGCTCGGACAAGCCGGACCTGCGCGTGCCGCTCGAGTTCACCGAACTTACCGACATCATGAAAAGCGTGGAGTTCAAGGTTTTCTCGGGGCCGGCCAATGCGGCCGGCGGACGCGTTGCGGGCTTGCGCATTCCCGGCGGCGGCGCTCTCACCCGCGGCGAGATCGACGCCTATACCCAGTTCGTCGGCATCTACGGCGCCAGGGGCCTCGCCTATATCAAGGTCAACGAGGTCGCCCGCGGCCGCGAGGGCTTGCAGTCGCCGATCGTGAAAAATCTTTCCGATGCGGCGCTCGAGGCCATTGTCGGGCGCTCCGACGCGCAAGACGGCGACCTCGTGTTCTTCGCCGCCGGCAAGGCCAAGGTCGTGAACGATGCCCTCGGGGCACTGCGCGTGAAAATCGGCCATGAGAAAGGCCACGCCGTCGCCGGCTGGAAGCCGCTGTGGGTGGTCGACTTCCCCATGTTCGAGCGCGACGAGGATGCCAAGCGCTGGGTCGCCATGCACCACCCGTTTACCGCGCCCAAGGACGGGCACGAGGACTACCTCGCGAGCGATCCGTCCAAAGCCGTCGCCAAGGCCTACGACCTGGTGCTGAACGGATCGGAAATCGGCGGCGGCTCGGTGCGTATCCATCGCGAGGAAGTGCAGTCCAAGGTGTTCCGCGCGCTCGCCATCGGGGCGGAGGAAGCGCGCCTGAAATTCGGCTACTTGCTGGACGCGCTGCAATACGGCGCGCCGCCTCATGGCGGCATCGCCTTCGGCCTGGACCGCATTGTCGCGATGATGGCAGGCACCGAATCGATACGCGATGTCATCGCCTTTCCGAAAACGCAACGGGCGCAATGCCTGCTGACCCAGGCGCCCAGTCCGGTGGACGAGAAGCAGTTGCGCGAATTGCACATCCGGCTGCGGTAGCAGGAAAAAGCCTAGCTTCGGTTTAGCGCAAGGGCGCAAAGGTCGCGCAGGTGAAACAATTCGTTTCGGCTTTGCTCGCACTATGCCTCATTGCGACCGGCGGCTGGGCGTGGGCGGGTCGCGCGGCGCCGATCGGCGAGATTCCGGTCGCCGCTTTGCCCGCCGAAGCGCGCGCGACCCTGGCGCTCATCAAGGCGGGCGGGCCGTTTCCCTACGCCAGGGACGGCAGCGTGTTCGGCAATCGCGAAAAAATGCTGCCCCCGCGCCAGCGCGGCCATTACCGCGAATACACGGTGA
>MERK01000150.1:0-4114 GCA_001770575.1 Betaproteobacteria bacterium RIFCSPLOWO2_12_FULL_64_23
GACGCGCTGCGCGGCAAGAACTGCAACCGTCTGATGTTTCACGTCGAGGGCGGCAACACGATGTACACCAAGACCATCGGCACCTGGCAGAAGGCGGAGAACAAGATCAAGGGCGCCCGCTGGTATATGCTCACTGCGGACTACGCCTTCGGCCACGACCTGTTCCGCGTGTCGTCGAAGTTCCTCAAAGAAAACGGAGGCGAGCTTATCAACAACGACATGGTGCCGACCAACTCCCAGGATTACAGCGCCTACATACTGAAGATCCGCCAGGCGAAGCCGGACCTCGTCTACATCAACCTCGCGGGGGTCGACCAGACCACGTTTCTCAAGCAATACAAGGAATACAACCTGCCCTTCCCGCTGGCGGGCGGCGTGATGGACACCATCAATTTCTGGGCCGCGGGCATCGACTCGATTTCGGGGCACTGGCAGAGCCTCTGGTACCACGGGCTCGAAATCCCGGCGGCGCTGGCCTTTACCAATCGTTTCAGCAGCAAGTTCGGCTTTCCGCCGGACAACCAGGCGTGGGGCGACTACGTCGGCGTCAAGATCATGGCGCAGAGCATTGCCGAGGCCAAGACCACCGATGCGCTGAAGATCGTCGCGTATCTTGAGAAGGGCGCAAGCTTCGACATCCTGAAGGCGCGCAAGGGCAGCTTCCGCGCCTGGGACCACTCGCTGCTGCAGGAAATGTACGTGGTGAAGGTCAAGGACAAGGCGCGGATGAAGGACAAATGGGATATTTTCGATCTCGTGCGCCCCGTTCCCGGCGCCAACGAGTCTCTGGAACTGATCCAGCCGACCAGGGAGGAGAACGCCTGCACCATGGCGTAGCGACTCGAGCCTGAACAAGCCAGGACGGCGGCGGAAACAGCGATTCCGCCCGCCGTCCTTTCTTCCTTCACCCTGCCGCCCGCATCCCTGTCCACATGTTCGCGATCGTCATCGAGCAGATTCTCAACGGCCTGCTCGTCGGCGCCTACTACATCGTACTTTCGCTCGGCCTTTCGCTGATCTTCAGCCTGGGCGGAGTGGTGAATCTCGCGCATGGGGCGTTTTACGCGCTCGGCGCCTACTTCGCCTATGAGGTCGAGCGCCGCCTCGGTTTCGCTGGCGCCATCGTTCTGTCTCCCATCGGCGTGGCCCTGGTCGGCGTGGTAATCGAGCGCTTGTTCCTGCGCCGGCTCTACCACGAAGACCCGATGCTCTCGCTTCTGTTCACGTTCGGACTGGCCATGACTGCGGAACAAAGCCTGCGCCTCATCTGGGGTACCAGCGGTCTGCCGTTCGCAATTCCCGCCGCGTTGAAAGGGCAACTGCTGCTCGGCGATTTTATCTACTCGTATTACCGCCTTACGGTGCTCGTTATCGCGGCAGCCTCCGTTCTCGGCTGCTGGTTGCTGCTGAATAAGACCGCCTTCGGCATGATCGTGCGCGCCGGAACGCGCGACCCGGAGATGGTTCGGGCCATGGGCATCTCGCTACGCCCCGCGCTCGCCGCGGTGTTCGCGCTCGGGGTCGCGCTTGCCGGGCTGGCCGGCGTGATGTCGGCGCCGCTTGCCGGGATCCAGCCGGCGATGGGGACAGACATCCTTGTCGCTTCGTTCGTCGTCGTCGTGATCGGCGGCCTCGGCAGCTTCTGGGGCGTGGTCTACGCCGGCCTGCTGGTCGGGGTGGTGCGCGGCATCACCGTGGTGTTCTATCCGCCCGCAGCCGAAGCCTCGATGTATGTCCTGATGGCGTTGATCCTGCTGCTGCGGCCCCGCGGCCTGATGGGCGAGAAATTCGAGAAATTTGAATGACCGGCGCAGATGCGTAAGAACCCCCTGCTAATCGCGGCGGTCGCACTCGCGCTATTGCCTTTGTTCACGCACGCGATCGGCTTTACGCACAGCCTCGCCACGGAAATCGCGCTGTTTGCCATGGTCGGACTCGGGTTCAACCTGCTGCTCGGCTACACCGGCCTGCTGTCTTTCGGCCACGGCCTGTTCTTCGGCTTTGCCGCGTACGCCACCGCACTCGCGCATATTCATTGGTTCAAGGATAGCCTGCTGCAGCCGCTGCTGTTCGGCGTGATTTCGACCGGCCTGCTCGGCGTCGCGGTTGGATTCCTGGTGCTGCGCCGGCGCGGCGTCTATTTCTCCTTGCTCACGCTCGCGTTCACGGCGCTCGGATTCTCGATTGCGTTCCGCTGGACCGACGTCACCGGCGGCGAGTCCGGTCTGCGCGGAATAACCCGGCCTTCCGTGCTCGGGCTCGATCTCGATCAGCAATTGGTGTTCTATTACTTCTGCGCCGCGATCATCTTTGCGGTCGCGGTCGTGATGTGGCAGGTGGTGAACTCGCCGTTTGGCTCGGTGCTGGTCGCCATCCGCGAGCGCGAGCAGCGCGCGAGCTTCGCCGGCTATCCGGTGCAGCGTTACCGGCTCGCCGCGTTCGTGATATCGACAATCGTAATGGGCATCGGCGGTGGTCTTTACACCTTTCTCAAACTGTTCGCCGCGGCGGACCCGGTACACCCCAATTTCTCGGGCGAGATCCTCGCAATGTCGATCATCGGTGGTTCGCGCAGCTTCATGGGACCACCCCTGGGTGCCGCCTTCTACATCCTGTTCCGCGAAATCCTGTCCGGATATACCGCAAGCTGGCTGTTCTGGTTCGGGCTGCTGTTCATGGCATTCATCCTGTACTCGCCTTCGGGTTTGATCGGCCTGGGCAAACGCCTGCTCGCCCCCTGGCGCAAGGAGGCCGAAACGCTTGCCGCGATGGCATCGCGCGTGAAACCTAATCCATCGCAGGAGGTGCCGTCCAGCCTGTTGCAGGCACAGCCGCCAGAGCGTGACACGGTGCTGCTTTCGGCCGAGCACGTGAGCAAGAAATTCGGCGATTTCACGGCTGTGGACAATGTCAGCATCAACCTGCGGCATGGCCGGCTGCACGCGCTGATCGGCCCCAACGGCGCCGGCAAGACCACGCTGTTCAACCTTCTTTCCGGCATGTACATTCCGGAAACCGGCAGCTTGAGCTACGCTGGCCAAGGAATCAGCGGACTGTCCGCCGATCGCTTCGCGGCGCTGGGTATCGCCCGCTCGTTTCAGATCACCAACCTGTTTCAAGGTTTGACCGTGTTCGAGAATCTTCGCCTGGGCGTGCAAGCGCACGCCGCCGAGCGTTTCAATACCTGGCGGGCCAAAGAAACACTGGAAAGCGTGAATGCAGAAACGCGTGCGCTCGTTTGTTTTCTCGGACTCGAAGGCGTCGAGAGCGCCGAGGTATCGAGCCTCTCCCATGGCGGACAGCGATTGATGGAGATCGGTCTGGCTCTGACGGCGCGGCCCAGGGTGCTGCTGCTGGATGAACCGTTGGCGGGGCTTGCTGCGGCCGAACGCGAACGCATAGTCGGAATGATACGCACGCTGTCGCAGCACATGAGTGTACTTCTCGTGGAACACGACATCGACCGGGTGTTCGAATTTGCCGATCGGATCACCGCCATGGCCAATGGCGTTGTACTTGTCGAGGGCAACGCCGAGCAGGTTTCCGGCGACCGCCAGGTGCAGGAAGTCTACCTTGGCAGCGGACGCAAGGTGGTGATGCATTCGCGCAGCGCTGCAACAACAGGCCAAGTACTGCTGCAGCTCGATAATGTGAACACCTTCTACGGCAAGAGCCACATTCTGCACGGCGTCAACATCGAAGTGCGTGCCGGCGAGGTGACCGCGCTGCTGGGCCGCAATGGGGCCGGCAAGTCGTCCACCTTCAGGAGCATCATGGGGCTGGTACCAACGGCAAGCGGCACAGTGCGCTTCGACGGCAAGCTGATCAACGGCCATACGCCGGAATACATTGCTCGCGCCGGCATCGGCCTGGTGCCGCAGGGGCGCCGGCTGTTTCCCGGACTCACCGTCGCGGAGAATCTGCGCCTCGGAGGGCTATCGCGCGGTGGCGGTGAAGGCGTGCGCGGCGCTGGCGCCGGCGTGCATTGGGACCAGGATCGCATTTTCAGCTACTTTCCGCGCATCCGAGACAAACTCGGTACCAACGCTGACCTGCTCTCAGGCGGCGAGCAGCAGATGGTCGCGATCGCCCGCGCCCTGTCGGGAAACGTCAA
>MERK01000150.1:4131-16944 GCA_001770575.1 Betaproteobacteria bacterium RIFCSPLOWO2_12_FULL_64_23
GAAACGTCAAGCTACTGTTGCTGGACGAGCCGTTCGAAGGCCTGGCACCCGCAGTGGTCGAGGAAGTGTTCAAATCGCTCGACCAGTTGCGCGGCGAAATTGCCATCCTCATCATCGAGCACGATCTTGACCTGGTGCTGGCGCTCGCAGATCGCGCATACGTGCTCGACCGCGGTCACGTGTCACATACCGGACCGGCCGAACCGCTCCTGAGCGACATCGAATTCCGCAAGCAAGTTCTATGGCTGTAAAAGGAGTGGTCAATGGCGCAGCACATGGCAATAACGGTGTGCTTGCTTGCTTGATTGCTCGCCTGCTCTGCGGATTCCCTATCCGCCGCGCCGCTATCTTTTTGTTTTTTTAATCAGCAGGAGAATTGCCAACCATGAATACATCTGCGCAGGGACTGCGCGTGCTGGTGACCGCGGGCGCTGCAGGCATCGGTCGAGCGATCGCACGGACCTTTGCCGTGCATGGCGCGCGCGTGCACATCTGCGATGTGGACCAGGCGGCGCTGGAAACCAGCGGCCTCGAACGGCCCGACATCAGCCGCAGTCTGGCCGACGTATCCCGGGTGGACCAGGTGGACCAGCTGTTCGCCGATGTGAAACGCGAACTGGGCGGCCTGGACGTATTGATCAACAACGCCGGCATTGCCGGCCCCACCGCCAAAGTGGAGGATATCCAGCCCGCGGACTGGGAACGCTGCATTGCCGTGGACCTGAACGGCATGTTCTATTGCACCCGGCTCGCGATGCCTTTGCTCAAGGCCAACGGCCACGAGCGCGGTGGCAGCATCGTCAACCTGTCTTCGGTGGCCGGGCGCCTCGGCTTCGGCATGCGCACGCCTTACGCCGCCGCGAAATGGGGCGTGGTTGGGTTTACCAAGAGCCTGGCAATCGAGGCCGGACCGGATGGCATACGCGTGAACTGCATCCAGCCGGGCGATGTCGATGGCGAGCGCATCAGCCGCGTGATCGAGTCCAAGGCCGCGGCCTTCGGCGTGAGTTTCGAGCAACAAAAGCAGACGCTACTGGACACGATCTCGCTCAGGACCTTCGTCAGCGCTCAAGACATCGCCAACATGGCGCTGTTTCTCGCAACCGACGCGGGAAAGCACATATCCGGGCAGGCTTTGTCGGTTTGCGGCGATAAGCAGAGAGCAATCTAATCACGGAGACGTCATGGAGAAGATCGCTGTTATCGGTACTGGCTTGATCGGACGCGCCTGGGCCATGGTGTTTGCGCGCGCGGGGCACGAGGTGGCGCTGTACGATGCCGATCCGAAGGCGCTCAAGACAAATCTCGCGGTCATCCGCCGCGCGCTCAAGGATTTGCGCGCCGCCGGCATCGTGAAGGAGGCGCCCGATAAAATCTACAAGCGCATCCGCGCCGCCACGAGCCTGGACGATGCGCTTGCCGGAGCGGACTACGCGCAGGAGAATGTCAGCGAAACCCTTGTGGCCAAGAAAACAATCTTCGCCGCGATGGATATGCTCGCCCGGCCGGGAACCATACTGGCTAGTTCCACTTCGACCATCCCGGCTTCGAGCTTTACCAAAGCACTGAAAGGACGCAGCCGCTGCCTGGTCGCGCATCCAGTGAACCCACCCCATCTGGTCCCTTTGGTCGAACTCTGCCCATCCCCCTGGACCTCGAAGCGGGTCCTTGCCCGTGCGCGCGCGCTGCACGAGTCAGTCGGACAGGTACCGATCACCGTGAAAAAGGAAATCCAGGGCTTTATCCTCAATCGCTTGCAGGCAGCTGTCCTGAATGAAGCGCTGTCTCTCTACGCCGATGGCTATGCGAGCGCGGCGGACATCGACAAGACGGTGCGTGACGGCCTGGGCCTGCGCTGGTCCTTCATGGGGCCATTCGAGACCATAGACCTCAACGCCCCCGGCGGTCTTGCGGATTATGCGGCGCGCTATGGACAGGTCATATACGAACAGGTCTGCTCGCAGGCCCCGCGGCGCTGGAAGAAAGACGTGGTGGCGCGCCTGGCGCGCGAGCGCCGGGCCGCATTGCCGGCGAGCGATCTCGCGCGGCGACAAGCCTGGCGCGACCGCCGACTGATGGCGCTGGCTGTGCACAAGCGCGAGGCTTCAAGAAAGGTCTAAGAGCGCATGAGAATTACCGAAATAGCCCCTGATTTAGGGGGGTATGAGGGGATGCGCCCCGAAGGAAGTCCGCTCGGCGGATATCCCCTCATATTGCAATAAGCTCCAATAGTCGCTAGCTGTTGTTGCGCGAGCAGAATTGACCACCGTGTGCGAATTGCGCTGACCAGCTAATTCTTGTCTATTTTGCTTTCTCGCCCACCGTTTGAACGTGCTTCACCCTGGTCAATCCAGTCGCGCAGCCTGGTCAGTCCACATCGCGCAAACAACATCTTACAAAGTGGTGGGTTGTAAGGTGGGTAGAAAAACACAACGCGCCGAAAGGCGCGTCATTGCTAGCTGTTTGGCGGAGAGAGCGGGATTCGAACCCGCGATACGGTTTAACCCGTATACACGCTTTCCAGGCGTGCGCCTTCAACCGCTCGGCCACCTCTCCTGCTGAATGTCGAGTCTAGCGGTTTTCCATCCGGCCGAGGCTCGTTAGAGTCGATTATAAACTAGGGGAATACCCCGTCATGCGCCCCTGAGCCGCCGGCCGTTTGGCAATTCGGAAATAGCCTCTCAGGAAGTTGCGCACTTTACGCCAGAGCCCGCTGTAAGGCAATTGAAAAACACGTTTCCGGCTTTCAACGTGCCGGATTTTCGCGCGCTTCGGGCTTCGTCTTTCGGACCGAAAAAAAGCAGGCGCTTGCGCCCCCGCCCTGTTTCGAACCCGGCGCCCATGTGCGGGCGAAGTCAGCCGCTGCGGAAAGGCTCATATCTCCTTCTGCACGGTGGAGCGAATGATCTCGACCACATCGGGGTTGGCAAGTGTGGTGATGTCCCCGGTGTCGCCCCTGGTGGAGACGGCTGCCAGGATCCGGCGCATGATCTTGCCCGAACGGGTCTTCGGCATATCCGGGACGATCCAGACATGCTTTGGTTTGGCGATGGGGCCGATGTGCTCGGCCACGGCCGCCGCAATCTTCGCGCTTAGCTCGGGGCTCGCCTTGAAGCCTGGCTTCAGGGACACATACAGTTCGGGGACGCGGCCCTTGATCTCGTCGGGAACGGGCACGACCGCCGCCTCCGCCACTTCGGGCACGGTGAGGGCGGCGCTCTCGATCTCCTTGGTCCCAAGCCGGTGGCCCGCCACGTTGATGACATCGTCAATGCGCCCGAGGATGCGGAAATAGCCGTCGGCCGCATAGACCGCCCCGTCTCCCGCGAAGTACGGCCAGTCACGCCAGTCCTTGCTCGTCTTGTCCTTGCAGTAGCGCTCGAAGTACTGGCTCGTCATCCGCTCAGGGTCGCCCCAAATGGTTTGCATGAGGCCGGGCCACGGGTTGCGGATGCAGATATTCCCCGCCTTTCCGGCACCCGCCGCAAGCTCCTTCCCCTCGTCATCGAAAATAATGGGGTAGATGCCGGGTACGCCGGGTCCGGCACTGCCGGGCTTCATCGGCGCGATGGCGGGGACAGTGCTGCACAGGAAGCCTCCGTTCTCCGTCTGCCACCAGGTATCGACGACGACGGCCTCCCCTTTTCCGACGACATTGTAGTACCAGCGCCAGACCTCCGGCTCGATCGGCTCGCCGACCGTGGTCATGTGCTTGAAATGGTAATTGTACTTGGTGGGAGTGTCTTCCCCCGCGCGCCGCAGGGCGCGGATGGCCGTTGGGGAAGTGTGGAAGATGTTGACGCCCAGCTCCTCGGCGATGCGCCAGGAGCGCCCCGCGTCCGGATGGGTGGGGACGCCTTCATAAACGACCGACGACGCGCCGAGCGCAAGGGGGCCATAGACGATGTAGGAGTGGCCGGTAATCCAGCCGATGTCGGCCATGCACCAGTACACATCCTCCGGGTGGATGTCCTGGATATACTTGGAAGTGCCGGTGACATACGCAAGATAGCCGCCGGTGCTGTGCTGACAGGCTTTCGGGCGCCCGGTGCTGCCGCTGGTGTACATGAGAAAGAGAGGATCCGTAGCCAGCATGCGCTCCGGCTCGACGCGCCGGCCGCGGTACTTCGGCAGGAGGTCGTTCACGACAAAATCGCGGCCCTGTACCAGCGCGGTCTGGGCGGAGTACTTGCCCGGATGCCTTTGCCAGATCAGGACCTTGTCCGGGTGGGCCCCTTCCTCTTTGGCTTTGTCCACGGCGATGTCCGCCGCCTGTTTATGATCGAGCAGTTTACCGGCGCGATAGTAGGCGTCCATGGTGATGAGCACGCGGCTCTTCGAATCCGCGATGCGTTCGCCGCACGCCTGGCCCGAGAACCCGCTGAAGACCTGCGAGTGGATGATGCCCAGGCGCGCGCAGGCGAGCATGGTAATGGGCAGTTCGGCAGTCATGGGCAGATGCAGCGTTACGCGGTCGCCGCGCTTCAATCCGCAGAAGTCGCGAAGAAGCGCGGCAAACTCGTTCACCCGGACCCATAGCTCCTGATAGGTTATGTGCTGAATCGGTTCGTTTTCGGGTTCCGGGACGAAGTGGATGGCCGTCTTGTTCCTGTTCTTCGGCAGATGCCGATCGACACAGTTGTAGCAAGCGTTTATTTCGCCTCCCACAAACCACTTCCAGAAAGGAGGATTGGAGGTGTCCAGGGTCTTTTCCCAGTACTTGTACCAGGTGAGGAGATCGGCGTACTCCTTGTAGCAGTCGGGGAAGTTCTTTTCCGAGAACCTCTCCAGAATGTCCGCGTCCGTCATGTTTGCCTGCGCGATAAAACTGGCCGGGGGATAGTAGTACCCCTCTTCCTTCCAGTGAACGGCCAGCTGCGCCTCGGTCGGTTCGGTAGCGTCTTTTCTTGCCATTTTGTTTTCTCCGGTTCGAACATCGTTGCGGCGTATCAAGTGTAACATTGAGTCAAAGCGGTTTCTTGCGGGGTTAGGCCAGCCGGCGCGAACGCTCGGGCTCGGGCCGAACTTGCGTCCCTCCGGCCGCCTTTGCGTTGACGCGGCTCGCGGAAAAATGGTAAGTTCCGCCGGGACTGAAGCGACGCAGCAAGCCTCGGCCACACTTGGCTTCCCACCATTCCCAAATCGAAATGAAACGACCACTGGACGGCATTGTCGTCGTCGCCCTGGAGCATGCGATCGCCGCGCCGCTCGCCACGCGGCATCTGGCCGACAACGGCGCGCGCGTGATCAAGATCGAGCGCCCCGGAAGCGGCGATTTTGCGCGCGCCTACGACCAGCGCGTGCGCGGTCTGGCCTCGCATTTCGTCTGGACCAATCGCGGCAAGGAAAGCGTCACGCTGGATCTGAAGCATGCGCAGGCGCTGCCGGTGCTGCACCGATTGCTCTCGCGCGCCGACGTGTTGGTGCAGAACCTGGCCCCGGGCGCGGCGGCCCGCCTGGGATTGGACGCCGCAGCCATACACCGCATCAATCCGCGCGCCATCGTCTGCGGCGTTTCCGGCTATGGCGAGGGCGGGCCCTACCGCGACAAGAAGGCCTATGACCTGTTGATCCAGGCCGAGGCGGGATTTCTCTCCATTACCGGCAGCGAAGGCGACATGGCCAAGTCAGGCATCTCGATCGCAGACATCGCGGGCGGCATGTACGCCTACAGCGGCATTCTGAACGCGCTGCTGCTGCGCGAGCGCACCGGCCACGGAAGCAGCATCGAAGTGTCGCTGCTCGACTGCCTGGCGGAATGGATGGGCTACCCGCTTTACTACGCGTCGGACGGCGCGGCGCAGCCGGCGCGCACCGGCGCCATGCACGCGACCATCTATCCCTACGGGCCGTTCCAGGCCGGCGACGGCAAGACGGTGATGATCGCGATTCAGAACGAACGCGAATGGGCGCTGTTCTGCGACAAGGTACTGGGCGCGCCGCAACTCGCGCTCGATCCGCGCTTCGATTCCAACGCCAAACGCAGCGGCAACCGGCTCGAGCTCGCGCCGATCGTGCGCGAGCGGCTGGCCCAGCTGCCCGCCGCCGATCTCATCGCGCTGCTCGACGCCGCGAGCATCGCCAACGCTTCGGTCAACACGGTCGAGGGCCTGCGCGAGCACCCGCAACTGCGCGCACGCGAGCGCTGGACCGAAGTGGCCTCGCCGGCGGGGCCGCTCCCCGCGCTGCGCCCGCCGCCGCTGTCCGATGCCTACGCTCAGGCGATGGGAAACATACCCGCGCTGGGCGAACACACCGACGGCGTGCTTGCCTGGCTCGGCTATGGCGCGTCCGAAATCGCGGCACTGCGCGCCGGCGGTTTGATCTAGCGCAAACGGCGGCTACAGGCGTCAATTCCAGCGCGCCAAAGGTGCTAGAATTTGACAACTGCAGATCGAGCGATCTGCAGCCGCGCGGTCCCCGGCCCGGTATGCGATCCCATCAATTCCGGCACCCCCGGTGCGCATTGCCGCTGCAATCCATATTGCCACTCCAGTCGAGCGAGAACGACATGACCCCCATCAAGCAAGAAGACCTGATCCAGAGCGTCGCCGACGCGCTGCAGTTCATCAGCTACTACCACCCGAAGGACTACCTCGCCCACCTCGCCCGCGCCTACGAGCGCGAGCAGGCGCCCGCGGCCAAGGATGCGATTGCGCAGATTCTGACCAACTCGCGCATGTGCGCCGAAGGCCATCGCCCGATCTGCCAGGATACCGGCATCGTCAACGTGTACCTCAAGATCGGCATGGAGGTGCGCTGGGACGGCTTCAAGGGCTCGATCAACGATGCGGTGAACGAAGGCGTGCGCCGCGCCTACACCAACCCGGATAACCCGCTGCGCGGTTCGGTGCTGGCCGATCCCCTGTTCACGCGCAAGAACACCAAGGACAACACGCCGGCGGTGGTGCACATGGAAGTGGTGCCCGGCAGCACGCTCGAGGTCACGGTCGCGGCCAAGGGCGGCGGCTCCGAGGCCAAATCCAAGTTCGCCATGCTCAACCCGTCGGACTCGGTGGTGGAATGGGTGCTGAAGACCGTGCCCACCATGGGCGCGGGCTGGTGCCCCCCGGGGCTGATCGGCATCGGCGTAGGCGGCACCGCGGAGAAGGCGATGATGATGGCGAAGGAAGTGTTGATGGAGCCGCTCGACATGCACGAGTTGCTCGCGCGCGGGCCGAAATCCAAGCTGGAGGAACTGCGCGTCGAGCTCTACACCAGGATCAACGCGCTCGGCATCGGCGCGCAGGGCCTGGGCGGCCTCTCGACCGTGCTCGACGTCAAGATCAGGGACTACCCGACCCATGCCGCAAATAAACCGATCGCGATGATCCCCAACTGCGCCGCCACGCGTCACGCGCATTTCGTGCTCGACGGTTCCGGCGCGGTCGCGCTCGATCCGCCCGCGATCGAGGACTGGCCCAAGATCACCTGGGCGCCCGCCTCCGCCGCGAAGCGCGTCAACCTCGACACGCTCACCCCGGCGGAGGTTGCCGCCTGGAAACAGGGCGACATTCTGCTGCTCTCGGGCAAGATGCTCACCGGCCGCGACGCTGCCCACCAGCGCATCCAGGAAATACTCGCCAAGGGCGAGAAACTGCCGGTGGATTTCACCAACCGCGCAATCTACTACGTCGGCCCGGTGGATCCGGTGCGCGGCGAAGTGGTCGGGCCGGCCGGCCCGACCACCGCCACGCGCATGGACAAATTCACCGAGATGATGCTGGCGCAGACGGGGCTGATTGCCATGATCGGCAAATCCGAGCGCGGCCCGGCGGCGATCGAGGCGATCAGAAAGCACAGGGCCGCCTACCTGATGGCCGTCGGCGGCGCCGCCTATCTCGTCGCCAAGGCGATCAAGAAATCGCGCGTGCTCGCTTTCGGCGACCTGGGCATGGAAGCGATTTACGAGTTCGAAGTGAAAGACATGCCGGTCACGGTGGCCGTGGACGCGAGCGGCGCCTCGGTGCACCAGACCGGACCGGCGGAGTGGGAAAAGAGAATCAAGGAATTCAAGATCCCGGTGGCGGTGGCATGACGCATTCATACCTGGTCGTCTAACTTGTTACCCCAGCAATTGCAGAGTTGCGGTTTTGCGCGGACGAAAATCCGTCCGCGCGGATCGCCGATTGCGCACGGATGATGAACCCATCCGTACACAATCGGCGATCTTGCATAAACCGCCGCGCGGTGTTTGCCGTTAACCATAACCGTGTTTTTGGTACGGATGGTGTTTATCCGTACCAAAAACACGGTTGGCGCGCGCAGCGCGCAATGCCTCCGCTGCTGGCATGCACGGTATTTACGACGCCGTGCATGTTGCGTTCTTGCGCGGTGAAATAGCGTTGCACGGCAAACCGTTTCCGCGCTGGCTGAGTATCGCGATACTGCTCACCATCGCAACCACGTTCGGCAGCAACCATATCGCCGCCCGCATCGCCTTCGATCATGGCGTTAGCGTCACCACGGCGGTCGCCGCGCGCTCCCTCGGCGCGGCGCTGTTCGTGCTGGTGCTGCTGCTCGCCAGCCGCGTCCCGCTGGCGCTTCCGGCGGCGACGCGCTGGCGCGCCATCGGCATCGGCGTGCTCATCGCGATGCAAAGCTACTGCCTCTATTCGGCGGTGGCGCGCATTCCGGTGGCGCTCGCCCTGCTCGCCTTCAACACCTTCCCCATGTTGTTCTCGCTCATATCCTGGGCCGCGGACGGCGAGCGTCCGGCGCGGCGCGCGTTGATCGCGATGCCGGTCGCGTTGGGCGGGCTTGCGCTCGCGCTCGATGTGTTCGGCGCGAGCGGCGACATCGCCGGCCGTTGGGCCGAGATCGGGACCGGCGTCGGCTTCGCCCTGGGCGCGGCGGTGTCTTTCGCCATGGCGCTGTTTTTCACTGCGCGCTGGCTCAAGGACGTGGATGGCAGGCTGCGTACGCTGCTCACCATGAGCACGGTCGCGGTGCTGCTGCTGCTGGCGGGCGCAGTTACCGGCAATCTCGCGCTGCCGGCGAATCCGGGCGGATGGCTGGGGCTGGTCCTGCTCATGTTGTTCTACGGCACCGCGTTCACCGCCCTGTTCGCGCTGCTACCGCGCCTCGATGCCCTGAACAATTCGGCGGCGCTCAATTTCGAACCGATCGCCGTGCTGTTTCTCGCCTGGCCCATTCTCGGCCAGAGCGTCGCGCCGCGGCAGATCGTGGGCGCGCTGGTCGTGGTCGGGGCGGTGATCGCCCTGGGCACGGCGAAACGCTAAGACACCGTGTCTTCCTCTGCGGACACGCATCTGATCGCCATCCGCCACGGCGAAACCGAGTGGAATCGCGACGGCCGCTTTCAGGGGCATCTCAACAGCGTGCTCAACCGGGAAGGCCTGGCGCAGGCCGAAGCGCTGGGCGAGCGCCTGGCCACGGAGCACTTCGACCTGTTGCTCTCGAGCGATCTCGGCCGGGCGCTGCAGACCGCAAGCGCCATCGCCCTGCGCAGCGGACACGAAGTCGTGGTCGAGCCGCGCCTGCGCGAACGGCGCATGGGTATTTTTCAGGGCCTGACCGCGGCCGAGGTGCAGGCGCGCTACCCCGATGAATACGCCCGCTTCAGCACCCGCGACCCCGATTACGTCATTCCCGAGGGGGAAAGCGCGCGCCAGTTGTTCCAGCGCAGCGTCGCCTGTTTTACCGAGCTTGCCGAACGCCATGCCGGACTGACGCTGGCGACGGTCACCCACGGCGGCGTGCTCGCGATGCTCTACCGCCATGCGCGGGCGATGCCTCTGGAAGCGCCGCGCGACTTCCCCCTGCGCAACACCGGCGTCAATCGTTTCCGCCACCGGCTGGGCGCCTGGCAATTGCAAAGCTGGGGCGAGGTCGGGCATCTCGAACGCGCGCTGGACGACCCCGAATAGGAGCGAAAAAACGGACCGCGGCCGGCGCATACATGCGCCGGCGATGATAAAATCAAGCCCTGCAAAGGGGATCGCCCTGCTGTCGTTGCCGGGAATAGAAGGGAAACACCATGCCGAACTACACCACCGAAGCCATCCGCACCGTCGCGCTAGTGGGCCATGGCGCGACCGGCAAGACCACCCTGGCCGAAGCGCTGCTCGCGCGCGCGGGCGCGATCAAGGCACCCGGCAGCGTCGAGCGCGGCAATACCGTCTGCGACCACGATCCTCTGGAAAAATCCTACGGCCACTCGCTCAGCGCCGCGCTGGTCAATTTCGCCTGGCGCGACACCCGCATTCACCTGATCGATACGCCCGGCTATCCGGATTTCGCCGGCCAGGCGATGGGCGCGCTTGCCGCGGTGGAAACCGCCGTCATCGTCATCAACGCCCAGACGGGCATCGAGCTTGCCACGCGGCGCATGATGAACTGGGCGCAGGCGCGCAAGCTGTGCTGCATGATCGTGGTCAACAAGATCGACGCCGAAAACGTCGATCTGCCGGCGCTGCTCGCCGATATCCAGCAGACCTTCGGCAAGGAATGCCTGCCGATCAATCTGCCGGCGCATGCAGGCAAGGACATCGTCGACTGTTTCTTCAACCCCGAGGGCGAGTCCGATTTCTCCTCGGTCAAGGCGTCGCACGCGGCGCTGGTCGACCAGGTGGTGGAAGTCGACGAAGCGCTGATGGCGCTCTATCTGGAGCAGGGTGAGATCAACCCCGAACAGCTGCACGCGCCGTTCGAGAAAGCCTTGCGCGAACGCCACCTGATCCCGGTGTGCTTCGTTTCGGCCAGGAACGGAACGGGCGTGACCGAGTTGCTCGACGTATTCGCCAGCCTCGCACCCAACCCGACCGAGGGCAACGCGCCGCCCTTTCTCAGGGGCGAAGGCGCGGATGCGGCCGAATTCCACGCCGAGCCCGATCCGGCCAAGCACGTGCTCGCCCACGTGTTCAAGGTCATCATGGACCCCTATGTCGGCAAGCTCGGCGTATTCCGCGTGCACCAGGGCACGGTGAGGCGCGATTCGCAGCTGTTTATCGGCGACGGCAATCGTCCGTTCAAGGTCGCGCACCTGTACCTGCTGCAAGGGAAGGAATACATCGAGACCGACGCCCTGGTTCCGGGCGACATCGGTGCGGTGTCGAAAGTCGACGAGATTGAGTTCGATGCGGTGCTGCACGACTCCCACGACGAGGACCACATCCACTTGCGCCCGCTCGAATTTCCGGTGCCCATGCACGGACTCGCGGTGGAGACGAAGAAGAAGGGCGACGAGCAGCGGTTGTTCGAAATCCTGCACAGACTGGAGCTGGAGGACCCGTGTTTTCGCATGGAGCGCCATCCTGCGACCAACGAGACGGTGATCCGCGCGCTCGGTGAACTGCACCTGCGCACCAAGCTGGAGAAACTCACCCAGCAGTACAAGCTGGAGTTGGACACCAGGCCGCCGCGTATTCCTTACCGCGAGACCATCAGCCGCAAGGCAGAGGGACACTGCCGCCACAAGAAGCAGACCGGCGGGGCCGGCCAGTTCGGCGAGGTGTTTCTGAGAGTCGAGCCGCTGCCGCGCGGCGCGGGCTACGAATTCGTCGATCAGGTAAAAGGCGGCGTGATACCGACCGTGTTCATCCCGGCGGTGGAAAAAGGCGTGCGCATGGCGCTCGACGCGGGCGTGATCGCGGGCTATCCGGTCGAGGACTTGCGCGTGATCGTGTATGACGGCAAGAGCCATGCGGTGGACTCCAAGGAGATCGCCTTCGTTTCCGCCGGCCGCAAAGCGGTGATCGACGCCTTCGCCAAGGCGGGGCCGATCATGCTCGAGCCGATCGTCAACATCGACATCGACGCGCCGGAGACATACGTCGGCGACATGACCGCGGAAATTGCCTCCAAACGCGGCCAGATCACCGGCACGCAGCAGCGCTCCGCCGACGTTATCAGCACCACGGGCCAGGTGCCGCTGGCGGAACTGGTTGACTTTCAGAACCGCCTGCGTTCGATCACCGGCGGACAAGGCTCCTACTCAGTCGAGTTCAGCCACTACGCTCAGGTGCCCGGACAGATGCAGCAGCAGCTGATGTCGCAATACAAGGCGGCGCGCGAAGAGGAGTAGGCGGCGCCTTCGTAGGAGCGAGCTTGCTCGCGAATGCCATCGTTCGCGAGCAAGCTCGCTCCCACAATCCGGCGACTCGCTCCCGCAATCGGCCGCGATCAGCGCCGGCCGAACAGATTGCAGAAACGCAGCGCCTCGGAATAGGGAAACACGTCCTGCATTTGCCCCGCGACGATGCGCTGCTGCGTCGCTTGCCACGACGCGGCATCGAGCAGGTCCGCGTGATGGCGCATGAAACACTCGCGCACGCGCTCGTCGGTCAACAGGAAGGTGGCGAATTCCTCCGGAAAGACATCGCACGGACCGACCGAATACCAGGGCTCGGCGGCCAGTTCCTGCTCCTCGGTCTGCGCCTGGGGCATTTTGCGGAAATTACAGCGGGTGAGGTAGTCGATTTCGTCGTAATCGTAGAACACCACCCGGCCATAGCGGGTCACGCCGAAGTTCTTGAACAGCAGGTCGCCGGCGAAGATGTTGGCAGCGGCCAGCTGCTTGATCGCCACGCCGTAGTCCTCGATGGCCAGTTCGCGCTGACGCTCGTCGGCCCCGTCGAGGAAGATATTGAGCGGCTTCATGCGCCTCTCGATGTACATGTGCTTGATCACGATGGTGTCGCCGTCCTCCTCGATCAATGAAGGCAACAGCGTGCGCAACTCCTCCAGCAGTTCCGGCGTAAAGCGCTTCCGCGGAAAGGCGACGTCGGAGTATTCGAGCGTGTCGGCCATGCGGCCGACGCGGTCGTGATGCTTCCCCAGCCAGTATTTTTC
>MERK01000151.1 GCA_001770575.1 Betaproteobacteria bacterium RIFCSPLOWO2_12_FULL_64_23
AACCTGGTCACCACCGCCGGCAGTTGCGCCGTGATGGGCACGGCCAGCACCATGGCGGCGCTCGCCGAAGCGCTGGGCATGACCCTGCCCGGCACCGCGGCGATACCCGCGGTGCACGCTGACCGCCTGCGCGCGGCCGAAGCCTCGGGGCGCGCGGCGGTGGCATTGATCGCCTCGAAGATCAAACCGAGCCAGGTGATCACGCCGAAATCGGTGGAAAACGCACTGCGCGTGCTGCTCGCCATCGGCGGCTCGACCAATGCGCTGATTCATCTCACCGCGATCGCCGGGCGCCTGGGCATCGCCGTCCCGCTCGCGCGCTTGAACGAGCTTTCCGACACCACGCCGGTGCTGGTGGACCTGAAGCCCACCGGCCAGTACTACATGTCCGACCTGCACGCGGCCGGCGGCATGGGCGCGGTGCTGCGCGAACTGAAGCCGTTGTTGCATCTGGATTGCTTGAGCGTGACCGGCGACACCCTGGGCGAGCGCCTGGCGGCCGACGCCGGCTGGGTGGACCGGGCTGTGGTGCGCAGCCTCGCCGAGCCCTACCAGAAGCAGGGCGGGCTGGCGGCGCTGTTCGGCACGCTCGCGCCCAACGGCGCCATCATTAAGCGCTCGGCCGCCGACCCGAAACTGTTCGAGCGCGAGGGTCGCGCCGTGGTGTTCGAATCGCTGGACGATCTCGCCGCGCGCATCGACTCGCCCGAGCTCGATGTCACCGCCGACGATTTCCTCGTTTTGCAGAACGCCGGGCCGAAAAGCGGCTACGCCATGCCCGAGGCGGGCTATCTGCCGATCCCGGCGAAGCTGTCGCGCGCGGGGGTGAAGGACATGGTGCGCATTTCCGATGCGCGCATGAGCGGCACCGCTTTCGGCACCGTGGTGCTGCATGTCTCGCCCGAATCCGCGATCTGCGGCCCGCTCGCGCTGGTGCGAAACGGCGACCGCATCCGCCTGTCGGTATCGAAGCGAAAGCTCGATCTCCTGGTCGACGAGCGCGAGCTCGCGCGGCGGCGCAAGGCGCACCGCCCGCTCAGGCTGCAAGCGGAGCGCGGCTACGCCAAGCTGTATATGCAAAGCGTGCTGCAGGCCGAGCAGGGCTGCGATTTCGATTTCCTGAGAAAAGCCTTGTAGGAGCGAGCTTGCTCGCGAACTCGATGATTCGCGAGTCCCCCCAAGGGGATTTCCTTCGGGGCACAAGCTCGCTCCTACAGCTACACGCTGAACAGGCTTCGAAAGCGACTACCATCCAAACTGGAGCAAGCAACATGGCCCAACGCATTACGGGAGTACTGTCCCCCGTCGTCACCCCGTTCAAGCCCGATTACAGCCCCGACACCGAGCGCTTCGTGCGCCAGTGCAAGTGGCTGGTGGCGAACCACGTCGGCCTGGCGGTGTTCGGCACCAATTCCGAGGCCAATTCGCTCGCCGCGGGCGAGCGCATGGAGTTGCTGGACGCGCTGGTGGAAGCCGGCGTCGATCCGGCGCGCATGATGCCCGGCACCGGCTGCTGCGCGCTCACCGACTCGGTGCGGCTCACGGCGCATGCGGTGAAGCTCGGCTGCGCCGGCGCGCTGATGCTGCCGCCGTTCTACTACAAGGGCGTGTCCGACGAGGGCCTGTTCCGCAATTACGCCGAGATCATCGAGCGCGTCGGCGACGCACGCCTGCAGATCTACCTGTATCACATTCCGCCGGTGAGCCAGGTACCGATCAGCCTGAAATTGATCGAGCGCCTGCTCAAGGCCTACCCGAAGAACATCGCCGGCACCAAGGACTCATCCGGCGACTGGAACAATACCAAAGCGACGCTGGACCAATTCGCGAAGGACGGCTTCGACGTGTTTCCCGGCAGCGAAACTTTCCTCCTCGCCGGCATGCGCAACGGCGGCAAAGGCTGCATCAGCGCCACCGCCAACGTCAATCCGGCGGCGATCCACAACTTGTATGCCAATTGGCGAGCGGCCGATGCCGATGAACTGCAGGCCGGTCTGGACCGCATACGCGGCATATTCCAGAAATATCCCATGATCGCGGCGATGAAGCGCGCAATCGCGCACTGGAGCGGCCACCCCGACTGGGCCACGGTGCGCCCGCCGTTGGTGGAACTCGGCGCCGGGCAGTCGGCGGCGCTGCTCGCGGAATTGCAGGCATGCGGCTTCTCCATGCCCGGTCTGAAGGCTTGAAGCCTGGCGCAGGAACAGGTTACTCGACCTTCGCGCCCTTCTCGACGAGCAACGCGCGCAGGATCGAGCGATGGCAGTGCGACTCGTCTTCGCAGTAGCAACCGACAGAGAAGTTCGCATGCTGCGACAGCGTTGCGAGCAGCTCGATTGTCCGGCTGCTCTCCGGGTTTGCCATCTCGGCCCGGTATTTCCTGGAAAATGCGAGCCATTCACGTGGGGTCGTGGCCGCCTGGCCCGACTTCATGGTTGCGAGGCCGGGCGCAAGGTTGGGAAACCACACGTCATACCAGTTCTGAGATGCGAAATCGGCCTTGGACACACCTCGCGGCGGACGTCGGACAGTGCCGATTCGAGTTCCTTCGCCTTCGACCCTCTGGCTGCCCAGCCTGACAACGCGTACGACCATTCGAGCCTCCCGGGCATGCGCTCAAACGTGTAAGCTCACCGGCGCGCCGCGTAGACCGCGCGCTCGAACTGCTCGTACACCGCCAGAAAGCGGGGTTCGACGAAGGGCAGCGTCTGCGTCATGATCGTCCCGGCGACGTCCTTCGCCGGGTCGAACCAGAAGTGCGTGTTGAGCACGCCAGCCCAGCCCTGCGAGCCGGCCGAGCGCATCCCCGGCACGTCCGACTCGACGCGCAGGAAGCCGAGGCTGTGAGTCTTCCGGGTGCCTGGAAACAGATCGACATCGGCGGTGACCGGCGGCACCACGGTGGTCATCTTGCCCACGCGCAGATCGCCGATGTGGTTCGCGAGCATGGTCGCGACGCCCTTCTCGCTGAGCACCCGCTTGCCGTCGAGCGCGCCCTTGTTCAGGAACATGCGCAGGAAGCGCATGTAGTCGCCGGCGGTCGAGTACAGGGCGTGGCCCATGCCATAGAACTCTGGATGCGGCGGCGGCGCGAGCTCGAACGGGGCGAACTTGCCGTCTTCGCCGCGCGCGCTGACCGAGGCCAGGCGCTTGGCCAGCGCACCTTCGCATTCGAACGCGGTACTGCTCATGCCGAGGGGGGCGAAAATCTCCTCCTGGCAGAACTTGTCGATGCGGCGCCCGTCGATGGCCTCGACCGCCTGGCACAGCCAGTCGATGCCGATGCCGTAGTCCCAGCGGGTTCCCGGGTCGAACACCATCGGATAGAACAGCGAGGCCTTCAGCCCGGAGAGGATCGTCGGGTGGCCCGTTTTCGCCATCCAGCGCGGCACGTCGGGATTCCAGAATTCGTATACCAGTCCCGACGTGTGCGTGGCGAGCTGCCGGATCGTGGCGCGCGACTTCGGCGCGCGCAGCCGCGGGGTGTCGCCGTCGAAGCCTTCGAGAACCTGGATTTTCGCGAAGTCGGGAAGGATGCTGTCGACCGGCGCGCCCGGGTCGAGCTTGCCGCGGTCGATCAGGATCATCGCCGCGGTAGAGCCGATGGCCTTTGTCATCGAAAAGATGCGAAAGACCGTGTCTTCGCTCATCGACTGGCCCGGGGCGCGCTCGCCGGCCGTGCCGCTCCACTTCACGCCGGCGGCGTTGCCGGTCATGGCGACGAAGCCGGGGGCAGCACCGGATGCTACGCCGGCGGCAAGAATATCGTTCAATACGCTCATGATCGTCTCCTGTTCTGGTTATGGATGAGCAAATCCACTGGCCCTCTGCACGCTCCTGGCCGTCACGGCACGCGCATCGGGCTTGCGTCGCATTGGCCGGGCGATGATCGTGTCTTGGCGTGAGGTGCGCTCCGGGTGCTCGATATACGCGCAATCGGCATTACGGCGAATGCCTTACGCCGCATGCTGCCCCTGTTTGCGGCGCGCGTCAATGTGGTGGCACGGGCCGCTACGAGCCCACTGCAGACGCCGGATACCGCGGTTCCGCTTGACCGAATGCAACTGCGGGCTCGACCCTTGCCGCCAGACCTGTCTATCAATTTCCCGTCTTGGGTGGGGAATCCAGCGTCCATTCACGCATCAGGATCGGGTTTCTTCGGCAAGTCGTCGGTGACAGCGAACCATTTTGCGTGCGTATCGAAATATACGTGAGCCTGCGGCTCCCGGTCTATGGCGTCAGTGAAATTGGCGCGCGCAATGTGCAATTCCGCTGGCCATTTCAGCGAGCGAAAAAACAAACTGCTGCCGCAGCGCGAACAAAACCCGCGTTCTGCTTCCTCGGAGGAGGAATACCAATTCAGGAAACCATCCTGGTCGCGAATCGTGACCTGCGATTCCACGGCACCGACCCATGTTACGAATGGCGCCCCGTGCGCCCTCTGGCATTTCGTGCAATGGCAATGCGCAGCCCATTTCGACGGGAATTCCATCGAAAACGAGACCGCCCCGCACAGGCACTTTCCCGAGGCTCCCATGACCATCCTTTCATAGGTCCCAGGTCAACATTCAGGGGCGCGCCGACTGCTTCGCGTCCGCCACAGGGGGTGGTTGGTCGCTTTGATGGAACACGGCCTCGACGCGATTCCCCTCGGGGTCCTTGAGAAACGCCGCAAAGTAAGCTCGGTGGTAATCCGGCCGCAAACCAGGCTCGCCATCGGCGACGCCACCGGCGCGCAGACCAGCATCGAAAAACGCCCGCACCTCCGCCGTGGATCGAGCGCGGAAGCACCAATGACGCCTCGGATCGGGAGCCGCCGCACTTGACTGGAACAGGCTGAAATAGGTGTGCGCATCGTCATCCGGGCGGTTGCGTTGGCCGAAACCGACGGCATCGTCCATTTCGTAGGCTTTGGACACGCCGAGCGCTGACATGATGGCTTCGTAGAACGGCGTCGCTCGTGCCAGGTCCGTTACGGTAATCGAGACGTGATCGAGGAGCTGCATCGGTGCCAATAGGCGAGGCTAAGCGTTGCGGGGAAGTCCATATAGTATGACATGGGCGGACAGCCGCCGGCGCCTTCGGCCCGTCCGCACCGACCAGAGCCCGGCCGCTGGCTCACGCCGGCGACTTCACTGCGAGAAACTCGCCGTTGCCTATGGGTACGAGGCAGCTCGTGAACGCGGGATCCGCCTTCACCAACGCGACGAAAGGGGCCATCTGCGCCGCGTGAGACGTGGCGTTGTCGACGATCAGCAAGCCTCCCGGGCGCAGAACGCGACGCAGGTGAGGCCACCAGCCAGGATATTCGGGGCGCTCGGAATCGAGGAAGATCAAGTCGTATGTGCTCGCATCGCTTTGCTGCAGAACGCGACCCGCGTCGTCGTGAACCAGTGTGATGAATGGTGAAAGCCCGGAACGCGAGAAGTTGGTCGACGCGAGCCCGGCCTTGTAGTCGGCGGACTCAATCGTCGTGACCGAGCCGCCGATCGCCCTCGCGGCCTCGGCAAGCCAGAGGGCGGAGTAACCGTTGGACGTGCCGATC
>MERK01000152.1:0-337 GCA_001770575.1 Betaproteobacteria bacterium RIFCSPLOWO2_12_FULL_64_23
CTGGCCGAGGCGCGGCGGCGCCTGGGGCCAGGCAGGCTGCTCGGTGCTTCCTGCTACAACCGTATTGAACTGGCCGAGGCCGCGGCGCGCTCGGGCGTGGATTACCTGGCTTTCGGCAGCGTGTTCAGCTCCGCCACCAAACCCGGCGCGGTGCGCGCGCCGCTGGTGATTTTCGCCGAAGCGCGCCGGAGCTTCTCCGTGCCGCTGGTGGCGATCGGCGGCATTACCCTTGAAAATGCGCCCCAGGTGTTCGCCGCCGGGGCCGACGCAGTGGCCGTGATCAGCGCGGTGTTCGACGCCGGCGACATCGCCGAGCGCGCGGCCGGCTTTACCCGAC
>MERK01000152.1:398-20066 GCA_001770575.1 Betaproteobacteria bacterium RIFCSPLOWO2_12_FULL_64_23
TTCATTCCCGCCGGGGTCAATTCCCCGGTGCGCGCGTTTCGCGCAGTGGGCGGCGCGCCACGCTTCATCGCGCGCGGCGAGGGCGCCTGCATGTGGGACACCGAAGGCCGGCGCTACATCGATTACATCGGCTCCTGGGGCGCGATGGTGGCGGGCCATGCCCATCCCGAGGTGGTGGCAGCGGTGTGTGCGGCCGCCAGGAAAGGCCTGTCATTCGGCGCGCCGACCGAAGCCGAAATCGAAATGGCCGAGCTGTTGTGCAAATTGCTGCCCGGCATGGAACTGGTGCGCCTGGTGAGTTCGGGCACCGAGGCGACGATGACGGCGTTGCGCCTGGCGCGCGGCCATACCGGCCGCAGCCGCGTGATCAAGTTCGAGGGCTGTTATCACGGCCACGCCGACAGCCTGCTGGTGAAAGCGGGCTCGGGCGCGCTCACTTTCGGCCAGCCGAGTTCTTCCGGCGTCCCGCCCGAAATTGCCGCCCACACCCTGGTGCTCGACTATAACGATGCCGGGCAACTGGAGCGCAGCTTCGCCGAGAGCGGCAAGGACATTGCCGCGGTGATCGTCGAGCCGGTGGCGGGCAACATGAACCTGGTTGCGCCGCAGCCAGAATTTCTGCGAACCATGCGCGAGCTCTGCACCAAACACGGCGCAGTGCTGATCCTGGACGAGGTCATGACCGGCTTTCGCGTAGGCTTGACCGGCGCGCAGGGTCGCTACGACATCCAGCCCGACCTCACCACCCTGGGCAAGGTCATCGGCGGCGGCATGCCGGTGGGCGCTTTCGGCGGACGGCGCGAGATCATGCAGAAAATCGCCCCGCTCGGGCCGGTGTATCAGGCGGGCACGCTTTCGGGCAATCCGGTGGCGGTGGCGGCAGGCTTGGCGACGCTGAAGCTGGTGCAGGCCCCCGGCTTCTACGAAAAACTCGGCGCCACCACCCGGGCATTGACCGAAGGTCTGGCTGCGGCGGCGAAAAAACACGGCGTAATATTTTCTGCACAGGCGATCGGCGGCATGTTCGGCATTTATTTCCGCGCCGGTGCGCCGCAAAGCTTCGCCGAGGTCATGCAATGCGATAAAGACGCGTTTAACCGGTTCTTTCACGCCATGCTCGAGCGCGGCGTGCATTTTGCGCCTTCGGCTTACGAGGCGGGTTTCGTGTCCGCGGCGCACAGCGAACAGGACATCGGTGCGACCGTCGGCGCCGCGGACGCCGTGTTCGCCACCATGGGCAAATAGGCGGCAAGCGCCGCGAAAACTCCGGCGCGCCGCCAGGCGCGATCTGCGTTTAGCGTGGTTTCAGGTTGTCGCGGGTTTCGCGACCGCACACACCGATGGCTATAGCAGGAACAGTGTCGCCAAGCCCAGGAATATGAAAAATCCGCCGCTGTCGGTCACCGCGGTGATCATCACGCTCGCGCCCAGCGCCGGGTCACGGCCCAGCTTGTCCATGGCAAGCGGGATGAATACCCCCATCATCGCTGCCAGTACCAGGTTGAGCATCATCGCCGCCGTCATCACCAATCCCAGCGACGGGTTGCCATAGATCCAGAAAGCGACAAGGCCGAGGATGCCGCCCCAGATCAGACCGTTCAACAAGGCCACGCCGATCTCCTTGGTAAATAGCTTGCGCGCGTTCTGCAGCTGGCCCAGCGCGATCGAGCGCACGATCATGGTGATGGTCTGATTGCCGGAGTTGCCGCCGATGCCGGCGACAATGGGCATGAGTGCCGCCAGCGCCACCAGTTTCTCGATCGAACCCTCGAAGGCGCCGATCACGCGCGAGGCGATGATGGCGGTAACCAGGTTGACTGCCAGCCAGGCCCAGCGGTTTTTCACGCTGGCCCAGACCGAGGAGAATATGTCCTCCTCCTCGCGCATGCCGACCTGCGCCAGCTGTTCGGCCTCGGTCCTGTCGCGGATGTAGTCCACCACGGCGTTTACCGTCACCCGTCCGATCAAGCGTCCGGCATGATCCACTACCGCGGCCGACACCAGGTCGTAGCGCTCGAAAGCCTGCGCCGCCTCCTGGGCCCGGTCGTCCGGGTGCAGTTTCACCACCTCGGTGGACATGGCTGCGCTTACCGTGACCTCGAGATCGGTCACGATCAGCTTGCCGATCGGCAGCGCGCCCATCACGCGCTGCTCGCGGTCGACCACGAACACCAGGTCGGTATGGTCGGGCAGTTCGTCCAGGCGGCGCAGATACCGCGTCACCACCTCGAGCGTCACGTCCTCGCGCACGCTGACCATGTCGAAGGCCATCAACGCGCCCACCGTATCCTCCGGATAGGACATGGCCGCGCGCAGTTGTTCGCGCTCCTCCGCAGGTAGCGACTGAAACACGTCTTCGAGCACGTCTTCGGGCAGGTCCGGCGCGAGATCGGCGATCTCGTCGGTATCGAGTTGCTCGGTCGCCGCGACCAGCTCCTCGCTGTCCATGCTTTCAATCAGCGTCTCGCGTACCGCGTCGGAGACTTCGAGCAGAATTTCGCCGTCGCGCTCGGCCTTGACCAGGTCCCAGACGATCAGGCGGTCCGCGAGCGGCAGGGCTTCGAGCACATAGGCGACATCGGCCGGATGCAGGGCGTCGAGCCGGGAGCGCAACTCGGCGAGCAACGGGCCGGGCGTCGCCGCGGCAGCGCCCTGCGCGCCGGCCGCCTCGCCGCGGTCGGCGCTTGCCTGCGCGTCCTGGTTCCGGCGCAGCAGTTCGCGCAGCTCGCGCAGGCTGTCCTGCAGGTCCTCGAGCTCTTTCTTGTGGCTGGTGTCGATCAATTTCGCCTCGGCCGGGATGGGAATGCGGCTGCGCACCCGCAGCCGATTCTAGCAGCCGGGGTATGATTGCAAAACCGGTTTTTGGAGTTTTTCATCTATGGCTGAGACGCGTGCGCAGAGCAGACCCGCGCGGGACGTGCGCCCACTGGAAATCTGGGCGTGGGCGATGTACGACTTCGCCAACTCGGGCTACACCACGGTGGTGATTACCGCGATTTTCAACGCCTATTTCGTTGCGGTAGTGGCGGGCGGCGCGCCGTGGGCGACATTCGCCTGGACCGCCGCCCTGTCGCTGTCCTACGCCTTAGTGATCGTTACCGCGCCGGTGATCGGCGCCTATGCCGATCTGCGCGCCAACAAGAAGCGGTTGCTGCTCCTGACCACCGTCGGCTGCGTGCTCGGCACCGCGGCACTGGCCTTGGCCGGTCCGGGCGAAATCGCGATTGCCGTAGTCTGCGTGGTCATATCGAATTTCTTTTTTAGCACTGGCAGCAATCTGGTCGCGGCGTTCCTGCCCGAACTGGCGCGCGGCAGGAACATAGGCAAGGTATCGGGCTGGGGCTGGAGCCTGGGCTATATCGGCGGGCTGCTTACCCTAGGGGTGTGCCTCGCGTACGTGTCCTGGGGGCAGGCGGCCGGCCAAACGGCCGCGCAGTTCGTGCCCGTGACCATGCTCATTACCGCGGCGTTGTTCGCCCTGGCCAGCGTGCCTACCTTCGCCATACTGCGCGAGCGCGCCCTGCCGCAGCCCTTGGCCCCGGGCGCGTCCCTTGTGGGTGGCGCGTTCGCGCGCCTGGCCGACACCTTGCGCCACGCGGCGCTGTATCAGGATCTGCGCCGCTTTCTGCTGTGCATCGTGTTCTACCAGGCCGGGGTACAGACGGTGATCACGCTCGCGGCGATTTACGCCCAGCAGGCGATGGGCTTTAGTACTGCCGACACGCTCGTTCTGGTACTGGTGGTCAACGTTACTGCCGCGCTGGGGGCGTTTTTCCTCGGCAATGTGCAGGATCGCATCGGCCACGTCCCTACCCTCGCGCTCACGCTCGCCGGCTGGATCGCAACGGTGTTGATTGCCTGGACGGCCGATACGCGACCGCTGTTCTGGATCGCGGCCAACCTCGCCGGGCTGTGTCTGGGGGCGTCCCAGTCCGCAGGGCGCGCGCTGGTGGGCTATTTGAGCCCCAAGGCCCGGCGCGCCGAGTTTTTCGGACTGTGGGGCTTGGCGACAAACCTGTCTTCCATCCTCGGCCCGATCACCTATGGCGCGGTGAGCTGGGTGTCGCAAGGCAACCACCGCCTCGCCATGCTGATCACCGGCGTCTTCTTTGTGCTTGGACTGCTGATCCTGCATGGTGTTGACCCACGCCGCGGCCGGCGCGCTGCACTGAAAAACGGGTAACCACCGGGTTACGGGATATTACGGAAGCTGGGCCGAGGGCATGCGCGCGCGTATGGTTTCGCTGTAGCGCTGCAGGAATTGGGAGTCGCGGTTGCGTTCGTAATAGAGCGGCCGCGGCAGCATCGCTGCCAGGCGTGCCGCCTGCTCGGCGTTCAAGCCGGCTGCACCGACGTTGTAGTAATGCCGCGCCGCGGCTTCGGCGCCGAACACGCCGTCGCCCCACTCGGCGACGTTCAGGTAGATCTCCAGGATACGCTCCTTGTCCATCAGCATCTCGATCATCCAGGTGATGACGGCTTCCTGCCCCTTGCGCCATAAGTTCTTCTGGCCGGAGAGAAACAGGTTCTTCGCCAGTTGCTGGCTGATGGTGGAGCCGCCGGCGACCACCCTTCCCTTTTTCTGGTTTTTCTCCAGCGCTTTCTGTATGCCTTCCCAGTCGAAACCGTCGTGCTCGGAGAACTTGGCGTCTTCCGCAACGACCACTGCGCGCTTCAATTCGTCGGAGATGCGCGCGTAGCTTGCCCAGCGCTGTTTCAGTTCCACATTGGGGTTCTTTGCGCGCAGGTGCTCCAGCCGCGCCTGCATGAAGCTGGTGCTTTCGGGGTTATGTCCGACCCAGTACCAGATATGCGCCGCAAACCAGCCCTGGTAGAGCAGCAGGGCGATGAACAATAGGCCCAACGTGTAGCAGAACGCCTTCCACAGCGACGCCAACGTCCGCTTGATCGCCCTACGCATCGTTAGTTTGCCGGAGACGCTGCAACACCGGCGCGGTGTCCGGGCGCAGGCCGCGCCAGAAGAAAAAAGACTCCGCCGCCTGCTCCACCAACATGCCCAAGCCGTCGGCGAGCAGCGCCGCGCCCTCGCCGCGGGCAAAGGCGAGGAACGGCGTTTCGCCTTTGCCATACATCATGTCGTAAGCCAGCGCGCCGGGTGCGAACACCCCCGGCGGCAGCGGCGGCAGTTCGCCTGCCAGGCTGGCCGAGGTGGCGTTGACGACAAGGTCGAACCGTCCTCCGGCGAGCGCCGCATAGGTGCCGGCCTCGAGCCTGCCGGCAAAGCTTTGCGCCAGGCGCTGCGCCCTGTCCGGTGTGCGGTTGGCGAGCACGAACTGCGCCGGCTGCTGCTGTAGCAGGGGTTCGATGACGCCGCGCGCCGCCCCGCCCGCGCCCAACAGCAAAATGCGCCGGCCGCTGATGACACAACCCAGATTGCGCACCAGGTCGTTCACCAGCCCCGCTCCGTCCGTGTTGTCGGCGAAAATCACCTCGCCTTCGAATTTGAGCGCATTCACCGCCTGGGCCGCGCGCGCGCGCTCGGACAGCCGAGTGGCGTAGCGGAACGCTTCGCCCTTGAACGGCAGCGTGACATTGAGACCGCGCCCGCCGCGTGCGCGAAACGCATTGGCAGTCGCTACGAACGCGTCCTTCGGCGCGAGCAGCCGCTCATACACCAGATCCTGTCCGGTCTGGCGCGCAAATGCTGCATGAATCAGCGGAGATTTGCTGTGCGCAACCGGGTTGCCGATGACGGCGTATAGGTCCGGCATGGCGAGAAATCACTCTGCAAACAATTTATCACCCCGAGCAAATGTCCAGGTACGGGTGATGACGAGAATGTCGGTGTCGCGCTTGATATTGACAGGGAAGTTGGCGTAGGGCGAGCCCATTTTCACGATACGCTCGGCCGCCCGGTCGAGAATCTGGTGTCCGGAGGAACGCTGTACTTCGACCGCGTCCAGGCTGCCGTCGGACTTGATCGAAACGCTGAGCACCAGACTGCCATAGATCCTGCCGCGCGCGCCATCCGGATAATTCAGGTTGCCGATACGTTCGACTTTGAGGCGCCAGTCCTCGACGTACTGGGCAAAGCGGTATTCCTGCGCGCGCGAGCCGATGAACGCTTTTCGCGGCCGCTTGTTGTATTCCTCGAACTGTCGCGAGATCTGCGCTTCCATGCGCGCGATCGCGAGCGCACTGGTGACGAGGTCCTGGCCCGACACCCGGGGCTCGGGCGCCTGCGTCGCGGACGCCGCTTTCGGTTGCTCCGCGGCAGTCACGCTTCTCGCGGCCTTCAGCCGCGTCATTATCTTCAGCTGTTGCGCCTCCAGTTCCCGCACGCGCTGTGCCGCGCGCTTGGCATCGGCGCCGGACTCGGCCTCCTTCAGCACCGGCAGCGGCGTCTTGGCGCGCCGGTTTTCATCGGTATTGCCACCGCCGTCGAGATTGGCCTGCGCCAATACGTCGGCCTTGACCGGCTTGGCGCGGGTCTTGCTGTTGACCAGGACTACTTCGAGCGACGGGGAGACGTATCTGTCGAAAACGATGTCGGGCAGCTTGAAATGAATGGACAACACTACCGCGTGCACGGAGACGGAGAGGGCCAGCGCGAGTGTGAGACTGCGCGACGAAGCATCCATGCCGGCCATGAACTCAGGCCAGCGCAGGCGCATGGAGCCGAGCGGATAAACGCTGTGCAATCAGACCTCAAAAACTCTTAAAATCAACGTATTTTATGCTTTTCATGAGGCCTTATCTTAACTTTCTGTCGGGGGGCCGCCGGGCGGCGCTGCATCTGCAAATGATGGTTGAAAACGCGACCATGCATCACTGCCTGTGGTTAACGATCGCCGCGCGCGCCACGGCTCGTTCCGGGCCGCGCTCTTTCTGGGGAAGCTCGGATCAAGTGCGTGACGCAATCAAAGCCTCCCTAGCTTTCCGCCGGGCCCTTGTATCGCGCTTTGACCGAGTTATCGATCAGATCTATCCCCTCGATTTCAAGCAGCACCCGGCTGCCCATCTCCAGGTCCGGCAGCGAGGGTACGCGCACATACAGCGGAATACCTTCGAACTTGACCAGATTGTCGCGCAGCACCTGAGCTTTCGATAGCGTCACCTGCTCCTGCAGCAGCCAGCGCAGGCACCAATAGTGCTCCATTTTGCTCTGGAATTGGTCGTAGGCGGCATAAGCCAGCTCGAATTCGCGCATCGCGGCGAGCAGATCTGCGGAATTTTTTGCGAATGGCGGCGCGGCGCCCGAGAGGCAGGCGAGCAGTTGCCACTGGTTCAGCAGATCGATATAGCGGCGCAGCGGCGAGCTTGCCCAAACGTAATGCGACACGCCCAGGCCCTGGTGCGGAGAGGCCACGGTAGTCATGCGCACCTTGCCGTCGGACTGGGTGCGATAGATGGCGGGCACGCCGCGGTCGGCGAGCAGCCTGCCCCAGTTGTTGTTGGCGCTGATCATCAGCTCCGCCACCAGCTTGTCCAGCGGTGCCCCGCGCCTGCGCTCGACGATGCTGACGCGCTCGTTCTCGACGTAGAAGTTGTAATCGATGCGGTCCTGCTGCGTCGCAGGCTTGCCGCGCGCGGCTTCCAGTTCGAGCGCGAGCCGCCAGAGGAAGAACAGTTCGGCCTCGAACGGCAGTTCACCGCGTTCTTCCCCGGCGAGAAAGGCTGCGTCCAGCGCCTCCACCTGATGATGGCGCAGGTTGGCGGCGATATGCACGCGCTCGATGCGGGTTTCCTGTCCCTCCACCAGGTGCGACAGCGGATTGATGTCCAGGTACAGCGACACCACCGGGCAGTTGCGTCCCTCGGCGAGCGTGTAGCGTTCGATCAACGGCGGCGGCAGCATGGTGATCTTGCGCCCCGGAATATAGGTGGTGGACAGGCGCGCGCGCGCGATCTTGTCCAGCGCGGACCCGGGAGCGAAACCCAGCCCCGGGGCGGCGATGTGGATGCCAACGCGATAGCGGCCGTTGGCAAGCCGCGTCAGGGAAAAGGCATCGTCGATTTCGGTGGTGCTGGCATCGTCCAGGCTGAACGCCGCGACCGTGGCCAGCGGCAACTCGGGCGGCTCGCCGACGCTGATGTCCTCGGAAAAGTCGCCGTCGCAAGCGAAATGCTCGAACAGGAACGCCCCCAGATGGTAGTCGTGGCTGGAGGGCAGCGCGCCGGCGCGCTCGAACAGCTTCGCCGCCGACAGCCCGCTCGCCTCGCACGCCAGATCCAGCGCCTTGGCCTCGATGCGATTGCGATCGGGCCGGTAGAGCAGCTGCGGCAACACCGCGCGCAGCGCTTCGGGCACGGTGCCGCGCTGCAGTTCGTCCGCCCAAGACCGGATCTGCGTCTCCTGCATCCGTTTTTTTTCCACGCTCGCAAGCGCCGCCTTGAGCGTGTCGGCCGGCGCGGCGCGAAAACGCCCCTTGCCCTTGCGGTAGAAGTACATCGGCGCCGACTGCAGTTTGATCAGGATGGCCGCAGCCTCCAGCGCGTTGGGCGCATGGCCGCAGTATTCGCGCGCCAGGTCGGCGAAACCAAATTCGGCGGCGCCGCAGCATTGCCACAGGAAGTCGGTATCGATCTCGGCGGCCAATGTTTCCGCCTTGCCCATGAGTTCGGCCAGCGGCGGCGCCTCGAAGCGCAGCAACACGCTCGCGGCCTTGATCTTGCTTCTTTTTCCGTGCGCGGCCTCCACCTGCAGCGACGTGTCGCTTTCTGCGAGCACCGCGCCGACCTTAAAGGAGCCGGTCTCTTCGTACAACACATTCATGGGATCAGAGCCGAAGGAATAGGGTTGGTCGAGCGCCGCAGACACACCTGACGGGCAGGTTGAAGCGCGTAGCGCCTGAGCCGCGTCCGCATCAACGCAGCGGGTTGAAATTATACGCTAGCTGCGCTTCGCCGGCGGATCGACGCGCCGACTCCGGGCGCAGTCAACAGCGTCCCTGCCGCGGCCGGGCGAGTTACACTACGCAATGCTTGGAGTTCATTGCCACATGAGGGGATGCCTCTCCTCGTACTCCCCTGATTTGGGGGCCGTTTCGGTGACTCCGAGGCGGTCTGTTAACCGAATTGGGCCGAACGCGGCGGAAATCACGCACACGCAAGGAATCCTATGAACGCAGCCGACGTAACCATTTCCGAGGTGGGTCCGCGCGACGGGCTGCAGAATACCAAGCATTTCATGCCGAGCGCGGCGAAGAAGGCGTGGATCAGCGCCGAGGCCGCCGCCGGCGTGCACCAGATCGAGGTCTGCTCCTTCGTCCCGGCAAAGCTCATCCCGCAGTTTGTCGATGCCGCGGAAGTGCTCGCGCACGCGAATGCCATCCCCGGCCTGACGCCGGTGGTGCTGGTGCCCAACTTCAAGGGCTGCGAGCGCGCCCTCGCCGCCGGTGCGCGCCGCCTGACCGTGCCCATTTCCGTGTCCGAGGCGCATAGCATGAGTAACGTGCGCAAGACCACGGCGCAGGCGATCGAGGACTTCGTCCGCATGGCCGATTTGGTGCGATCTCAGGCGAGGGCCGAACGGCCGCAACTGGTCGGCGCCTGCTCGACCGCCTTCGGCTGCTCGCTGCAGGGCGTGGTCGCAGAAAACGATGTGCTGCGGGTCGCGCTGGCATTGCGCGAGGCCGGAGCCGATGCCATCAGCCTGGCCGACACCGTTGGCTACGCCAACCCGGAGCAGGTGAAACGCCTGTTCCGGAAAGTGCGCAAGGCGCTCGGCGAGGACTTCGACATCGAAGCGCATTTCCACAACACGCGTGGCCTCGGGCTCGCCAATGCGCTCGCCGCCTACGAGGTGGGCGTGCGCAATTTCGACAGCACGCTGGGTGGCTTGGGCGGCTGTCCTTGGGCGCCGGGTGCCTCAGGTAACGTGGTCACGGAGGACCTGGTGTTCATGTTCGAGTCCATGGGTGTCAGGACTGGCATCGACATTGGCAAGCTGATCGACGTGCGCAACACGGTGTTCGCGGCGCTGCCCGATGCCGAACTCTACGGCCACATTTCGAAGGCGGGGCTGCCCAAGGGTTTTCAGCCCTTGTCGCAAACGGCGTGAAGCGTTTGGAATCTCGCGTCTGAGATTGCGTTTCCCGCCCCGGGCTCAGGCTCGCGCCAGGTCCGCGAATTCCAGGATCAGCGGGAGATGTTGGGGAAAGCTCGCGAGGCTGTGGTCGCCGCCCTCGACTACGATCTGGCGCGCGGCCGCATATTTTTTCACCGCCTGGCGATAGTCGAGCACCTCGTCCCCGGTTTCGACGAGCAGCAAGTAGCGCTGCGGATGGATCGTGGGCAGGTAGAGCTTTTCCCACTGGCGCAGATGCTCTTCGGTGAGTTCGTAGGGCTGCTGCGTATGAAGCTTGCGCTGTGGGCCGAGATAGGCGCGCAAGTCCTCGTGCGGGTAGATGGCCGGGTTGATCAGGACCGCGCGCAAGTCGTGGCGTTCGGCGAGGTAGCTCGCGTAGAAGCCGCCGAGCGAACTGCCGATCAGGGTGATCGATTCGCGCGGGTGTCGCGCGATCTCGGCCTCGACCTCGGCGATGGCGCGCTTGCCCAGGGTCGGCAGCGCAGGGCAGCGGTATCGATCGCCTAGCCCGCGCTCCTCCAAATAGCGCTTGAGCAGCTGCGCCTTGTGCGAACCGGGCGAACTGTTAAAACCGTGCAGATAGATCAGCATTTCAAAGCGACATCGCGCCGCAGGCGAACTGGATCACCGGGCCGACGGCGGCCGCTTTGCCGATGCGACGGGGGCGCTCAGCCGATCGAGCAGTTTCTGGTGTATGCCGCCGAAACTGCCGTTGGACATTACCAGCACCTGGTCCCCGGGCTTGGCTTCGGCAGCGATGGCGGCAACCAAGGCATCGAGATCGTCGTGGCAGACCGCCCTGGCGCCCAGCGGCGCCAGGGCGTCCGCGGGATTCCAGCCGAGGTTGGCGTTGTAGCAATACACCAGATCGACCCCCGCGAGGCTGCCGGGGAGCGCGTCCTTCATGACGCCGAGTTTCATGGTATTGGAGCGGGGTTCCAGCACGGCCAGGATGCGCGCCTTGCCGACCTTGTGCCGCAACCCTTCCACGGTGGCGGCGATCGCCGTGGGATGATGGGCGAAGTCATCGTAGACCGCGACCCCGGCCACCGTTCCGCGCAGCTCCATGCGGCGTTTGACGTTGTCGAAACGCCCCAGCGCGGCGCAGGCGGCGCCCGGATCCACGCCGGCGTGACGGGCGGCGGCGATGGCGGCCAGCGCATTGGAACGGTTGTGCCCGCCCTGCAGACCCCAGCGTACCCTCCCCTGCGCTTGTCCTGCGAAACTTACGTTGAAGGCGTCGGCGTCCAGTGCTTCGGCCTGCCAGCCGCCGCTGTTGCCGAAATGCTCCACTGGGGTCCAGCAGCCTTGGCTCAGAACTCGGGCCAGAGCCGCATCGGCGGCGTTGACCAGCAGCAGACCGGATCTCGGAATAGTTCGAACGAAATGATGAAATTGCCGCTCGATAGCGGCAAGATCGCCGAAGATATCAGCATGATCGAACTCTAGGTTATTCAAAACCGCTGTTTTTGGGCGGTAGTGGAGGAACTTCGAACGTTTGTCGAAGAAAGCCGTGTCGTACTCGTCCGCTTCGATCACAAAAAAGCGGGAATCGGTCAAACGGGCGGAAGTGCCGAAATTCTGCGGTACGCCACCGACAAGAAAGCCGGGGCGCTGGCCGGCCGCCTCCAGGATCCACGCGAGCATGGCGGACGCGGTCGTCTTGCCGTGGGTGCCGGCGATTGCGAGCACCCACTTCGTAGGTAGAATATTTTCCGCCAGCCATTGCGGACCGGAAGTATAGGGCTCGCCGCGGTCGAGGATCTCTTCCATCAAGGGCGTGCCGCGAGTGACCACATTGCCGACCACCCACAAGTCGGGTTTCAAGCTGATCTGCTCGGCGCCATAGCCTTCGATCAGATCGATGCCCTGGGTTTCGAGCTGGCGGCTCATGGGCGGATAGACATTGGCATCGCAGCCGCTTACTTTGTGGCCCGCCTGGCGCGCGATGGTGGCGAGGCCGCCCATGAAAGTGCCGCAGACGCCGAGAATGTGGATATGCATGAACGGAACGCTTGTTTTCCTGCTCGATCGGTCATGGCGGCATGGCAGCAGGTCCGCTTACCGAAGCGGATTCGACCGCCCGCGGCCTCGCTACGACACTGCTCGCGAGTTTACCGTATTTCGCTTGGCCCCCTGCTGCGCTATTATTCCCGCATGCGTACGCGCGGAGTGCTGCGATGCCCAAGGAACAAAAGTTCAAGCAACAACATATGCGCGCCCGGATCGCCGTGGTCGCCGCGCGCATCATGGCTGAAGACGGCATCGAGGATTTCGCCCTGGCCAAGCGCAAGGCGGCGCGCCAACTCGGCGCGGGCGACACCCAGTCCCTGCCCGATAACGACGAGATCGAGACCGAGTTGCGCGTCCACCAATCGCTGTATCAGGGCGAGGAACAGCGCGAACGCGTACGTTTCCTGCGCAGTCAGGCGCTGGCGGCGATGGAACGGCTTGCAGATTTCAAGCCCTACCTCACCGGCCCGGTGTTGAAGGGCACGGCAGGGCGCTATGCCGACATCGATCTGCAGGTATTCGCCGATAGCTGCAAGGAGTTGGAGATATTTCTGCTGAACCGCAACATTCCCTACCAAGCCTCGGAGCTGCGTCATTACAGCGGAAATCAGGAGCGGGCGGTTAGCGTGCTGTCCCTGGACTGGGAGGGCACGCCGGTTCGGGTGGCTGTCTACTGGCCCGGCGACGAGCGCCGCAGCCTCAAGACCTCCCCTCTGGGCCGGCCGCTGGAGCGTGCCGGATTGGATGCGGTGCGAAGCCTGGTTGCCAGCGGTGAATAGACGGCTCCAGGCGGGCGTCTTTTTGATGGTGGCGGCGGTCGCCGGCCTTGCCGGCTACTATTTCAACCGCGCTCGCCTGAGCTCACCGGCGACCGAAGCCGCGGCCGAGAAGCTGATGCAGGCATCGCTCACCGACCTGAGCGGCAAGAGGCAGACGCTTTCGCAACGGCGCGGCAAAATACTGGTGGTGAACTTCTGGGCGACTTGGTGCCTACCCTGCCGGGAGGAAATCCCGGCATTAAAGAAAATTCAAACAAAACATGCCGCTAACGGCGTTGAAGTTGTAGGTATCGCCATCGATAATGTTGCTAAAGTGCTGGATTATGCAGCTGAGATGAGCATTAACTATGGCTTGCTGATCGGTGGCGCGGAAATCTTGGCGACGAGCAGGGAATTAGGTAACCTGGCTGAAGTACTTCCATTTACCGTGATCCTGGATCGAGCCGGAAAAGTGGCATATACCCACGTTGGAGTCTTGACCGAAGGCGCATTGGACAGCGTGTTGTTGCCGCTGCTCTAACGGCACCCAGTCTAAGCTCGATGAGCATTGGCTAACTTCTTTGAAAAACTGGACATTTAGCATCGATTTGCGGCAAACTCGCAGATATGCTGAAACCTTCCACCAGCCCGGCTGCGCGTAAAACCGCAAGCCGGACTAAGCGTCAGTCGAAGAGAATACTGGTCCTGCACGGACCCAATCTGAACTCTTTGGGTACGCGCGAGCCGGAGATCTACGGTCGCGAAACTCTGGCGGATATTGATCGCCGCTTGATCGCTCAAGGCAAGGCCGCGGGCGTGGTGGTGATCTGCTTCCAGAGCAACCAAGAGGGAGCGCTCATCGACCGGGTGCAGCTGGCCAAGAAACAGCAAGTCGCTTTCATCATTATCAATCCCGCCGGGTTTACCCATACCAGCGTCGCTTTGCGCGATGCCTTGGCGGGGGTGGCGATCCCCTTCATCGAAGTCCATCTATCGAATATCCACGCCCGCGAGGCGTTTCGCAGCCATTCGTATTTTTCCGATCTGGCGGCCGGAACGATTTGCGGCTTGGGCAGCCACGGCTACGAGCTGGCGCTGCAGTTCATTCTGCGCCAGACCTAATATTGCATTCCGGCGCGCAGGGCGCTCGCCGCGCAGCAAGGAGGTTCCGCCATGGATTTGCGCAAACTGAAGAAATTGATCGACCTGGTGCAGGAATCGGGCATTTCCGAGTTGGAGGTCACCGAAGGCGAGGAGAAAGTCAAAATCGTCAAAAGCGGCGGCGCGGGCGTCGTCTATGCCCCTCCCGCTCCTGTCCCAGGTATCACAGCCCCACTGGTGCACGGGCCGGTTGCCGCGGTCGCGCCCATCGCAATCCCGGGTCATTTGGTCAAGTCGCCAATGGTGGGCACGTTCTACCGTTCGCCCGCGCCGGGCGCCAAGCCCTTCGTCGAGGTGGGTGACACGGTCAAGTCGGGCGACACCATATGCATCATCGAGGCGATGAAGCTGCTGAACGAAATCGAGTGCGACAAGGACGGTGTCATCAAGGCAATACTCGTCGAGAACGGTCAACCGGTCGAATATGGCGAACCTCTGGCAGTCATAGATTGAGGTGTGAGGAGCAAGAAGTGAATAGCACCACCCGAATCCCCGGTCCGGGCATGCGAGCGCCGCTCGGCACGCCGGCGGATTTCACTCCCCGCCATGTTTAAGAAGGTCCTCATCGCCAACCGTGGCGAGATCGCCCTGCGCATCCAGCGCGCCTGCCGTGAGCTCGGCATCAAGACCGTCGTGGTGCATTCCGAGGCCGACAGCGAGGCCAAGTACGTCAAACTCGCCGACGAATCGGTGTGCATCGGCCCCGCCCCATCCACGGCCAGCTACCTCAACATCCCGGCCATCATCAGCGCGGCGGAGGTGACCGATTCCGAGGCCATCCATCCCGGCTACGGTTTCCTCTCCGAAAACGCCGACTTCGCCGAGCGGGTCGAGAAAAGCGGTTTCGTTTTCATCGGTCCGCGCCCGGAGACCATACGACTCATGGGTGACAAGATCAACGCCAAGGTGACGATGATCAAAGCCGGCGTCCCCTGCGTGCCTGGTTCTGAAGGAGAGTTGCCGGAGCAAAATGACGAAATCGTCAAAATAGCGCGCAAGGTGGGCTATCCGGTGATCGTCAAAGCCGCGGGCGGCGGCGGCGGGCGCGGCATGCGCGTGGTGCACACCGAGGCGGCGCTGCTCGCGGCGGTGAACCTGACGCAGCAGGAGGCGCAGGCCGCTTTCGGCAATCCCGCGGTTTACCTGGAAAAATTCCTCGAAAACCCGCGCCACATAGAGATCCAGATGCTCGCCGATGAATACAAGAATGCCATCTACCTGGGCGAGCGCGACTGCTCGATGCAGCGCCGCCACCAGAAGATCATCGAAGAGGCGCCGGCGCCGGGAATGACCGAGCGCCAGCGCATCCGCATCGGCGAACGCTGCGCCGAAGCCTGCCGCAAGATCGGCTATCGCGGTGTCGGCACTTTCGAGTTTCTGTACGAGGGCGGAGAGTTTTTCTTCATCGAAATGAACACGCGCATCCAGGTCGAGCACCCGGTCACGGAAATGATCACCGGCGTGGACCTGGTGCAGGAGCAGATCCGTGTCGCCGCGGGCGAGAAGCTGCGCCTGCGCCAGCGCGATGTGGTGCTGCGCGGGCATGCCATCGAGTGCCGCATCAATGCCGAGGACCCGTTCAAGTTCACGCCTTCGCCGGGCCGCATTACGTCCTACCATCCGCCGGGCGGGCCCGGCATCCGCGTCGACTCGCACATCTACCAAGGCTATTATGTGCCGCCCAATTACGATTCTTTGATCGGCAAGGTCATCGCCTACGGTGAGACGCGCGAGCAGGCGCTGCGCCGCATGCGTATCGCACTGTCCGAGATGGCGGTGCAGGGCATCCAGACCAATATCCCGCTGCACCAGGATCTGCTGCTTGACGAACGATTTGTCAAGGGCGGTACCAGCATCCATTATCTCGAGCAAAAGCTCGCGCAGCAGAAACTCGAGAAAGGGTGATCCCCTGGCTTGGGTGTCGCTCATATTGCGTACCGACGCGCGCCTTGCGGATGAGCTGAGCGACGCGCTGCTCGCTCAGGGTGCGCTGTCGGTCGGCGTGGAAGACGCCAACGCCGGCACCGCCGCGGAGGTGCCGGTATACGGCGAACCTGGCATGCCGGTTGCGACGGCTTGGCCGCAAAGCCTGATCACTGCGCTGTGCAAGCAACATACGGACCCCGCGCAGCTCATCGCCGTCGCCTGCACACGCATCGGTCTGGCGCAAGCGCCGGATTACCGTGTCGAGCAGGTGGCGGAGCAGGACTGGGTACGGCGCAGCCAGTCGCAGTTCGAACCCATCCGCATATCGGACAAACTGTGGATAGTGCCCTCCTGGGCGGCGGCGCCCGAACCGGATGCGCTCAACCTCGTGCTCGACCCGGGCCTCGCATTCGGCACCGGCAGCCATCCCAGCACGCGACTGTGTCTGCAGTGGCTGGAGCGGACGATTCGCGGTGGCGAGCGCGTTCTGGACTACGGCTGCGGTTCCGGTATATTAGCCATAGCGGCGCTGCGCCTTGGCGCGAACGCCGCGCTCGGCGTGGACGTGGATCCGCTGGCGCTCCTCGCGGCGCAGGCGAACGCCCGGCGTAACCGGGTCGACGCCCGTTTTATTAACACGGAGACGGCTCCTGATTTCCAGGCGGACCTCGTGGTTGCGAATATCCTTGCCAATCCGCTGATTCTGCTTGCGCCGCTGCTCGCCGGGTACACGGGCAAGGCAGGGCGCGTCGCGCTGTCGGGCATACTCGAGACACAGGCGCAGGAGGTGATGGCGGCCTACGCGCCCTGGTTCGCGATGCGTGTAATTGACAGCGACGGGGACTGGGCGCTGCTCGAGGGCCTGCGTGCATGATTACCCACTGCCCTTCCTGTCATACCCATTTTCGCGTGCATGCGGAGCAGCTCGCGGCGCGCGCGGGGCAGGTGCGCTGCGGCAAATGCAATCGGGTATTCGATGCGCTCGAACATCTGAGCGAGGAGAGCGCGCCGGCGCGCGAACCTTCGGCGGCGCAGGAGTACGCTGCCATGCGCGCGCTTACTGCCGCTGCGGAACCTGCGCCGGAATCGGCGCCGACGCACGCGGCGGACGCCAGCGCTGAAGCGCAGGAGCGCGCAATCGGGGCAAGCGCAGACATCCGGTCCGAAGCGATGGAAGTCGGAGCCGGAATGTCCGAGGCGGCAATGCCCGAGGCGGCAATGTCCGAGGCAGAAATGCCCGAGGCAGAAATGCCCGAGGCGGAAATATCCGAGGCAGCAATGTCCGAGGCGGCAATGCCCGAGGCGGCAATGCCCGAGGTGGCAATGCCCGAGGTGGCATCAGCGCAACAGGCGAGTCTCGAATCCGGAGCCGCCTCCGGCACAAACGCATTCGATTTCGGACCGATCGCAGCCGCGGATCCGGCCAGTCGCGCGCGCCGCTGGCCCTGGTTGCTGGGTGCGCTGGTGTTGTTACTGGTATTGCTCGCGCAGGCGGCGTATCACTACCGCAGCGCCATCATCGTGCTCTTCCCGGAGGCCAAGCCCTATGCCGCCGCGCTATGCGAGACCCTGGGTTGTGATCTGCCGCTGCCGCGGCGTATTGAGCTGATCAGCATAGAAGCCTCGGACCTGCAGGCGGACACGACCAACCCCAACATCATGGTGTTGTCGGCGACGCTCAAGAACCGGGCCATTTTCGATCAGCAGCTTCCCTTGCTTGAGCTGACTCCCACCGACACACGAGACCAGCCGCTAGTGCGGCGCGTGCTTGCGCCGCAGGACTACATCGGCAAAGCCGCCAACACGCAGGCCGGGTTCGCCGCCAATACCGAAATCGCGATCAAGGTGTTTATCGAGGGCTCGCAGGTCAAGGCCACCGGCTACCGCCTGTATCTGTTCTATCCTTGAGACCGGCTTCTCGGGTATCCTCAACGCCTTTTGAAGCGGCACGCAGAGCCGGTCGCAGGGCTCACGACGACGGAATATCAGACTATGCGCATTTTGCTGCTGGGCTCAATCGCCTACGACAATATCATGGTGTTCGAGGGGCGTTTTCGCGAGCACATCCTGCCTGACCAGATCCACATGCTCAACGTGGCATTCCTGGTACCGGCTTTGCGCCGCGAATTCGGCGGTTGCGCCGCCAATATTGCCTACAATCTGCGCTTGCTCGGCGGCGAGCCGCTGATCATGGCTACCGTGGGCGAGGACGCCGAATCCTACTATCGGCGGCTGGACGCACTCGGCATCGCACGCACGCACGTGCGCGAAGTCGCCGGCACGTACACCGCGCAAGCCTTCATCACCACGGATCTGGATGATAATCAGATCACCGCGTTTCACCCGGGGGCGATGGGCCATTCGCATCTCAACAGCGTCGCCGCGGCGGGCGAGGTTGGTCTTGCCATCGTTTCCCCCGACGGGCGCGAGGGCATGCTGCAGCACGCGCGCGAGTTGAAGGAGGAGAACATTCCGTTCGTGTTCGACCCCGGTCAGGGGCTGCCCATGTTTTCCGGCGCCGAGTTGCTCGACTTCGTGAACCTTGCAAGCTATGTCGCGGTCAACTCTTACGAGGGCAAGATGCTGGAAGAACGTACCGGCGAATCGATCGCGGATTTGGCGCGCAGGGTGGAGGCGCTGATAGTGACCCATGGCGCCAACGGCTCGGAAATCTACACCGGGGGTCAACGCCTGGAGATTGCCTGCGTTAAAGCAGAGAAGATCGTCGATCCGACCGGATGCGGGGACGCTTATCGCGCCGGTTTGCTCTATGGCATTGCCGGGGGCATGGATTGGCGTTCGACCGGGCAGCTCGCCTCCCTTATGGGCACGCTCAAAATAGGCGCGCGCGGCGGGCAGAATCATCGCGCCACCCGCGCCGAGATCGAAGGACTCTACCACCGGCATTTCCATGCGCAATTGGGATAAAAGGACCAGCTATGAAGATTTTCACCAGAATGGCGTTGGCAGGCGCGATCGCCGCGTCCGTATTCATTACCGGCTGCGCCAGCACCAGCTCGGGCAGCGTCTACTCGGGCGGCCAGGCGCGGCAAGAGCAGACAGTGCGCATGGGCGTGGTTGAAAGCGTGCGCCAAGTGACCATCGAAGGCTCCAAGAGCGGTGTCGGCGCAGTGGCCGGCGGCGTGGTGGGTGGCGTCGCCGGCAGCAATATCGGCCGCGGCAAGGGCAGCACCATCGGTTCGGTCCTCGGCGCGGTCGCCGGCGGCGTGGCCGGCAACGCGATCGAGCGGGGCGCGACCAAGAAGCAGGGGCTGGAGATCACGGTCAAGCTCGACAACGGCGAACTGCGCGCCATCACCCAGGATGCCGACGAGAGCTTCAGGCCCGGGGAGCGCGTGCGTCTGCTCTCCGGTGGTGGGGTGACGCGGGTGACACATTGATTCGGCACAGGGCCGTTGAGAAACGCGGCAAGCAGGCAATTGCTTACCCGGTCATCAAGTGGCTTCGCCGTCAACACCTTGATGGGCGCCCTTATTCCAGCGCCGCGCGCAGCTTGGCGGCATTCGCTTCCAGTTGTTCGCGCGGCGGGTTTTTCGTCGGCCAGGTGAGGCGCATGCCGTCTTTGTCGTATCGCGGCACGAGGTGCAGGTGGAAGTGAAACACGGTCTGGCCGGCGGCGGAGCCGTTGGCCTGATATAGCGTCACCCCCTCGGGCGCGTAGGCCTCTTGCACTGCCCGCGCCACGCGCGCCGCAGTCCGGAACACGGCGGCGGCGAGCGTGTCGTCCAAGCCGAAGAT
>MERK01000153.1 GCA_001770575.1 Betaproteobacteria bacterium RIFCSPLOWO2_12_FULL_64_23
ATCGAATACCGGCGTGATCACCGTGATGTCGGGCAGGTGCGTGCCGCCGTTGTAAGGCGCATTGAGCATGTAGATATTGCCCGGTGAGATCCTGCCGGCGTTTTCGCGCATCACCGTCTTGATCGATTCGCCCATCGAGCCCAGATGCACGGGCAGGTGCGGCGCGTTGGCGATGAGCTGGCCCTGGGCGTCGAACAGCGCGCAGGAAAAATCGAGCCGCTCCTTGATGTTGACCGAGTAGGCGGTGGCCTCCAGCCGCAGGCCCATCTGCTCGGCGATCGACATGTACAGATTGTTGAACACCTCCAGCATCACCGGATCCACCGTGGTGCCGATGGCGACGCGCGCGGGGCGCGCCTCGACGCGCTTGAGCAGCAGATGGTCGAGCCGGCTTACTTCGGCCTGCCAGCCGGGCTCGACCACGGTGGTGGCGTTGGCCTCGGCGATGATCGCCGGGCCATTTATCTTGTCGCCCGGCTGCAACGCGTCGCGCAGGAATACCGGCGTGCGCTGCGACTTGCCGCCGGTGTGCATGTCTACGATGTCCGCCGCTTGCGGCGCGGTGTCCGCCCCTTGCGGTCCGCTGTCCGCCGCTTGCGGTCCGCTGTCCGCCGCTTGCGGCGCGGCGCGGCGCGCGCGCTCCGCCGGCGCAACTTCCATGGGTGCGTCGGACATGCCGATGGCTTCGACCGAGACGGCTTCCGCGAGCAGCGCGCGCTTGGGCATGAGGAAGGAATAGCGCATGCGGTAGGCGGCCTCGAACTGCCCGACCATGTCGGCGATCGGGCCGAAATCGACGATCAGCGCCGAATCGGTGCCATCGTATCTGAGGTGCACCCGCTGTACCACGCGTACGCGATCGGGCGGCACGCCCTGGTGCAGCACTTCCTCCCGCGCCGGGATCGTCAGCTGCTGCAACGCATCGTCGAGCAGGCGCAGGTTGTCCTGCGTGAGCGCGACCTCCACCGCCTGCTCGCGCATGGCGGTGATGTCCGCCAGGCCCATGCCGTAGGCCGAGAGCACGCCGGCGAGGGGATGGATGAACACCCGGGTCATGCCCAGCGCGTCGGCCACCAGGCAGGCGTGCTGGCCGGCCGCGCCGCCGAAGCAACACAAGGTGTATTCGGTCACGTCGTGGCCGCGTTGCACCGAAATCTGTTTGATCGCATTGGCCATGTTGCCCACGGCGATGTCGACATAGCCCTCGGCCACCTGTTCGGCCGTGCGCGCATCGCCCGTGGCTGCGCGGATTTCACGCGTCAGCTCGGCGAACTTGCGCCGCACCACTTCGGCGTCCAGCGGCTGGTCGCCGCCCGGCCCGAACACCGACGGAAAGAACTTCGGCTGGATCTTGCCCAGCATGACGTTGCAGTCGGTGACCGCCAGCGGCCCGTTGTTGCGATAGGAGGCGGGTCCGGGATTGGCCGCGGCCGAATCCGGACCGGCGCGGTAGCGCGCGCCGTCGAAATGCAGGATCGAGCCGCCGCCCGCCGCCACCGTGTGGATGCTCATCATCGGCGCGCGCATGCGTACGCCCGCGACCTGGGTTTCGAAGGCGCGCTCGAATTCGCCGGCGTAATGCGAAACGTCGGTCGAAGTCCCGCCCATGTCGAAACCGATGATTTTGTCGAATCCGGCCGCGAGCGAAGTGCGCACGGCGCCGACGATGCCGCCCGCCGGCCCGGAAAGGATGGAGTCCTTGCCCTGGAAGCGGCGCGCGTCGGTCAGGCCGCCGTTGGATTGCATGAACATCAGGCGCACGCCTTCCAGTTCGGCAGCCACCTGTCCGACGTAGCGCCGCAGTATCGGCGAAAGATAGGCATCGACCACCGTGGTGTCGCCGCGGCTGACGAGCTTCATCATCGGGCTCACCTCGTGCGAAACCGAGACCTGGCCGTAGCCGATGGCGCGCGCCATCGCCGCCACCTGTTTTTCGTGCTCCTGGTAGCGATAGCCGTGCATGCACACGATGGCGATCGAGCGATAGCCGCCGTCATAGGCAGCCTGCAGATCGCGCCGCGCGCCCTCGACATCGAGCGGGGTCAGCACTTCGCCGTGCGCGCCGACGCGCTCGTCGATTTCGATTACCCTGCTGTAGAGCAGCTCGGGCAGGACGATGTGGCGCGAGAAAATCTTCGGCCGGTTCTGGTAGGCGATCCTGAGCGCGTCGCGAAATCCCCGGGTGATGGCGAGCACCGTGCGCTCGCCCTTTCTTTCCAGCAGCGCGTTGGTGGCGACCGTCGTGCCCATTTTCACGGCTTCGATCTGCTCGCCCGGGATGGGCGCGCCGGCGGCAATGCCGAGCAGATGGCGGATGCCGGCGAGGGCGGCGTCGCGGTAACGCTCCGGATTGTCCGACAGCAGCTTGTGCGTGACGATGCCGCCGTCGGGGCGGCGTGCGACGATGTCGGTGAAGGTGCCGCCGCGATCGATCCAGAATTGCCAGCTTTGCTGAGTCATGGGATATATTCGGGCCGCGCAGAGTCGTTCTGATGCATGCGGCCATGGGCTTCTGCTAGGATGCGCAAAATCATATCATGCTCGTTTGCCATGAATCTCCTGCCGATCGGCATACGCAGAAAGTTACGTCGGACTGCGGCAACAGAACTTGCGCGGACGGCGGCCCGTCCGCGCGGATCGCCGATTGGGCGCGGATGAACAGCACATCCGCGCCCAATCGGCGATCTTGGATTAAAACCACGCCAAACCGCTTTTGCCTTTATCCAGAACCGTGTTTTTGGCACGGATGCGCTTTTCATCCGTGCCAAAAACACGGTTGGCGCGCGCGAGCGCGCAATGGTTGCTCCTGGCATGCAACGGCATTTAGGACGCTACCCGCAACAAGACATCCTCGTTTCAAATGACCGAAAAAACAGATTGCGTCGTCATCGGCGCGGGCGTGGTCGGCCTTGCGGTGGCCAGGGCGCTCGCGCTGGCGGGGCGCGAAGTGATCGTGCTCGAAGCCGCGGGCGCGATCGGCACCGAGACCAGCTCGCGCAACAGCGAAGTCATCCACGCCGGCATCTACTATCCGCCCGGTTCGGCGAAAGCCGCCCTGTGCGTCGCGGGCAAAGCGCTGTTGTACCGCTATTGCGAAGAACACGGCGTCGCCCACCGCCGCTGCGGCAAGTTGATCGTGGCCACCAGCGCGGTGCAGGCTGCGACGCTGCACAAGATCCTGGCGCAGGCCGGGGCCAACGGCGTGCGCGATCTGCGGCTGCTGACGGCAGACGAGGTCGGCGCGATGGAGCCGGAACTGCGCTGCGTCGCGGCCCTCTACTCGCCATCGACCGGCATCGTCGACAGCCATGGCCTGATGCTCGCTTTTCAGGGCGAGGCCGAGGACCGCGGCGCCATGCTCGCCCTGCTCAGTCCGGTGACGGGCGGCGAGATCGGAGCCGGCGGCATCATGCTCGATGTGGGCGGAGCCGAGCCGATGCGGATTGTCGCGCGCACGGTGGTCAACAGCGCCGGCCTCATGGCGCAGCGCGTCGCGGCCGCCCTGCGCGGCTTCCCGAAGGAAAAGGTTCCGCCCTGCCATTACGCCAAGGGCAACTATTACAGTCTCGCCGCGCGCTCGCCCTTTACCCATCTGATCTACCCGGTGCCGGAGGCTGCCGGCCTGGGCGTGCACCTGACCCTGGATCTGGCCGGGCAGGCGCGCTTCGGCCCGGACGTGGAATGGATCACCGAAATAGACTACGATGTCGACTTGCGCCGCGCAGATGGCTTTTATCGGGCGATACGCGATTACTGGCCGGGGCTGAAAGACGGACAACTGGCACCGGGCTACGCCGGCATACGGCCCAAGCTGGGCGGGCCGGATGCGCCGGCCAGCGATTTCCTGATCCAGGGTCCGGATGAACATGGCGTGGCGGGCCTGGTCAACCTGTTCGGCATCGAATCGCCGGGGCTGACCGCGTCGCTGGCCCTGGCAAAGCGGGTTGCGCAAAAAGCGCGCATGGCCTGAAGGCACATTGGATTGCAACATCAACAGAGGAGAGCAAGCATGAAACTGAATCCATCACTGTTCGCCGCACTGATCGCGGGCGTCGCCTTCGGCACCGCCCAGGCGCAAACCAAATGGGACATGCCCACGCCCTATGGCGATAGCAACTTCCACACCAAGAACGTGAAGCAGTTCGCCGACGATATCAAGGCCGCCAGCGGCGGCAAACTGGAGATCGTGGTGCACAGCAACGCCTCGCTGATCAAGCACCCGGAAATCAAGCGCGCAGTGCAGACCGGCCAGGTCAGCATCGGTGAGATATTGATCTCGGTGTTGGGCAACGAGAATCCGATATTCGCCTTCGACTCCAACCCCTTCCTCGCACCGAATTACTCCGCGGCGAAGAAACTGTTGCGCGTCGCGCGCCCCTATGTCGAAAAGCGCCTGGACGCGCAGGGCATCAAAGTGCTGTATGCGGTGCCCTGGCCGCCGCAGGGCATTTACACGAAGAAGCCGTTCAACTCCACCGCCGACCTGAAGGGCGTGAAGTTCCGCACCTACAACCCCGCCACCTCCGAATTCGCCAAGCTGATGGGCGCAATTCCGACCACGGTGCAGGTGCCGGAAATTCCGCAGGCCTTCCTCACCGGCCTGGTCGAGGCGATGATCACCTCCGGCGCCACCGGCGTCGATACCCAGGCCTGGGATTACCTCAAGTTCTATACCGACACCGAAGCGTTCCTGCCGTTCAACATGGTGATCGTGAACAAGGCCGCCTTCGCCAAGCTCGATCCGGCGCTGCAAAAGCAGGTCGTCTCGATCGCCACCAAGGCCGAAGAGCGAGGCTGGGCCGCCAGCGCGGAAAACAACGAGGGCTACAAGAAGACCATGGCAAGCAAGGGCATCACGGTGCAAAAGCCGAATGCGAAACTGGAGGCGGAGCTCAATGCCATCGGCAAGGTCATGGCGCAGGAGTGGATGAAGAAAACGGGGCCCGACGCGCAGGCGATACTCAATGAGCTGTAGCAGGATGGTTTGAGCAAGCAAGCATCCGGGGGCGGGGCGGAACGCTTCCCCTCCCGCCCCGCCCCGCACCTCAAGTTAAAACTTTGGTTCTGGCGGCGTCCCTCTGCCGCGAGGGGGAGGGATGGCGGCCGGTTCGAACGCGCAACCATCGAGCACGACGGCGCGACCGCATGAGAAAGTTCCTCGACTGGCTCTACACCGGCTCCGGCGTTCTCGCCGGCGTGTTTCTGATCCTGATCGCCGCATTGTCGCTGACGCAGATTTGCGGCCGCGTGCTCGGCTTCGATGCGTATTCCTTCGACGACTTCGCCGGCTTTTGCATGGCGGCGTCTTCTTTTCTGGGACTGGCCCATACGTATCGGCGTAACGAACACATCCGCGTGGCGATCCTGGTCGAGCGACTCAGTGGCGGCAGGCGCCGGGTGCTGGAAGCGCTGTGTCTGATGGCGAGTACTTTCCTGATCGGCTACTTTGCCTGGTATGCGGCCGACACGGTCCTGACCTCCTACCAGATCAACGACGTGTCCCAGGGACTGGTGGCGGTGCCGCTGTGGCTGCCGCAAAGCGGCATGGCATTGGGGCTCGCCATCATGACCATCGCGTTGCTGGACGATCTCATCGCAGTGTTCAAGCGCGGCACGCCTTCTTACCTGTTAGCCGAGCAAAGCAAAAAAATCGCCATGTCGGAAAATATTTAGCACATGGGTACGCTCGGGATCGCGCTGTTCCTGCTCGCCCTGCTCGCGCTGCTGCTCGCCGGCGGCGTGTGGATCGCGATCGTGCTGCTCGCCATGGGCTGGGCCGCGATGGAGCTGTTTACCTCCGCTCCGGTGGGCAAACTCATGGCCACCACGGTGTGGGGATCGAGTGCGAGCTGGGCGCTGACCGCGCTGCCGCTGTTCATCTGGATGGGCGAAATCCTGTTCCGCAGCCGCGTTTCCGAGGACATGTTCCGCGGCCTCGCGCCCTGGCTCACCGCATTGCCCGGAAGACTGATGCATTGCAATGTGATCGGCTGCGGCATTTTTGCGGCGATTTCAGGCTCGTCCGCCGCCACCGCCGCCACTATCGGCAAAATGACCGTGCCCGAATTGCTCAAGCGCGGCTATCACGAGCCCATGGTGATCGGCTCGCTCGCCGGTGCGGGCACCCTGGGGCTGCTGATTCCGCCCTCGATCATCATGATCGTCTATGGCGTCGCTGCCGACGTTTCCATCGCGCGGCTGTTCATCGCCGGCGTGCTGCCCGGCATCCTGCTGGTGAGCCTGTTCTCCGGCTACATCGTCGTCTGGGCTTTGCTCAACCCGGACAAGACCCCGCCCTCGGACATCCACATGAGCCTGGCGCAGAAACTCTACGCCTCGCGCCTGCTGATTCCGACGATGCTCTTGATCGCCGCGGTGATCGGCTCGATTTACGCCGGCATCGCCACGCCCACCGAAGCCGCGGTGCTGGGCGTGGTCGGCTCGCTCATCCTGTCGTTTGCTTCGGGTTCGCTCGACTGGAAGACGTTCAACGGCAGCGTCATGGGAGCGATGCGCACGTCCTGCATGATCGCGTTCATCCTTACCGGCGCCGCGTTTCTCACTACCGCCATGGGTTTCACCGGCCTTCCCAAGGCGATGGCGCTGTGGATCACCAGTCAGCAACTCTCGCCGGTGATGCTGATCGCGGTGCTGACGCTGCTGTTCATGGTGATGGGCTGTTTCATCGACGGCATTTCCATGGTGGTGCTCACCGCCGCAGTCATCCTGCCCACGGTGGAAGCGGCGCGCATCGATCTCCTGTGGTTCGGCGTGTTCATCGTCCTGGTAGTGGAAATGGCCCAGATCACGCCGCCCGTGGGCTTCAACCTGTACGTGCTGCAAGGCATGACCGGCAAGGATATTTTCACCATCAGCAAAGCCGCCCTGCCGTTTTTCTTGCTGCTGGCGTTCGCAGTAGCGATCATCTGGATTTTCCCCGACATCGTCACCTATCTGCCGCGGCGCATGCTGGGCATGCGCTGATGCTCCCGCGCTGATGCACAACGACCGCTGCCAGCCCGTCTACCTGACCGACGACATCCGCGCGCTCGAACGCCTGGCCGCGGAGCGCCCCGGCGCCGCGCCGCTGATGCAACTTGCGGGCCTGGCCGCCGCCGAATACGCGCGCGAGCTGCTCGGCGAATACGGCAGGAAGGTGCTGGTGCTCGCCGGACCCGGCAACAACGGCGGCGACGCCTTCGAGGTGGCGGCACAGCTCAAGCGCTGGTTCTACCAGGTCGAACTGGTATTCGCCGGAGATGAGCACCACCTGTCCGAAGACGCGCTGGCCGCTCTCCGCAGATGGCGCGAATGCGGCGGCAATACTTATGCCGCACCGCCGGCCGCGCTGCGGCCGGATTTGGTGGTGGACGGCCTGTTCGGCATCGGTCTTGCGCGGCCGCTGGAAGGCCGCTACGCCGAACTCATCGCCGGCATCAACCGCCTGCCCGGACCCAAGCTGGCGCTGGACATCGCCAGCGGCATCAACGCCGATACCGGCGCGGTGATGGGCACGGCCCTGCGCGCAACGCATACCATCACCTTCATCGCGCTCAAGCCCGGCCTGCTTACGCTCGATGGCCCGGATCACTGCGGTGTCATCCGCGTCGCCGATCTCGGGCTCGACTTCAGCACC
>MERK01000154.1:0-5164 GCA_001770575.1 Betaproteobacteria bacterium RIFCSPLOWO2_12_FULL_64_23
AGACGCCGCAACGCATTCGTCGCGTCGGCCCTGCAAGCGCGGCAGCAAGTCGCCCGCCATGGCCGGGTAATGGCAGCCGCGTATGCGCAGGCTGCTCGCCCGCGCCGCCGGCGGCAAGGAGTGGCCGCGTCCGCAGAAACGGATCGCCTGCCGAGGCAGCCAGCCTTGGAGTGCTTAGCGCACCAGCATTGCCGCGAAACGGCGGGGCGTAATGATCCGCGCATGCCCGACTTGTTTTACGCGAAGCAGAGGTTTGTCGCCGGTGACGAGAAAATCGGCGCCCGCGGCGAGCGCCATCGCCAGCAGGTAGTCATCGCCCGGGTCCGGCGCATCGCCCGCACGCCTCAGGCGCTCGAGCACGACCTCCGCCGAGCGCAATCCGTTGATCACGCGACCGATCGCGCCGCGTGGAAAGCAGGAGGCCAATTGCGGATAGCGCGCCGCCCGCCTGAACTCCTCGATCTGTTCGGTGCTGGTCACCAGCCGAAAACGTCCCTTGCGCCATGCATCGACGATTTCCGCCGGCGGGCTGCCCCCGGCGCGCAATCCGCTTAGCAGTACATTGGTGTCGAGGATGACGAGCACCGCTCAACGCCGCTTGCGCGCGTACGCGACGGCTTCCGTGACCAGCGTCTTGAAGCGCGACCTCGACAGCGCCCCGGTGCGTGCACGAATCTCGGCCAGAGCCTCGGCAAGGCCGTCCCGCGTGCCGGGCGATTGCCTCGACTTTCCGAGCGCGCGTTGCTCCGTCCTGAGCCGCGCCTGAACCGCTTCCTGGACGAATTTCGACAGATCACCCTTGCGCCCGCCGGACTGGCCTAGGTGGGCGCGCAGCGCTTCGTCCGTTTGCTTCGATACCTTCAGCGACCAGCGAACCGGGTTCTCCATCGCAATCTCCTTTCAGACACATAGACACATATGTGGTTATTATGCCAGAAACTGGTCTGCATGCGAGACATCGGCTGATCATTTGATCACCGCGTCCGCTCGCAGCAGCACGGACTGCGCGGTGCCCGGCTGCGCGCCCGCCCCGAGGGCGGGCTCTATCGCCCGCGCTCATGCCCGATTGCCGCCGCGCTTGCGGCGGATTTTTCGGAGTTTGCCTCAGACCAGCGGCGCGCGCGGCACGAAATCGCTCACCTGCCCGGCCGCATCCAGGCGCACCTGACAGGCTTGCGTGAGCTGCGCGCGCAGGCGCTTGCGCGCGCGCTGCACGCGCGACTTGGCGCCAGGCAGGCTCAAGCCCTTGCGGCGTGCATATTCCTCCTGCGGCAGGCGCTCGAGGTCGCACAGGGTGATTGCCTCCCGATCCTCCGGACTCAGCTCGGAGAGCACGCGCGGCAGGCACGCCGCCAGACTGTCGACTGCGGCGGCCTCATCGAGGTCGGCCCTGATGTCCTCGGGCAGTTCTACCGTATTGCGCGCGAGGCGCAGACGGTCGGCGAACGCGTTGCGCGCTACTTCGTACAACCAGGCCCGGGCGTCGACGATCGCACAAAAGCGCTCGCCCTGGCGCAGGGCCTTGAGAAACACGTCCTGCAGCATATCCTCCGCATCGACGGGATTACCCAGCCGATGCCGCAGCCAGCCGCGCAGCTCGGCTTCGTGCTGGTGCCAGGCTGTCATCAGGCAGTTCATGCGTGCCTCACCTACCTATGGCAAAACCGGCCCGGCAGCCCACTCGCCGCGCAACAGCTTCTCCAGCCAGAACACGCCGATCACCGTCTTCACGTCGCTGATTTCGCCGGTGCGGACCAATTCGAGCAGCGCCTCCGGCAACAGCTTGAGCACTTCGAGGAATTCGCCCTCGTCCGGATTGCTGCCGCGGTGCTCGAGGCCGCGCGCTAGATAGACCAGTATGCGTTCGGTGGAATACGCGACGGTGGGATGGATGGTGGCGAGGTAGGTCCAGTCGCGCGCGACATAGCCGGTTTCCTCCAGCAATTCGCGCCGGCCGGTGGCGAGCGGTTCTTCGCCCGGATCGATTTTTCCGGCAGGAAACTCGATGCAATGCCGGCGCATGACGTAACGGTACTGCCGCTCCATCACCAGCTCGCCCGTATCCAGCACCGGGATGATCATCACCGCGCCGTTGTGCTCGATGTACTCGCGCGTCGCGGCCTTGCCGTCGTGCAGGCTGACCGTGTCGCGCTTGACGCGCAGGAGCTTGCCCTGGAATACGGTTTCGCTCGCCACCTCGGTCTCGGTCAGGTCCGCCTGTTTCATCGCTAGGTCTTGCGGCAAAGGTTGATCTCGTCGCGCAGCTTCAGTGCAGCCGATCTGGCGGCCTGGGCGTAGTCGCTGCCGCTGCCGGCGTAGAGCACCGCGCGCGAGCTGCTGATGACGAGCCCGGTTCCATCCGCGGTCGCGCCGTTCGCCAGCACCGCGGCCACATCTCCACCCTGCGCGCCGACGCCGGGCACCAGGATAGGCATGTCGCCGACGATGGAGCGGATTTCGCGCAGTTCTTCCGGATACGTCGCTCCCACAACCAGCAGCACGTTGGCGTTCGCGTTCCAGTCGCGCGCCGCTTTTTCGGCGACGACCTCATACAGCTTCCTGCCCCCGCTGGCCATGTCCTGCAGGTCGCCGGCGCCGGGGTTGGACGTGCGGCAGAGCACGATCACGCCTTTGTCCGCGTAATCCAGGAACGGCTGCAGCGAATCGAATCCCAGATACGGATTCACGGTGACGGCGTCGGCTTGGTAGCGAACGAACGCTTCGCGCGCATACATCTCGGCCGTGCTGCCTATGTCTCCGCGCTTGGCATCGAGAATCACCGGTATCGCAGGATGGTGCCGCCGGATGTGCGCTATGGTCATTTCGAGCTGGTCTTCGGCGCGCGCGGCTGCGTAGTAGGCGATTTGCGGCTTGAACGCGCATACCAGATCGGCCGTGGCATCGACGATCGCGCGGCCGAACTCGAAAATGGGATAGGCCGAGGAGGCAAGCTGCGCCGGCAACCGGGCGGGATCGGGATCCAGGCCCACGCACAGCAGCGTCTGTTGCGCTGCCCATGCCTGCCTGAGGCGGTCAATGAAGTTCATTGCCTGCATCTTCCCACAAGGTCGCGCCGGATGCGACAGGCCGGAATGATCCAATCGGCTGCAATGAAGGCGGCGAGCGGCAGAAACAGGCCCGCGCCCTGGTTCACAGGGCTTTAATGGAAAAGTAACACAGCGCCATCAGCGACTGCGGCATGATGCCGAGCGCGAGCACCGCCAGACCGTTGACCGAGATCAGCACGCTCATGTCCAGGCTCGGTTCGATCGGCGCGCTATCGGTCGGCTCGTCGAAATACATCAGCTTGACGATGCGCAGGTAGTAGAACGCGCCGATGAGCGAGAACAGCACCGCCACCACCGCCAGCCACACCATGTCCGCCGCCAGCAGCGGTTGCAGCACCGACAGCTTGGCGTAAAAGCCCACCGTCGGCGGCACCCCGGCGAGCGAAAACATCAACAGCAGCATGATGAAGGCGTACCACGGGTTGCGCGCGTTCAGGCCCTTGAAGTCCTCGAGGTTCTCGGCCTCGAAGCCGGCGCGCGACAAGAGCAGCACCATGCCGAAGGAGCCCAGTGTGGTCAGCACGTAGACCACGACGTAGAACATGGCGGCGCTATAGGCGTCGGCCGCGTTGAGCAGGTTGCCGTTGACCACGCCGGCCAAGAGGCCCAGCAGCATGAAACCCATGTGCGATATGGTCGAATAGGCGAGCATGCGCTTGATATTGGTCTGCGCGATGGCCGCGAGGTTGCCCACCGCCATGGACAGCACCGCCAGAATCACCAGCATCTGCTGCCAGTCCACCGCGAGGTCGAGCAGTCCCATCACCAGCAGGCGCATCGCCATCGCAAACGCCGCCAGCTTGGGTGCCGAGCCGATGATCAGGGTCATGGCGGTGGGCGCGCCGTGATAGACGTCGGGAATCCACATGTGGAACGGCACCACGCCCAGCTTGAACGCCATCCCCGACACCAGGAACACCAGGCCGAAGGTCAGCACCGTCTTGTTCGGCTGGGCGCCGGCGATCGCTTGCGCCACCCGGGAAATGTCGAGCGTGCCGGTGGCGCCGTAGATCATGGACATGCCGTAGAGCAAGAGGCCCGAGGCAAGCGCGCCGAGCACGAAGTATTTCATCGCCGCCTCGGTCGCGCGGGCCGAGTCGCGGTCGAGCGCCACCAGGGCGTACAGCGACAGCGACAGCAGCTCCAGGCCCATATACAGCGTGAGGAAGTGATTGGCCGAGATCATCGCCATCATGCCCATCAGCGCGAACAGCACCAGCGCGAAAAACTCGCCTTTCCACAAGCCGCGGTCGCTGAGGTAGGCGCGGGAATAGACCAGAGTCGCGAACAGGGCGACATAGGCCGCGAGCTTCAACACATGCCCCATCAGGTCGGCGACGAACATGTTGCTGAAGGTATAGGTGACCAGGCCCTGGGTAAGAACGGCGACGTCGAGCGTGAGCACGGCGCAACCGGCGAGCGCCAACTGCGTGAGCGCATAAGTCACGTAGCGCAGCCTCTGCGGCAGGAACAGATCCACCACCAGGATGACCGAGACCATGATCAGCAGGAAGATCTCGGGGTAGGCGGGCAGCAGATTGGGCATGGTGAAATTCATGGAATCGGTGGCCTCACAGCTTGCTCGCCGCGACGTGTTTCAACAGTTCGCTGACCGAGGCGTGCATCACCTCGGTGAAAGGCAGCGGATAAATGCCCATGCCGAGCACGGCGAGCGCGAGCAGCGCCAGCACCAGGAATTCGCGCGCGCCGATGTCCTGCAACTTGGCCACGCGCTCATTGGCCACGGCGCCGAAAATCACCCGCTTGTACATCCACAGGGTGTAGGCCGCGCCGAAGATGAGCGTGGTCGCGGCGAGGAAACCGATCCAGAAATTGTGCTTCAACGCACCCATGATCACCATGAATTCGCCGACGAAGCCGCTGGTGGCCGGAAGCCCGCTGTTGGCCAGGGCGAACAGCATCATCAGCGAAGCGAACTTGGGCATGGTATTGACCACGCCGCCGTAGTCGGCGATGTTGCGGCTGTGCATGCGGTCGTACATCACGCCCACGCACAGGAACAGGGCGGCCGAGACGAAACCGTGCGAGATCATCTGCACCAGGGCGCCCTCGACGCCGTAGGCGTTGAAAATGAA
>MERK01000154.1:5172-29573 GCA_001770575.1 Betaproteobacteria bacterium RIFCSPLOWO2_12_FULL_64_23
AACCGTGCGAGATCATCTGCACCAGGGCGCCCTCGACGCCGTAGGCGTTGAAAATGAAGAAGCCGAGGGTCACGAAGCCCATGTGCGCAACAGAGGAATAGGCGATCAGCTTCTTCATGTCCGTCTGCACCAGCGCCACCAGTCCGATGTAGACCACCGCGATCAGGGACAGGGTGATCATGAACCCGGCGAGCGCATGGCTCGCGTCGGGCAGCATCGGCAGCGAAAAGCGGACGAAACCGTAGGCGCCGAGCTTGAGCAGGATCGCCGCCAGCACCGCCGAGCCGCCAGTCGGCGCCTCGACGTGGGCATCGGGCAGCCAGGTGTGCACCGGCCACATCGGCACCTTCACCGCGAACGCGAGAAAGAAGGCGATGAACAGCAGGATCTGCGGCGTCATCGCCAGCGGCAGCTTGTGCCAGTCGAGGATGGAGAAACTGCCGCCCGACTTGTCGTACAGGTACAGGAACGCGACCAGCATCAACAGCGACCCGAGCAGGGTGTAGAGGAAGAACTTCACCGCGGCATAGACGCGGTTGGGCCCGCCCCAGACCCCGATCACCAGGTACATCGGAATCAGCGTCGCCTCGAAGAACACGTAGAACAGCATCACGTCCAGGGCGGCGAACACGCCGTTCAGCAGGCCCGACATGATGAGGAAGGCCGCCATGTACTGCGCCACCCGCTGTTTGATCGACTCCCAGCCGGCAATCACCACCAGCACGGTGATGAAGCTGTTCAGCAGGATGAACAGCACCGAAATGCCGTCCACGCCGAGGTTGTAGTTGATGTTGAAGCGCGGGATCCAGGGCGAGAGTTCGACAAATTGCATCGCGCTGGTCTGGGTGTTGAAGCCGGCATACAGCGGCAGGCTCGCCGCCAGGCCGAGCACCGCGCCGATCAGCGCGATCCGGCGCACTTGCGCGGCGTAGCGGTCGCTGAACGCGAGCACCACCAGGCCGAACAGGATCGGGATCCAGATGGCGAGGCTGAGCCAGGGAGCCGAAGTCATCGTCGGTCCCCTAGGCCTGCCCGAACCACAGCGTCAGCAGCACGAACACGCCGATGATCATGGTGAAGGCGTAATGGTAGATGTAGCCGGACTGGAACAGGCGCACCAGGCCGGCGATCCAGCCGACGACGCGCGCCGTGCCGTTGACCATGAAACCGTCGATGATGGCCACGTCGCCGATTTTCCACAGGCCGCCTCCGATCGCGCGCGCGCCACCGGCGAAGAACCAGTCGTTGAAGCGGTCGAAGCCGTACTTTTCCTCCAGGATCGTGACCAGCACGCCGGCCCTCCGCCGCAGCACCGCGGGCAGCGCCGGCTTCACGATGTACAGATACCAGGCGGTCGCGGCCCCCGCGAGCGCGAACCAGAACGGCAGGCTGGCGAGGCCGTGCAACATCATGCCGATCACGCCGCGGTACTCCCGCGCCATCTCGGCCAGACCCGCGTGTTCCGGGGCGATAAAAATGGAGGCGCCGAAATAACCGCCGTAGAGCACCGTGCCGATGGTCCAACCCGCGGCAACGGACGGAATGGCGAGCAGAATAAGCGGCAGCGTCACCACCGCCGGCGATTCGTGCGGCACCACATGACCGTGGCCGGCATCGTGGCCATGGTCATCCTTGGCGGCACCATGGCCGGCATCATGACCGGCGTCATGCGCGGCGAAGCGCTCCTCGCCGTGGAAGGTGTAAAAAATCAGGCGGAAGGAATACAGCCCGCCGACGAACACCCCGGCGAGCAGCAGAGAATAGGCAAAGCCCGCGCCCGGGGTGTGCGACAGATGCACCGCTTCCAGGATCGAGTCCTTGGAGAAAAACCCGGCGAACGGCGGCAGTCCGGCATTGGCGAGTGCGCCGATCAACATCGTAAGGTAGGTGATCGGCATGTATTTGCGCAAGCCGCCCATCTTGCGCATGTCCTGCTCGTGGTGCAGCGCGATGATCACCGAGCCCGCGCCGAGGAACAGCACCGCCTTGAAGAAGGCGTGGGTCATGAGGTGGAACATGCCGACCGAATACGCCGAGGCCCCCAGCGCCACGGTCATGTAGCCGAGTTGCGACAGGGTCGAATACGCGATCACGCGCTTGATGTCGTACTGCACCACGGCGATCAGCGCCATGAAGAAGGCGGTGATGCCGCCGATCACCAGCACGAAGGACAGCGCCGCCTCGGACAGCTCGAACAGCGGCGACATGCGCGACACCATGAATATGCCGGCGGTCACCATCGTCGCCGCGTGGATCAGGGCCGAGATCGGCGTCGGGCCTTCCATCGAATCGGGCAGCCAGACATGCAGCGGAACCTGCGCCGATTTGCCCATGGCGCCGATGAACAGGCAGATGCAGATCACGGAAATCAGCAGCCAGGGCGCGCCGGGGATGATCTCTATGCTGGTCTTGACCATGCCCGGTGCCTGCGCGAACACACCGGCGTAGTCGAGCGTGCCGAAATGCGCCAGGATCAGGCCGATGCCGAGGAGGAAGCCGAAGTCGCCGACGCGGTTCGCCAGGAACGCCTTGAGGTTGGCGTAAATCGCCGTCGGCCGCGTGTACCAGAAGCCGATCAGCAGGTAGGACACCAGGCCCACCGCCTCCCAGCCGAAGAACAGCTGCACGAAGTTGTTGGCCATCACCAGCATCAGCATGGAGAAAGTGAATAGCGCAATGTAGGCGAAGAAGCGCTGGTAGCCCGGATCGTCCGCCATGTAGCCGATGGTGTAGACGTGCACCATGAGCGAGACGAAGCTCACCACCAACATCATCAGCGCCGACAGCCGGTCGATGAGGAAGCCGATCTCGAAACGCGTCTCGCCCGAGGTCAGCCAGGTGTAGACGCTGCCGTTGAAGACATTGCCCTGCATCACGTCGAAGAACACCACCACCGAGGCGAGGAACGAGACCGTCACCCCGATGATGGTCACCCAATGGGCGCCGGCGCGGCCGATGGCGCGGCCGCCAAGGCCCGCGATCAAGGCCCCCGCAAGGGGCGCCAGCGGCACCAGCAGGTAGAGCTGCTGCATCGATGTCATGGCGTTGTGCCGGGTGATGAACGCGGGTTATGCGCCGGCCCGCCCCCGCTTCCCGCCCGTTGCTCGTTACCCATTGCCTTCCTCTAGCCCTTCAATGTGTTCAGGTCGTCGACGTTGATGCTGGCGAGATTGCGGAACAGCACCACCAGGATCGCGAGGCCGATGGCCGACTCGGCCGCCGCCACGGTCAGGATGAAGAACACGAACACCTGCCCGGAAATGTCGTTGAGATAATGGGAGAAGGCGATGAAGTTCATGTTCACCGCCAGCAGCATCAGCTCGATTGCCATCAGCAGAATGATCACGTTCTTGCGATTGAGGAAAATGCCGACGATGCTGATGGCAAACAGCAGCGCGCCGAGGATCAGGAAGTGCGCGAGCGACAGCACGGGCAGCGATAAGGGCGGCACGATCAGCTTTCCTTTTTCTCGGACGGCATCGAAACAAGGCGCACGCGGTCGGCGCGCTTGACCAGCACCTGCTCGGCCGGGTCCTGGTGCTTGCTGTCCTTGCGCCGGCGCAGGGTGAGCGCGATCGCCGCGACAATCGCGACCAGCAGGATCACCGCGGCGAGCTGGAACGGATAGACGTAGTCGGTGTACAGAATCCGGCCCAGCTCCTTGGTGTTGCTGTAGCCCGCGCCCGGATCGGCCGGGTTGGGCAAGTGCTCCGTGCCGAAGTACTTGCCCCCCAGCACCAGCACCATCTCGATCACCATCAGCACGCCGACCGCGGCCCCGAGCGGCAGGTAGCTCCAGAAGCCCTCGCGCAGCCGGTCGAGGTTGATGTCGAGCATCATCACCACGAACAGGAACAGCACCATCACCGCTCCGACGTACACCAGCACCAGGACGATCGCCAGGAACTCGGCCCGTAGCAGCATCCAAATGGCGGCGGCGGTGGAGAACGCAAGCACCAGGTAGAGCGCCGCGTGCACCGGGTTGCGCGCGGTAATGACGCGCAGCGCCGCGATCAGCAGGACGCCCGAAAAAAAGTAGAAAAGTATCGCTTCGACGGTCATCGGTTCATCACCGGTACGCCGCGTCGCTGGCGCGGTCCCTGGCGATCTCGGCTTCGTAACGGTCCCCCACCGCGAGCAGCATCTCCTTGGTGTAATGCAGGTCGCTGCGCTTCTCGCCGTGGTATTCGAGGATGCGCGTTTCGACGATGGAATCGACCGGGCAGGATTCCTCGCAGAAACCGCAGAAAATGCACTTGTTCAAGTCGATGTCGTAGCGCGTGGTGCGGCGCGTGCCGTCGGCGCGCTGCTCCGACTCGATGGTGATCGCCAGCGCCGGGCACACCGCCTCGCACAGCTTGCACGCAATGCAGCGCTCCTCGCCGTTGGGATAGCGGCGCAGCGCGTGCAGGCCGCGAAAGCGCGCCGACTGCGGCGTATGCTCCTCCGGATACTGCACCGTGATCTTGCGCGCGAACAGGTAGCGCCCGGTGACCGCCAGGCCCTTCAGCAGCTCGAGCAGCAGGAAGGACTTGAAGAACTCGCGGATTTTCTCAGCCATGGCGAGCGCCTATCTCCATATCGAGAAAGGGGTCTGCATCCACGCGGCGATCAGCACCAGCCACACGATGGTCAGCGGAATGAACACTTTCCAGCCGAGGCGCATGATCTGGTCGTAGCGATAGCGCGGGAAGGTGGCGCGGAACCAGAGGAAGAAAAACAGCACGCACAACACCTTGGCCAGCAGCCAGACGAAGCCGGGGATGGCGTTGAACACGGCCGAGTCCAGCGGTGCGGCCCAGCCGCCGAAAAACATGATGGTGGTGAGCGTGGCCACCAGGATCATGTTGGCATACTCGCCCATGGAGAACACGCCGAACAGCATGCCGGAATATTCGACGTGGAAGCCGACGATCTCCGATTCGCCCTCGGCCATGTCGAACGGCGCGCGCTGGGTCTCGGCCACGCCGGAAATGAAATACACCAGCAGCATCGGCGCGAGCGGCAGCCAGTTCCAGGAGAGGAAATTGAGCCCGATGCCGGCGAAATAGCCTTTCGCCTGGCCGTTGACGACAGCGGAGAGGTTGAGGCTTTGTGACACCAGCAGCACGCACACCAGGGCAAAACCCATGGCGATTTCGTAGGCGACGATCTGCGCCGCCGCGCGCATCGCGCCAAGGAAGGCGTATTTCGAGTTCGACGCCCAGCCGGCGACGATGATGCCGTACACGCCCATTGAAGTGATCGCCATCACGTAGAGCAGTCCCGCATCGACGTTCGCCAGCACCACCTGCGGGCTGAACGGTACCACCGCCCAGGCGGCCATCGCCACGGTGAGGGTGATCACCGGCGCCAGCACGAACAGGAACTTGTCGGCGCCGGAGGGGATGATGATTTCCTTGAACATCAGCTTGATGCCGTCGGCGATGGGTTGCAACAAACCCAAGGGGCCGACGCGGTTGGGGCCGATGCGCACCTGCATGTAGCCGATGACCTTGCGCTCGAGCAAGGTCAGGTAGGCCACCGCGCCCAGCAGCGGCGCGACGATGAGCATGATCAGCACCGAAATCTTGACCAGGGTGAAAATCGCCTCACCCAGCGCCGGACCGAACCAGGTCTGGGCGTAGCCCAGGCCGGTGGCGATCAAGTTGGCGTACAGATCCATCATTACTGCGGCTCCACCCTGACTTCGCCGGACATCGGACCCAGGTCGCTGGTCGCGGCATGCGCCGCGGCGAGGCGCACGCAGTCCCGCGGCAGGCGCTCATCGAGCGCGGCGTTCATCGCGGCCTCGCCTTCGCCCTGACGCACCTTCACCGCCTGACCGTCTTTCAGGCCGAGCCTGGCGAGCAGCGCCGCGTTCATCCAGGCGCGCGGTTCTCCGGCATCGCGGGTTTGCTGCAGCGACGCGGCGCGGCGCACAATCGCGTCGCCGGCATAGATGGGGACATCGGCTATTCTTTGCAGTCCGCCGGACGCGGACGGAGTCTGCAACGCAATCCCGGCGAGCCGGTTGTCGAGCTTGCCCGCGAACTCGCCGGGTTTGCCCAGCTCCTCGCGCACTTGTTCGCTGCTGTCGTAGTCAAAACCGGCCAGACCCAGCAGGTTGCCGAGCACGCGCAGCACTTTCCACGCCGGACGCGCCTCGCCCAGGGGCTTGACCACACCATTGAAACTTTGCATGCGGCCCTCGGCGTTGACGAAGCTGCCCGAGGTTTCGGTGAACGGCGCAATCGGCAACAGCACGCTGGCGTACGCGGGGGCAAGGCCCTTGTACGCCGACAGGCAAATCACGAATTCCGCCGCGTGCATCGCCTTCATCGCAGTATGCGGATCGTTGCAATCGAGCTCGGGCTCGGCGTTCAACAACAGATAGGCCTTGCGCGGTTCGGCCAGCATGGCGGCCGCATCGAGGCCGCCCGCGCCGGGCACGGCCTGGGCCAGATAGCCGCCTACGCTGTTGGCGGCCTCGCCGAAAAAACCGAAGCTCGCACCCAATAGTCCGGCCAGTTCCTGCGCCAACAGGCGCAGCTGTGTCGCCTGCGGGTGCTGCGCCGCCAGATTGCCGAGGAAAATCCCGGTCCTGGCGCCCGAAGCGAGACTGGCCGCAATGTTCTTCGCCTCCGCGCCGATCTTGACCCCCGCCAGCGCGGCGGGTGCCGGCTGCTGTTTCGCCTCGGCCACCGCTTTCACCACCTGCGCCAGCAGTTCCGGCAGTTCCTGCGGCGGCACGATGGCCTTGTTGGCAAGATCCAGCAGCAAATCGTCATCGCTGGCATGGATCAGATTGACTTGCTGCCCGCGCTTGGCCGCCTGGCGCAAGCGGTTGGCGACGAGCGGGTGGTCCTTGCGCAGGAAGGAGCCGACCACGAGCACGCGGTCAAGACCATTGATGTCGGCGATATTCATGCCCAGCCAGGGCGCGCCCAGCTGCTTGCGGTCAGCGGAAAAATCCGACTGGCGCAGGCGGAAATCGACGTTCTCGCTGCCGCTGCCGCGCATCAGTTTGCCCAGCAGGTGCAGCTCTTCCAGCGTGGAGTGCGGCGCGGCCAGCGCGCCCAGCGCCTGCGCGCCATGCTGCGCCTGGACATCTTTCAGGCCCTTGGCCGCCGCGGCCAGCGCCTGCGGCCAGTCCACTTCCTGCCACTGCCCGTCCACCTTGAGCATGGGCTGGGTCAGACGGTCGGCGCAATTGAGGCCCTCATAGGAGAAGCGGTCGCGATCCGACAGCCAGCATTCGTTCAGTTCCTCATTTTCCAGCGGTAACACCCGCATGACCTTGTTCGCCATCACCTGCACCATCAGGTTGGAGCCCAGACTGTCGTGCGGGCTGACCGATTTTCTGCGCGCGAGCTCCCAGGTGCGCGCGCTGTAGCGGAACGGCTTGCTGGTGAGCGCGCCCACCGGGCACAGGTCGATCATGTTGCCCGAAAGTTCGGAATCGACCGAGCGCCCGACGAAGGACACGATTTCCGCGTGCTCGCCGCGCCCCATCATGCCGAGCTCCATCACGCCGGCGATTTCCTGGCCGAAGCGCACGCAGCGGGTGCAGTGGATGCAGCGGCTCATCTCTTCCATCGAAATCAGCGGGCCGACGTTTTTGTGGAACACCACGCGCTTCTCTTCGCGGTAGCGCGAAGCGCTGTTGCCATAACCCACCGCGAGGTCCTGCAACTGGCATTCTCCGCCCTGATCGCAAATGGGGCAGTCGAGCGGGTGGTTGATCAACAGGAACTCCATCACCCCTTTCTGCGCGGTTCTGGCGTACTCGGATTCGGTGAACACCTTCATGCCGTCGGTGACCGGCGTGGCGCAGGCGGGCATCGGCTTGGGTGCCTTCTCCACCTGCACCAGGCACATGCGGCAATTGGCGGCGATGGACAGTTTCTTGTGATAGCAGAAGTGCGGAATGGCGATGCCCAGGGCGTTGGCCGCATCCATCACGGTGGCGCCGTTGTGCACCTCGATCTGCCTGCCGTCTATTTCAACTTTTGGCATGTCGTTCTCAGGCCGTCTTCCTGGCGGGGACGCCGGCAGCGGTGAAATAGCCGCCGGGCTCGCTCACCATGCAGCGCTGGTGTTCGATGTGATACTGGAATTCGTCGCGGAAGTGCTTGACGAAACTTTTCACCGGCATCGCCGCCGCATCTCCGAGGGCGCAGATGGTGCGCCCGGCGATGTTGTCGGCCACGTTGCTGAGCAGATCCAGGTCCTCCTGCCGCCCCTTGCCGTGTTCGATGCGGTGGACCACGCGGTACATCCAGCCGGTGCCCTCGCGGCAGGGCGTACACTGGCCGCAGGATTCTTCGAAATAGAAATACGACAGGCGCTCGAGTGCACGCACCATGCAGGTGGTCTCGTCCATGACGATCACCGCGCCCGAGCCGAGCATGGAGCCCGCTTTGGCGATAGCGTCGAAGTCCAGATCGGTCTGCATCATGATGTCGCCCGGTATGACTGGAGCCGAGGAGCCGCCCGGAATTACCGCCTTGAGTTTCCTGCCGCCGCGCATCCCGCCCGCCATCTCGAGCAGTTGCGCGAACGGCGTGCCCAGCCGCACTTCGTAATTTCCCGGCCGGTTGACGTGGCCCGAAACGGAGAAGATCTTGGTGCCGCCGTTGTTGGGCCGGCCCAGCGCGAGGAAGGCGTCGCCGCCGTTATTGATGATCCAGGGCACCGCAGCGAAGGTTTCGGTGTTGTTGATCGTCGTCGGCCTGCCGTACAGGCCGTAGCTTGCCGGGAACGGCGGCTTGAAGCGCGGCTGGCCTTTCTTGCCTTCGACCGACTCGAGCAAGCCGGTCTCTTCGCCGCAGATGTAGGCGCCCCAGCCGTGCACCGCATGGAGTTCGAACGAAAAATCGGTGCCGAGGATGTTCTTGCCCAGATAGCCGGCGGCGCGCGCCTCGTCCAGCGCCTGTTCGAACAACGCGTATTCCGCCCAGATTTCGCCGTGGATGTAGTTGTAGCCCGTGCCGCTACCCACAGCGTAAGCGGCGATGAGCATGCCTTCGATCACCAAGTGCGGGTTGTAGCGCAGGATGTCACGGTCCTTGAACGTGCCCGGCTCGCCCTCGTCGGAATTGCACACCAGGTACTTGGCGCCTGCGTACTGGCGCGGCATGAAACTCCACTTCAGCCCGGCCGGGAAGCCGGCGCCGCCACGGCCGCGCAGCCCCGATTTCTTGACTTCGGCGATGACCGCCTCGGGCGTGATGTTCTCGCTGAAAATCTTCTTCAGCGCGGCATAACCGCCGCGCGCCTCATAGTCCTTGAGGTGCCAGTTCGCGCCGTCCAGGCCCTTCATCAGGATTGCGTCGGGACCGTAGTCGAGCATCACTTCAGCTCCGCGAGCAGTTGATCGAGCTTGTCCTGCGACATGTTGCCGCACATGCGCTTGTTGTTCACCAACAGCACCGGCGCATCGCCGCAGGCGCCCATGCATTCGCCCTGCTTCAGCGTGATGCGGCCGTCGGCGGTGGTCTCGTTGAAGCCGACGCCGAGACAATGCTTCAGGTGCTCGGCCGCGTCGGCGCCGCCGGAGAGCGCGCACGGCAGGTTGGTGCAGACGGTGAGCTTGTGCCTGCCGCCGGGCTCGAGGTTGTACATGTTGTAGAAGCTCGCCACCTCGTACACCGCGATCGGCGGCATGCCCAGGTAATGCGCAACGTAGTCCATGGTCTCGGTAGCGAGCCAGCCCTTCTCGTCCTGCGCGATGGCCAGCGCCGCGATCACCGCCGACTGCTTCTGCTCGGCCGGGAATTTGGCGATCTCGCGATCGATCTTCTTCAATGATTCTGCGCTCAGCATTTCATTCACCAAGTTTCATTTCACCGGTCACCGATCGATCTCGCCGAAGACGAAGTCCAGCGTGCCGATGATCGCGACCACGTCGGCGATCATATGGCCGCGCGACATCTCGCTCAGCCCCTGCAGGTGCGCGAAACCGGCGCCGCGGATTTTCATGCGGTAGGGCTTGTTCGCGCCGTCGGACACGATGTAGACGCCGAGCTCGCCCTTGGGGTGTTCGACCGCGGCATAGGCTTCGCCCTCAGGCACGCGAAACCCTTCGGTAAACAGCTTGAAATGATGGATCAGCTCTTCCATGCTGCCTTTCATGTCGGCGCGCGCCGGCGGCGCGATCTTGTAGTTGTCCACGATCACCGGGCCGGGGTTGGCGCGCAGCCATTCGATGCACTGGCGGATAATGCGATTGGCCTGGCGCAGCTCTTCCACCCGCACCAGGTAACGGTCGTAAGTGTCGCCGTTCACGCCCACCGGAATGTCGAAGTCCATGCGCTCGTAGACTTCATAGGGTTGTTTTTTTCTCAGGTCCCAGGCAACGCCCGAGCCGCGCAGCATGACGCCGGTAAACCCGATGTCGACGGCGCGCTCGGGCGATATCACGCCGATGCCGACCGTGCGCTGCTTCCAGATGCGATTGTCGGTGAGCAGGGTTTCGTATTCGTCGATGTGTGCCGGAAATCGCTCGGTGAAATTCTCGATGAAGTCGAGCAAGCTGCCCGAGCGGGCATCGTTCATCTGCGCCACCGCCTTGTTGCCGTGGATTTTCGATGGCGCGTAGCGCGGCATGACATCGGGCAGATCGCGATACACGCCGCCCGGCCGGTAATAGGCCGCGTGCACGCGCGCCCCCGACACCGCCTCATACATGTCGAACAGGTCCTCGCGTTCGCGAAAGCAATACAGGAACATGGTCATCGCGCCGATATCCAGGCCGTGGGCGCCGAGGAACAGCAGGTGGCTCAGGATGCGGGTGATTTCGTCGAACATGACGCGGATGTACTGCGCGCGCTCGGGCACCTGCACGCCGAGCAGGCGCTCGACCGCGAGGCAATAGGCGTGCTCGTTCGCCATGACGGAGAAATAGTCCATCCGATCCATGTAGGGCAGCGCCTGGACATAGGTCTTGTGCTCGGCCAGTTTCTCGGTCGCGCGGTGCAGCATGCCGATATGCGCGTCGGCGTTCACCACCACCTCGCCGTCCATTTCCAGCACCAGGCGCAGCACCCCGTGCGCCGCCGGGTGTTGAGGGCCCAAATTCATCGTGTAGTTGCGAATTTCAGCCATGTCAGTGCTTGCCCAGATCACCGTACTGGTCTTCGCGGATGACGCGCGGCGTGATTTCACGCGGCTCGATCGTCACCGGCTGGTAGACGACTCGCTTTTGCTGCGGGTCGTAGCGCATCTCGACCTGGCCGGAAATCGGAAAATCCTTGCGGAACGGATGACCGATGAAACCGTAGTCGGTGAGTATCCGGCGCAGGTCGGGGTGGCCGGAGAAGATGATGCCGAACAGGTCGAAGGCCTCGCGCTCGTACCAGTTGGCGCCGGGCCAGATGCCGGTAAGCGTGTCCACCACCGGGAAATCGTCATCCTCGGCAAACACACGCAAGCGCACGCGCCAGTTGTGCTCGAGCGAGAGCAGCTGCGAGGTGGCGGCAAAGCGCCGGCCGCTCCACACACCCTCGCCGTAGGCCGAATAGTCGACGCCGCACAGGTCCATAAGCTGAGCAAAGCCAAGCCGGGGGTCGTCGTGCAGGGTCCGCGCCGCGGCGACATAGTCGGCCGCAGTCACCACCGCGGTGATTTCGCCCAGCGCCTGCGTCAGGCTGACAATTCGGCTGCCAAGAGCGGCTTCCAGATTGTGTTTGAGTTGTTCCAGCTTACCGGCCATTTAGCGCGCGATAGTATTGGTGCGTTTGATCTTGTTCTGCAGCTGGATGATGCCGTAGAGCAATGCCTCGGCCGTGGGCGGACAGCCGGGCACGTAGATGTCCACCGGCACAATGCGGTCGCAACCGCGCACCACCGAGTAGGAATAGTGATAGTAGCCGCCGCCGTTGGCGCAGGAACCCATGGAGATCACCCAGCGCGGCTCCGCCATCTGGTCGTAGACCTTGCGCAACGCCGGCGCCATCTTGTTGCACAGCGTGCCGGCGACGATCATCACGTCCGCCTGGCGCGGGCTCGGCCGGAACACGATGCCGAAGCGGTCGAGGTCGTAGCGTGCGGCGCCGGAGTGCATCATCTCGATCGCGCAGCAAGCCAGACCGAAGGTCATCGGCCACATCGACCCGGTGCGGGTCCAGTTGATCAGTTTGTCCGCCGTGGTGGTGACGAAGCCTTCCTGCAGGATTCCTTCTATTCCCACTCCAGCGCCCCCTTCATCCATTCGTAGATGAAGCCCACCACCAGAACGGCAAGGAAGATCATCATGGAAAAGAAACCGAACAGCCCGATTTCATTGAGCACGATCGCCCAGGGAAACAGGAAAGCGATCTCCAGGTCGAACAGGATGAACAGAATCGCCACCAGGTAATAGCGCACGTCGAACTTCATGCGCGCGTCTTCGAAGGCCTCGAAGCCGCATTCGTAGGGGGAAAGCTTTTCGCTGTCGGGGCGGCGCGGTCCGAGCATCGCGCCCATGACGATCGGTCCGACGCCGACGGCGATTCCGACAAAGATGAACAGCAGGACGGGAAAGTAATTTTCGAGCACGGAGCGTCAGAACCTGGAGTCGAAGATCGATGGGTTGGTGAAAACCGTTCGTTCAATCATACAGGCAGGCGCCATCGTCTACCATTGAGCACGTTGCGGAGTTGACATAGATCAAACGCTCTCTTCTTGTCTAAGCTTCTCTCAATCTCGACTCGCACAAGACAGCAGGCCCGTGCCCCAAACTCATCAACCCTAAACTGGTGCCGACGGCGAGACTCGAACTCGCACAGCTTTCGCCACTACCCCCTCAAGATAGCGTGTCTACCAATTTCACCACGTCGGCGGTCTAGAAACCAGAAACTGGAGACTGGAAACTAGGAAAACCGCCGGGGGTTGTCCAGTCCCCAGTTTCCAGCTCCTGGTTTCTGCTACTTCGGTACTTCGTTCGTCTTCGACCCCGCCGGCACGTTGGCCGGTTTGGGTGCGTCTGCCGGCTTGGGCACATCTTCCGCGGGCCTGGTCACCACCGCAGGCGGCGCGGTCACGCCCTGCATCACGCTGCTTCCCGTCTTGGGCTTGTGCGTCGCCACATATGCCAGGCCCAGGCTGGTGAGGAAAAACACCGCCGCCAGCGCTGCCGTGGTGCGGGAAAGAAAATTCGCGGAGCCGGTGGAGCCGAACAGGCTGCCCGAAGAGCCGCTGCCGAAGGCTGCTCCCATGTCCGCGCCCTTGCCGTGCTGCAGCAGCACCAGAAAAATGATGCCCAGCGCCACCAGCACGTGTACCGTCAAAATCAAAGTCAACCAGATGTCCATTCCTCACTCGCTATGACTCGCCGGCCGCGTGGCCGGTGGCAAAAACTGTGCACAGACGCGCCGATCTGCCGGACCGCGTCCCCCTGCCCCACGTCGTTCATGCCTTGATCGCCGCCGCGCAAATCGCAACGAACTCCTCCGCCGCCAGCGCGGCACCGCCGATGAGGCCGCCGTCTATATCGGGCATGGCGAACAACTCCTTCGCATTGGCCGCCTTGACGCTGCCGCCGTATATGATGCTCAAGGCCGCGGCCAGCTTGGCATCCTGCCTGCCGACGACGCCGCGTATGAACGCATGCACGGCCTGCGCCTGCTGCGGTGTCGCGGTCCTGCCGGTTCCGATCGCCCACACCGGCTCGTAGGCGATCACCGCATTCACCAGCGCGCCGACGCCGCTCGAATCGAGCACGGCCGCGAGCTGGCGCCCGACCACGATTTCGGTGACCGCGCTTTCACGCTCCTGCAGGGTCTCGCCCACGCACAGGACGGGAATCAATCCCGCCCCTTGCGCGGCCTGAAACTTGGCCGCCACCTGCTGGTCGGTCTCCCCGTACAGCGCCCTGCGCTCGGAATGGCCGATGAGAACGTGGCGGCAACCGAAATCGCGCAGCATTGCGCCCGATACTTCGCCGGTATAAGCACCCTGCGGCCATTCGCTGACGTTTTGTGCGCCCCAGGCGATGCAGCTGCCGGCGAGGGTCGCTTCAACCTGGGCCAGATACGGGTATGGCACGCATACCGTGTACTGCACGCCAGCGGCAGCGCGCAGGCCGGACTTCAGCCCTTCGAGTAAGCGCCGGTTCGCCGCCAGGCTGCCGTGCATTTTCCAGTTACCCGCGACCAACCGGCTGCGCATCGCCTTGATTTCCAAGTAGCCGCCGCTAAGCGTCAAAAACGGCGGATTTTACCGCGTTTGGACAAGGCCGGTCAATCAAATGCGGCCGCTGGCGCGGCACAGCCAGGCCGGTTTCAAACCCGCCGCGCGACCCGGATGCGCACGCGGCGCGGACCAAGGCCGCGCATCGGACTTTTTCAACAATCAGTGCAGCTGCGCGATCCCGCGTCACCCCCCCGGCGCGACGATCTGGATGTGATCGAGACTCACATTAATGAACGGCGCGTTGAACACATGACGGTTGCCCAGCTCCCACACCTCCGCCTCCGTCACCGCGATGAAGTCCTTGGACTCGACCAGGTAGTCCGTCACCCGCGAGCCGGGCAGCAGGTCGATATAACCCTTGACACGGTAAGTCCCTGTCAGAATGGTCACCTTCGTCTTGTTTTCGTTCGTGGTCATAGATACGCTCCGTTGCTCATCTGCACTATCGCATGGTTGCAGCGCCCAACGCGTGAAATGTGCTGCTGCAATGCCGCTGCCCGAAAGCGTATTCTGCGCCAGGCGCCGCGGCCGTTCAATAGGACAGCCGCAGTGCGGCGGGAAAGGCCCGCGTCGCAGCTTGAAAGAGCTGACGCTATGGGCAACACTCCGGCTCGGGCTGAATCATCAGGAGCAAGCGATGCTTTTCGGAGTGCCAAGGCAGGCCGGGAACCAGGAACACCGCGGCGGGCTCGCGCCGGCAAGCGTGTGGGCGGGCGACGCCGGGGTCTCATTGTGGAAATGACGCCCCTGGTGACCGCGCTGGTGCTGGGCTCGGCACTGCTGCACGCGAGCTGGAACGCGATCATCAAGTCAAGCCGCGACGTGATGCTGGACACCGCGCTGGTGGCCGCTGGCGCGGGCGTGCTGGCGCTGCCGCTCGCCGCGTTCGTGCCCTTGCCGGCGAGTGCGAGTTGGCCCTATCTCGGCGCCTCGGCTGTGATCCATGTCGCTTATTTCTCGACCCTGGTGGCGGCCTACCGCCTCGGCGATCTGGGCCATGCCTATCCGCTGATGCGAGGCACGGCGCCGCTGCTGGTGGCGCTGTTCGGCATTGCGCTGCTCGACGAGCACCTCAGCACGACCATGTGGCTAGGCATCGTGTTGATCAGCGCCGGCATTCTCAGCCTCGGCCTGCGGCAGCGGGGCCGCGCACACCGCGACGCCACCCTATGGGCGCTCGCCAACGCGGCGATCATCGCCTGCTATACCCTGGTGGACGGGGCAGGCGCGCGCCTCGCCGGGACGCCGGCCGCTTACGTGGCGTGGCTGTTCTGGCTGCAGGGCCTGCTGTTCATTGCGCTGGTCGGCGTCTTGCGCAGGCGCGCCGCGCTCGACTACGTCGGGCGTAACTGGCGGCGCGGGCTCGGCGGCGGTTTGTGCCTCATCAGCGCTTACGGCATCGTGCTCTGGGCCATGACCCAGGCGCCGGTCGCGGCCGTAGCGGCGCTGCGCGAGACCTCGGTCGTTTTCGCCGCGCTGCTCGGCACCATTTTTCTCAAAGAACGCTTCGGCCGGCAGCGCCTGATCGCCGCCTGCGCGGTCGCGCTCGGCATTATCGCCCTGCGCTATTGAATTTGAGGGTTGCGGCGCGAAGCAAAGGCTGAAAGCCCGGCCGGAGTCACTACGTCGCTCGGCAATTCGGCCAAAGCAGCGCCGGCCTACGCTTGAGCGGCCGCGCGCACGCTCTCGGCCAGCATTGCCGCCAAGGCACCCACCTTGGCGCCGTCCTCGCCCTCGACCATGACCCGCAGCACCGGCTCGGTGCCCGAGGGCCGCAACAGCACCCGCCCGGCCTTGCCCAGTTCGCGCTCGGCCGCCTCCTTGGCCTTGCCCACTGCCGCGTTCGCCTCCCAGTCGAAGCCCTTGCCGACCGCGACGTTCAGCAGCTTCTGCGGGTACAGCGTCAGCCCGCGGCACAGCTCGGCCAGGGTGACACCGCTCTCGCGCACCGCGGTCAGCACCTGCAGCGCGGACACCAGGGCGTCGCCGGTGGTGTGCTTGTCCAGGCAGATGATGTGGCCGGAATTCTCACCGCCCAGCTGCCAGCCTTTTTCCTGCAGCAGTTCGAGCACATAGCGATCGCCCACCCTGGCGCGCACGAAAGCGATGCCCGCTGCCTCCAGCGCGCGCTCCAGCGCCAGATTGCTCATCAGCGTGCCGACCACGCCGGCAAGCGCGCCCTGCCCGGCGCGCATGCGCGCGATCACATACAGCAGCTGGTCGCCATCGTAGGTGCTGCCGCGCGCGTCCACCATCAGCAGGCGGTCGCCGTCGCCGTCCACGGCAATGCCCAGGTCGGCCTTGTGCTGCTTCACCGCCGCCTGCAGCGACTGCGGGCTGGTGGCGCCGACCCGGTCGTTGATGTTGAAGCCGTCCGGGTTAATGCCTATCGCCACCACGTCGGCGCCGAGCTCGTGGAACACGTGCGGCGCGATGTGATAAGCCGCGCCGTTGGCGCAGTCGACCGCGATCTTCAGGCCGCGCAGATCCAGCCTGTTGGGAAAGGTGCTCTTGCAGAACTCAATATAGCGGCCGGCAGCGTCGTCGATGCGCCGCGCCCTGCCCAGCTGCGCCGAGGCCCGACAGCGCATCGGCTGCGCGAGCTGCGCCTCGATCTCGGCCTCCACCGCATCGGGCAGCTTGTTGCCGTCGCCGGAAAAGAACTTGATGCCATTGTCGGGATAAGGGTTGTGCGAGGCGCTGATCACCACCCCGGCCTGCAGCCGCAGCGCGCGTGTAAGATAGGCCACGGCCGGCGTCGGCATCGGGCCTGAGAGCATCACGTCGACGCCCGCGGCGGCGAACCCCGCCTCGAGCGAGGCCTCCAGCATGTAACCGGAGATGCGCGTGTCCTTGCCGATCAGCACCGCCGGCCGCAGGCCCGGGGATAACTGCGCGCGGCGCACCAGCACCTCGCCCGCGGCATAGCCCAGGCGCACCATGAATTCCGGCGTGATCGGCGGCTCGCCCACCAGTCCGCGGATGCCATCCGTTCCGAAATATTTTCTCGTCATGCTTGTTTTTCCACGGCAGCAAGCACCGCGAGCGCATCGCGGGTCGCGGCAACGTCGTGCACGCGCAATATTGCAGCGCCATTTTGCGCCGCAATCAGGGCCGCGGCAATGCTCGCAGCAAGGCGTTCGTCCGCGGGCTTGCCGGTGATCTTGCCGAGCGAGGACTTGCGCGACCAGCCCGCGAGCAGCGGCACTCCGAGCGTGGCGAATTCGCGCAGGTGGCGCAGCAGTTCGAGATTGTGTTCCAGCGTCTTGCCGAAGCCGAACCCCGGGTCGACGACCAGGCGCTCCAACGCGATCCCCGCGGCGCAGACACTCTCGATACGCTCCAGCAGAAAAGCCTTCACCTCCGCCACCACGTCGCCGTAGCTCGGATGCTGCTGCATGGTGCCGGGGCTGCCGCGCATGTGCATCAGGCACACGGCGGCATCGGCAGCCGCCACGGCAGCCACCGCGCCGGGTGCGCGCAGTGCGTTGATGTCGTTGATCATGGACGCGCCCTCGGCGAGCGCGACGCGCATCACCTCGGGTTTGACCGTGTCGACCGACAGCGGCAGATCGCGCAAGCCCCGCAGCACCGGCAGCAGCCGGCGCAGTTCTTCGTCCGCACTCACCACTGCCGCCGCGCCCGGCCGGCTCGACTCCGCGCCGAGGTCGATGAGGTCTGCGCCCTCTTCAATCAGCGTGCGCGCACGCGCGATGGCGGCGGCCGGATCGAGAAAGCGGCCACCGTCGGAAAACGAATCGGGCGTGACATTGACCACGCCCATGATGAGCGGCCGATCGAGCGCCAGACGGAAGCGGCCACATTGAAGCTGAGCGATCATGGAAGCGTTCGCGGGGGGATCTACAAGGGGGGGATGCATCCCCCCCTTGTTCGTGCGATCAGGGCTTTTCCCGCGCCGAAGGCACTATGTTTGCACCCAGTTTGCCCGTATTAAGTGGCCGCGGGTGCGGCGGCGCCCGTGGCGCCGTCTTTCTGCGGCGGGGGTGGCGGCGTGGTGCCGGATTGCGTCGGCTTGGGCGAGCGCGGCGGCTTGCCTTCCATGATGTCGTTCAACTGGTCGGAGTCCAGGGTTTCCCACTCAAGCAGCGCCTTGGTCATGACCTCGACCTTATCCCTGTTGTCCTCGATCAGGCGCCGCGCCAGGGCATACTGCTCGTCGATGATGCGGCGTATCTCCTGGTCGACCTTTTGCAGCGTCACTTCGGAAACGTTCTTGTGCGTGGTGATCGAGCGGCCGAGGAACACCTCGCCCTCGTTTTCGCCGTAGACCATCGGCCCCAGCGCGTCCGACATGCCCCATTGCGTCACCATGCGCCGCGCCATCTCGGTGGCGCGTTCGAAATCATTCGACGCCCCGGTGGTCATCTGGTGCATGAATATCTCTTCGGCGATGCGCCCACCGAACAGCACTGCAATGGACGCCAGCAAGCGCTCGCGGTCCATGCTGTAGCGGTCCTCCACCGGCAGTTGCATGGTCACACCGAGCGCGCGCCCGCGCGGGATGATGGTCACCTTGTGTACCGGATCGGTCTTGGGCAGCAGTTTTGCCACCACCGTGTGGCCGGACTCATGATAGGCGGTGTTGCGCCGCTCTTCCTCCGGCATGACCATGGAGCGCCGTTCCGCGCCCATGATGACCTTGTCCTTGGCGCGTTCGAAGTCCTCCATGTCGACCAGGCGCTTGTTCATGCGCGCGGCGAACAGCGCCGCTTCGTTCACCAGATTCGACAGATCGGCGCCGGAGAAACCGGGCGTGCCGCGCGCGATGATGTCCGCCTTGACGTCGGGCGCCATCGGCACCTTGCGCATGTGCACCAGCAGGATCTGCTCGCGGCCGCGGATGTCGGGCAGCGGCACCACCACCTGGCGGTCGAAGCGGCCCGGGCGCATCAGCGCCGGGTCGAGCACGTCGGGGCGGTTGGTGGCGGCGATGACGATCACGCCGGCGGTAGCCTCGAAACCATCCATCTCCACCAGCAGTTGGTTCAGCGTCTGCTCGCGCTCGTCATTGCCCCCGCCCAGGCCCGCGCCGCGCTGGCGGCCGACCGCGTCGATTTCGTCGATGAACACGATGCAGGGCGCATGCTTTTTCGCCTGCTCGAACATGTCGCGCACGCGCGCCGCGCCCACGCCGACGAACATCTCGACGAAATCGGAGCCGGAAATCGAGAAAAACGGCACCTTGGCCTCGCCGGCGATGGCCCGTGCCAGCAGCGTCTTGCCCGTGCCCGGATTGCCCACCATCAGCACGCCCTTCGGGATGCGCCCGCCCAGCTTCTGGAACTTGGATGGATCGCGCAGGAAATCAACGAGTTCCGACACCTCCTCCTTCGCCTCCTCGCAGCCGGCCACGTCGGCAAAGGTCACGGTGTTGGTCGATTCGTCCAGCATGCGCGCGCGCGATTTGCCGAAAGAGAAGGCGCCGCCGCGGCCGCCGCCCTGCATCTGGCGCATGAAGAACACCCACACGCCGATCAGCAGCAGCATCGGAAACCAGGAAACGAAAATGTTCATCAGCAGCGACGGTTCTTCCTCCGGCTTCGCCTTGACCTTGACCCCGTACTTCAGCAGATCGGAAATGAGCCAGATATCGCCGGGAGAGTAGCTGGTGATGGCCTTGCCTTCGGTGGTCTTCGCCTTGAGGTTGCGCCCCTCGATCACCACCTCGGCGATGTGACCGGACTTGACCTCCTCGTAGAACTGGGAATAGTCCATCGGCGCCTGGGTCGTCTGGCGCGTGTTGAACTGGTTGAACACGGTCATCAGCACCATGCCGATCACCAGCCAGATCATGAGATTCTTAAACATGTTGTTCATTTGGTTCCTATGCAACCATTGCCGCTCATTGCCCATTTTACAGCGTTACCGGGAACAGGGGTTAGCCGCCGCAACAGCGGGTGTCCCGCGTCCGCCGCCGGGCGCTAGCCCTTCAGCCCCTTCCCCAACAAATACATCTCGCTCGAGCGCCCGCGCGAGGCTTCGGGCTTGCGCGACCCCACTTTGGCAAAAGCCTGGCGCATGGCCAGCAGGAATTCGGCGAACCCGGCGCCCTGGAACACCTTGACCACCAGCGAGCCGCCGGGTTTCAGGCATCGCCGGGCAAATTCCAGCGCCAGTTCGGCCAGATGCATCGATCGCGCCTGGTCGCTCACCCCGATGCCGGAGATATTGGGGGCAAGGTCGGAAATTACAAGGTCTGCCTTGCGTCCGCCCAAGGCGACAAACAGCGCATCGAGCACCTCCTGCTCACGAAAATCGCCGTGCACGAAATGAACGCCCGGCAGCGGCTCCATCGGCAGCACATCCACCGCCACCACCCTGCCTCTGGCGCCGAGCTTTGCCACCGCCACCTGCGTCCAGCTCCCGGGCGCGGCGCCCAGATCGACCACCAGCTGCCCGGGCGCGAACAATCGGTCTTTTCGGTCCAATTCCAGCAGCTTATAGGCGGCGCGCGAGCGATAGCCTTCGGCCTTGGCCTTTTGCACATAAGGATCGTTGATGTGCTCGCGCATCCACGCCTTGCTGGTTTTGCTGCGGCTCATGGCGTGATGAGACTGCTACAATCGGGTTTTGGCATTGCATTCATTATGAAATCCCTCTCTTCCGCCGAGCGCAGGCTGCTCAAAGCCCGGGCGCACGCGCTCAGGCCCGTGGTCACGGTGGGCAACCAACGCCTGTCGGCGTCGCTGCTCAAGGAAATAGAAACCAGCCTCAGGGCGCACGATCTGATCAAGATCCGCGTGACGGGCGATGACCGTGACCTGCGCCAGGCCCTGCTGGGCGAGATATGCAACCGCACCGGCGCCTCTCCCGTGCAGCACATCGGCAAGATCCTGGTCGTGTACCGCGAAAATACGGAACTGCCCGCGCCTGCGCCCAAGAAACGCGCCGTGCGAAAACAGCCGCGGCGCGCCAAGCGCAGCTTTCAGAATACCTGAGCCGCGACGGGCATGCGCGGCGACAGGATCGCGCCCGCCTCCATGGCAAACTTTCCGGTTCTTGCGCGGACGAGAAGCCGTCCGCGCGGATCGCCGATTGCATACGGACGATGACCCCGTCCGCACGCAATCGGCGATCTTGGATAAAAACAAATTCAAGCCGATCTTGCTTTTATCAATAACCGTGTTTTTCGTACGGATGCGCTTTTCATCCGTGCGAAAAACACGGTTGGCGCGCGCAGCGCGCAAGGTTTTTCCTGGCGCACGACTCCGCTTTAAACCTCCTATTCAGCCTCTCGCCCCATCAAGCGGGATCAGACGTCCGCGCTTTACTCGTAGCGCACATCGATTATTTCAAATTCGCGCACGCCCCCGGGGGCCTGCACCTCGACCGCGTCGCCCGCGTATTTGCCGATCAGCGCGCGGGCGATGGGCGAGCCGATGGAAATCTTGCCGTGCTTGATGTCGGCCTCGTCGTCGCCGACGATCTGGTAGGTCACCTTGTCACCGCTCGCCTGCACCTGCAGGTCCACCGTGGAACCGAACACGCAGCGGCCGTCGGCATCGAGCAGCTTGGGATCGATCACCTGCGCGTTGGCGAGCTTGCCCTCGATCTCGGCGATGCGCCCTTCGATGAAACTCTGCCGCTCCTTGGCCGCGTCGTACTCGGCGTTCTCCGACAGATCGCCGTGGGAGCGCGCCTCGGCAATCGCGCTGATCACGCCGTGCCGGTCGATCGTCTTCAGGCGCTGCAGTTCGGCGCGCAACAGCACGGCGCCCTTGATCGTAAGGGGGGTCTTGCTCATGTTCGTGAATTCCTAATTAAACCAGCTCTCGATGCAGGTCCTGCAAAGCGTAGGGAACCAGGCCCTGTATGTGGCGCATGCCGGTGCAGGCGGCGCGCGCGCCGGCAATGGTAGTGTAATACGTGACGCGGCCCTGCAGCGCGCCGTTGCGTATGGACCACGAGTCCTGAATCGCGCTGCGCTTTTCGTCCACCGTGTTCACGATCAGGCTGACCTCGCCGTTCTTGATCATGTCCAGGATATGCGGCCGGCCTTCGCCCACCTTGTTCACCGTCGCCGCCCCGATCCCGTTCTCGGTCAGAGCCTGCGCCGTGCCGCGCGTGGCGAGCAGGCTGAACCCGAGTTCGAGCAGTTCGCGCCCGATCTGTACCGCCGCGCTCTTGTCGCTGTTCCTCACGCTGATGAAGGCCTTGCCCGCCTTGGGCAGTTTCACTCCGGCGGCCAGCTGCGACTTGACGAAGGCCTCGCCGAAGGACTGGCCCACGCCCATGACCTCGCCGGTGGATTTCATCTCCGGCCCGAGGATGGTATCGACGCCGGGGAACTTGATGAACGGGAACACCGCCTCCTTCACCGAGTAATAAGGCGGAACCACTTCCTGCATCACACCTTGCGCATCCAGGCTCTTGCCCGCCATGCAGCGCGCCGCGATCTTGGCCAGCGGCAGGCCGGTCGCCTTGGACACGAACGGCACGGTGCGCGAGGCGCGCGGGTTGACTTCGAGCACGAACACCGCACCGTTCTGGATCGCGAACTGCACGTTCATCAGGCCGACCACGTTCAGCGCCAGCGCCATCTGCACCGTCTGCACGCGCAACTCCTGCTGCAACTCTGCGGAAAGCGAAAACGGCGGCAGTGAACAGGCGGAATCGCCCGAATGCACGCCCGCCTGCTCGATGTGCTCCATGATGCCGCCGATCAGCACGCGCTCGCCGTCGCAGATGGCATCCACGTCCACTTCAATGGCATCGTTGAGGAAGCGATCGAGCAGCACCGGCGAGTCGTTGGAGACTTTCACCGCCTCGCGCATGTAGCGCTCCAGGTCGCGCTGTTCGTGCACGATTTCCATGGCGCGGCCGCCGAGCACGTAGCTCGGCCGCACCACCAGCGGATAGCCGATTTCCGCGGCGAGCGCGAGCGCGTCGGCCTCGTTGCGCGCGGTCCGGTTGGGCGGCTGCTTCAGCTTGAGCTGGTGCAACAGCTTCTGAAAGCGCTCGCGGTCCTCGGCCACGTCTATCATGTCCGGGCTGGTGCCGATGATGGGCACGCCGTTCGCCTCCAGATCGCGCGCGAGCTTCAGCGGCGTCTGCCCGCCGTACTGCACCACCACGCCGTAGGGTTTCTCCTTGTCCACGATCTCAAGCACGTCCTCCAGCGTGAGCGGCTCGAAATACAGCCGGTCGGAGGTGTCGTAATCGGTCGAGACGGTCTCCGGATTGCAGTTGACCATAATGGTCTCGTAGCCGTCCTCGCGCAGCGCAAGCGCGGCGTGCACGCAGCAGTAGTCGAACTCGATCCCCTGGCCGATGCGGTTGGGGCCGCCCCCCAGCACCATGATCTTCTTGCGCTCGGTAACGGCCGCCTCGCACTCCTCTTCGTAGGTGGAGTAGAGGTAGGCCGTCTTGGTCGCAAATTCCGCGGCGCAGGTATCGACGCGCTTGTACACCGGGCGCACGCCGAGCGCATGGCGGCGCTCGCGCACTTTGCGCTCGGTCGCGGCAAGCAGGGTGGCAAGGCGCCGGTCGGAAAAGCCGTTGCGCTTGAGGGCGAGCAGCGTGCGCGCGTCGAGCTGTTCCAGGCGCTTGCCTTTCAGTTCCCCTTCCTGGCGCACCAAGTCCTCGATCTGCGCCAGGAACCAGGGATCGATGTGCGTGTCGCGCTGGATCTGCTCGAACGAGAGGCCGCAGCGGAAGGCATCGGCCACGTACCAGATGCGCTCCGGCCCGGGGTCGCCGAGCTCGGTCTCGAGCACCTGCGGATCGGTGGTCTTCTCGTCCAGCCCGTCGGCGCCGGTCTCCAAGCCGCGCAATGCCTTCTGAAACGACTCCTGGAAAGTGCGGCCGATGGCCATCACCTCGCCCACCGATTTCATCTGCGTGGTGAGGCGGCTGTTCGCCTGCGGAAATTTCTCGAAAGCGAAGCGCGGGATCTTGGTGACGACATAATCGATGCTCGGCTCGAACGAGGCCGGCGTCGCACCGCCGGTAATTTCGTTCGCGAGTTCGTCCAGCGTGTAGCCCACGGCGAGCTTGGCTGCGATCTTGGCGATGGGAAAGCCGGTCGCCTTGGAGGCGAGCGCGGAAGAGCGCGACACGCGCGGGTTCATCTCGATTATGACCATCTTGCCGTCGGCGGGGTTGATCGCGAACTGCACGTTGGAGCCGCCGGTGTCCACCCCGATCTCGCGCAACACCGCGATCGAGGCATTGCGCATGATCTGGTATTCCTTGTCGGTCAGCGTCTGCGCCGGCGCCACGGTGAT
>MERK01000155.1:0-4046 GCA_001770575.1 Betaproteobacteria bacterium RIFCSPLOWO2_12_FULL_64_23
CGCCGGTCATGCCCTCGCGCTGCAGTTCGCGCTCGACCATGGCGCGGCCCTGGGCTACGGTCTCGGCCAGCGCCTGCGTGTTGAACCACTGGCGCACCTTGCTGCGCGCGCGCGAACTCTGGATGTACCCCAGCGCCGGGTTCATCCAGTCGCGGCTCGGGCCTCCGCTCTTGGCTGCAATGATCTCCACCCGCTGGCCGTTAGCGAGCTTGTAATTCAACGGCACCATCGCGCCGTCGACCTTGGCGCCGCGACAGTGGTGGCCGAGATCGGTATGCAGGTGGTAGGCGAAATCCACCGGCGTCGATCCCTGCGGCAGATCGAGCACCCGCCCCTGCGGCGTGAGCACGTAGACCGTTTCGTCCAGCGCCGTCTGCTTGAGCTGCTCGACCCAATTGACGGATTCGACCACGTCATCGCGCCAGGCGAGCACTTGCCGCAGCCAGGCCATTTTTTCGTCGAAACGGTCCGGCTTCGAGACCGGGGCCGCTCGCCCCGTGCCCGCCTCCTTGTAGCGCCAGTGCGCGGCCACGCCCAGCTCGGCGTGGCGGTGCATGTCGTGGGTGCGGATCTGCACTTCCAGCGCGCGCCCGTCCGGCCCGACCACCGCCGTGTGCAGGGAACGGTAGTCGTTGCTCTTGGGGCGCGAGATGTAATCGTCGAACTCCTTCGGAATCGGCGTCCACAGGTTGTGTACGACGCCCAGCGCGGTGTAGCAGTCCTTCACCGAGTCCGCCAGCACGCGCAGCGCGCGCACATCGTAGAGTTCGGAGAAGTCCAGGCTCTTGCCGCGCATCTTGTTGTAGATGCTGTAGATGTGCTTGGGCCGGCCCAGCACTTCGGCGCGGATACCTGCCAAGCGCAGTTCCGCTTCCAGCGCGGCCACCGCGCCGGCAATGAAGCTCTCGCGTTCGACGCGCTTTTCGTCCAGCATGGATGCGATTTTCTTGTACAGCTCCGGCTCGAGGTAACGAAAAGCGTAGTCTTCCAGTTCCCACTTCAGTTGCCAGATACCCAGGCGGTTGGCGAGCGGCGCGTAGATGTCCAGCGTTTCCTGCGCATAGGGCCGGCGCAGCGCGTCGGGCGAGCGCGACATGAAACGCAGCGTCTGGGTGCGGCTCGCCAGCCGCACCAGCACCACGCGTATGTCTTCGACCATGGCGAGCAGCATTTTGCGCAGCACCTCGGCCTGCGAGCTGTGGGCCGCGCCGCTTTCCTGTCCTGCCAGCGCGCGCGTGACCACGCGCAGCCGGGTCAGCTTGGCGATGCCCGCCACCAGGTCCGCGACTGCAGGGCCGAAGGCGGCCGTGAGCTTGTCCTGGCTATGGTCCAGATACTGCGGCGCCGCGAACAGGACGCCGGCGATGCGCGTTTCCGCGTCCAGCCGCAGCGCGGCGAGGGAGGCGGCCACGCCCAGCGCGTGTTCCAGCGCCGGCTCGCCCGTGCCGAGCAGTTTGTCCGCGTACATGGAAAGCGCGAACTCGCAGGCGCGACGCACGCGCGCGGCATCGGCCTCAGGCAGACCGGCGGCGATCGAATCCAGCATCGGTTCGGCCAAATCGACTGGTGCAACCTGCGCGGCAGTACCCATGATTCGATTATATCGCCGCCACGGGAAACCCGGCCGTGAGCAAACGCAAATCGGCGATAATTGTCTATGCTCGACTATCCAGAAGCGAACAGAGCGTCTCCGGCGGGGGAAAAGACTTTATTGCACGAACAAGGGGGGATGCATCCCCCCTTGTCCCCCAAGAGGACTTCCTTCGGGGCGTATATCCCCCCGCCCGCCCACCGTCGCGGTTTACCGAACTCTTTGCCATTTGTGTCAACTCTCGACGTATAAGAGACTGATGTTGGGATTCTTCAGAACTTGGCGCAGAAAACGCGCGCTGCGCCGCTCCACGCTGGATCCGGCGCTGTGGCGGCAGGTGACCGGCGGCCTGCCGTTTCTGCAGGGGCTCACGCCCGCGGAATGGCACCGGTTGAGGGATTTCGCCGTGCTGTTTCTGGACGAAAAGGAAATGCACGGCGCACGCGGCTTCGTCCTCACCGACGCGGTGCGCCTTTCGATCGCGGTGCAGGCCTGCCTGCCCATTCTCAATCTCGGCCTGGACGCCTACCAAGGCTGGGTGGGCATCGTAATCTACCCGGGCGAATTCAAGGTGCGGCGAGAGGAAACGGACGCGAGCGGCGTGGTGCACGAATACGACGACGAGCTCTCGGGCGAAGCCTGGCCCGGCGGGCCGGTGATCCTGTCCTGGCAAGACATCAAACTCGGCGCGGCCGGCTACAACGTGGTGATTCACGAATTCGCGCACAAGCTGCATATGGGCCGCGGCGACATGGACGATTTCCCGGCGCCGCACGCACACATGCAGAGCGAACCATGGCTGGCAGCCTGGGATACGGCCTACGACGAATTCTGCGCCCAGGTGGACCGCGGCATGGACACCCTGATCGACCCCTACGCGAGTGAACAGCCGGCCGAGTTTTTCGCCGTCCTGTCCGAAGCGTTCTTCACCCTGCCGCAGGCGGTGCGCTCGATCTACCCGGAGCTGTATGCCCAGCTGGCGCTGTTCTACCGGCAGGACCCCGCCACGCGCATCAATGCGTAGTTGCGACGCAGGGGAGTTGCGCGTTGCGCGCGCCAATCGTGTTTTTGGTACGGATAAAAACAAAACACAGCGTGGGGGTTTTATCCAAGATCGCCGATTGCGTGCGGACGGATTTTCGTCCGTGCGCAATCGGTGATCCGCGCGGACGGGCCGCCGTCCGCGCAAGTTCGATCATTACAGAACGATGTAGGTGCCCATATCTACGAGGGTCGGCGATCTGCCATTGCGCGCTCTGCGCGCCAACCGTGCTTTTGGTACGGATGAAAAGCGTATCCGTACCAAAAGCACGGTTATGGATAAAAGCAATAGCGCGGAGCTGCGAATCAGACCGCAACCTGTAGGCGCTATCAATCCGCCAGCAGAAAATCGCGCACGACGGCGATCTGGTCGGCATGCATCAAGGTGGGCGCATGGCCGACGTGCGCAATCTCAACCGTTTTTGCGCGCGGGCCGCGGCTGGCCATTTCCTCCATGGTCTCGCGCTTGAGCAAATCGGACAAGGCGCCGCGGATCACCAGCGTCGGGCATCGAATCGCGTCGTAGCAAGGCCACAACTCGATGTCCTTTTCCGGCGCGGCCGCGCTGAAGGGCACGGCGATGGCCGGGTCATAGTGCATGCGGTAGCTGCCCTCGGGCTGCCTGCGCACAACATGTTCCGTAAGCGTCGACCATTGCGCATCGCTATGCGCCCCGAAGGTCGCGCTCACCGCGCGCACATATTGCACCGCCGTGGCGAAATCGGGAAACTGCGGCGCCTTGCCCAGATACTCGCCGATGCGCGCGAGCGACACGGCGCTGACGATCGGTCCGACATCGTTCAGCACCAGTTTCTGCAGCGGCGTCTCGGCCAAGCTGGCCAGCGTCATGCCGATCAGACCGCCCATCGAGGTGCCAAGCCAATGCACGCTGTCGGCGTCCAGGCGCGCGAGCAGCGTCACCATGTCGGCTATATAAGTCTCGACCCGGTATTCCATCGGATTCTTCAGCCAGCCGCTCAGGCCGCGGCCGGGTACGTCGGGACAGACCACGCGGTAATCGCTCGCCATGGTCCGCGCCAGGGCGTCGAAATCGCGCCCGCAGCGCGTCAGGCCGTGCACGCACACCAGCACCTTGCGCTCGCCGGGATCGCCCCACTCCGTGTAAGCCAGCCGGTGCAGTCCGCTAGCGCTGACGCACTGTACCTGGCGTTGCCTGAATTCCTCGCCCATTCACCGTCCCTTTGATCGCTCGCGCTGCCGTCCCGGGGTAGGCCTGCCGCTCGCATGCCCCAAAAGTATATCAGGCGAGACGCGCGCAGATTTCCCGCGTAATCGTTCGTCCTTTGTCGCCGGAAGGGATTAGGGCCTGTTGACATTCATCGCATGAGACGCGTTGCCTCCAAATGCGGATGACTGCAAGGCGCGCGACGCCCCGAAGGAAGTCCCCTTGGGG
>MERK01000155.1:4070-6530 GCA_001770575.1 Betaproteobacteria bacterium RIFCSPLOWO2_12_FULL_64_23
TTTATTCCGCATACCAGTAACGCTTTCTCAGACCGCGATAGCCCTGCACGACTATCCCCTCGCCGTCGATGCGCACCAGCACCGCGCCGGCGCTGTCGGTGCGCAGCATCTGCGCGCCGCCGGCGCGATAGCGCTCGACCACCGCCTCCTGCGGATGGCCGAAGCGGTTGCGATACCCGACCGGGAGAACGGCCCAGCGCGGCTGCACCGCGGCGATGAATTCCTGCGTCGACGATGTGCGGCTGCTGTGGTGCGGCACCACCAGCACATCCGCGCGCAGTTTCCCCGGCGCGCGCGCGAGCAACTCCTCCTCCGAGCGCGCCTCTATGTCGCCGGTGAGCAGCACCGCGCCCCGGGCCGTCGCGATTCTGAGCACACAACTGCGATCGTTGGACTTGAGCCTGTCGATGGCGTAGCTGCCGGGCGTCGGATGCAGCAGCTCGAAGCGCACTGCGTCCCAGTCCCAGCCCTGGCCCGCCGCGCAAGGCAGCCTGTAGCCGGGAGCCGCGAGCCAGGCCGCGTGGGTTTCTGGCAACGACGAGTAAAAGGCCGCAACCGGCAGGCCCGAGAGCACGGACGCCGCGCCGCCCGCGTGGTCGTTGTCGTCGTGGGTCACGACCATCGCATCCAGTCGCGCGATGCCCGAGGCGCGCAGGAACGGCAGGATGACGCGGCTGCCGCTGTCGGCCTCGGGGCTGTAAGCGGGCCCGGCGTCGTAGAGCAGCGCATGGCGCTCGGTCTGCACAAATATCGCCAGCCCCTGGCCGACGTCGAGCACCGTCAGCCACAACGCGCCCGGCGGGGGCGCGGGCGGCACCACGGTGAACAACGGCAATACGAGCAGCAGACCCAGCCAGCGCGCCGGAACGCCGCGCGGCAACAACAGCCAGGCGGTGCCCGCCAGGGCGAGCGCCACAGTCCAGGCCGCGGGTGCGTGCTGCTGCCACACGGCCGCGGGCGACGCGGCCCACCATTCGAGCAGCCACATCTGCGCTGCCATCACCGCATGCGCGAGCTTCAGTAGGAAATCGAAAGGCAGCACGCTGCCGGCGAGCGCCAGCGGCGTCACCACCAGGCTCACCAGCGGGATGGCTACGGCATTGGCCAGCGGCGACACCAGCGACATCTGCTGGAACCAGACAAGCAGCAGCGGCGCCAATGCCAGCGTGATCGCCCACTGGACGCGTCCCCATTGCACCAGGCTATTGCCGAGTGCGAAGCCACGCGCGGACGCAGGCTCCTGCCGCGCGCGCAGCCGGCCCGTCGCCACATACAGGATGACCGCCACCGCGCCGAACGAAAGCCAGAACCCGGGCGCGAGCACCGCCCAGGGGTCGAGCAGCAGCACCAGCAGCAGCGCCGCACAAAGCACGCGCGACACCGAACTCACGCGGCCCGCCCACAGCGCCAGGGCCACCACCCCCACCATGTAGAGCGTACGCTGCGCCGGCACGCCGAAACCGGCGATCAGGCAATAGCCGAGCGCGGCGAGAAATCCCGCCAGGGCCGCAGCCTTGCGCGCCGGCAACGCCAGCATCAGCGCGGATGAGCGCCGCCACAGCCAGTGGACGAGCAGCGCGAACAAGCTGGCCACCATGGTGACATGCAGGCCGGAGATGGACATCAGGTGCGATACGCCGGTGCGCGCGAACAACTGCCATTGCTTCGCATCGATGGCATTCTGGTCGCCGATCGCCAGCGCGATCAGGATGCCCGCATAGGGGTAGCCGGGCAGCGTATCCCAGTGGCGCTCGCGCAGGATTTCGCGCGCACGCTGGATAAGGTATGCCGGCCGCGGCATTAGGTCGTCCAGGCGCGCCGTGCCTCCGGGACGAACATAGCCCGTAGCACCGATGGCGCGTTGCATCAGCAAGGATTCGTAATCGAAGCCGTACGGATTGGCACTTCCGTGGGGACGCCGCAAGCGCACGCTGAAACGCCAGCGCTCGCCGGCGCGGATGAATGCGACGTCCTGGAACTCTTCGCGGGTGCTGCCTTCGTACCATGACAGTGCAATGCGCCGCGGCAGCCGGGCCTCGGCCGGTTCGACTTGTTCGACCTCGAAATCGAAGCGCACGCCGCGCTCGAAAGGCTGCGGCAACCCCGCCACCACGCCCGTTACGCTGAGATCCGGGCCTTCCCACCGCGGCGCCAGGCGATCGGCCAGGCGCCACTGCGCCCAGGCCGCGGCATAAAAATATCCCGCCGCGGCAAACATGGCGTTCGCCAGCAGCATGGCGGCGAGCTTCGCGCCGCGGCCATCGGCTGCGCGCAGGCTCAAGCGCCACCATAAAACCAAGATCGGCGCGAGCAGCAAAGCCCAGGCAAGCGCAGGCAGTTGCGGCTGCTGCTGCAACAGGCATACGCCCGAGGCAAAACTGACGATATTGAATCTCATCGAAGCTTAACGAACGAACATGGTTGCGGTTGAATTGACTTACAATTGCAGCATGGAAACAG
>MERK01000156.1 GCA_001770575.1 Betaproteobacteria bacterium RIFCSPLOWO2_12_FULL_64_23
CACAACAGAAACCGGCGAAAAAACCGCCCCCGGCGAAGCCGCCACACGAAAAGTCCGCGAAGAAGAAGACCGCCCGGCCGGCAAAACCGGTTAAGCGCGGCAAGCGGACAAAGTGAAGAAAAAGCGCTTTGCCAGCCGCGAGGATCTGGGCCTGACGAAAGCCGAGTTTGCGCTCCTCAGGCGCCTCAACACGCCGGAGAAAATCCAGGCTTACATCGACGCGATTCCGCAGAACTTCGAGGTTGGCGGCGAAACCTGTCTTTCGGTGCGTGAAGCCCTGAATCAGCGCCGGGCACTGTGCATCGAGGGCGCCATGATCGCCGCCGCCGCATTGTGGGTGCATGGCGAGCCGCCGCTGCTGATGGATCTGAAGGCGACGCGCGACTACGACCATATCGTGACGCTGTTTCGGCGCAACGGTTGCTGGGGCGCGATGTCCAAGACCAACCATCCGGTGTTGCGCTGGCGCGATCCGGTGTACCGCAGCCTGCGCGAACTCGCAATGTCCTACTTCCACGAGTACTGCAACAAACGCTACCAGAAGACGCTGCGCAGCTATTCCGTCGCCTACGACATGCGCCGGCTGGATCCGAAGTCATGGGTGACCCAAAAAAAAAGCTGCTGGGACGTGGGCTGGGCCCTGGACGCCGCCCGGCACTATCCGCTGATCACAAAACGGCAGGCGAAGCTGCTGCGCTTGCGCGATCCGCTGGAGCGCGAGGCACAGAAGCTGCGCCATCACAGGCCGCCGCGGAGGAAATGAACCCCTGGCCGGGATCCGCGGCAAGTATCCGGCTTGGGCGTGTGCGCGAACGACCCCTCCGGCTCAGGCTTTGCGCCGATTGGCCGCGAGCCAGCCGTCGACCAGGGCGACCGTGCGATCGACTACATCGGACTGCATGCCTTTCTGCGCGCCTAGGGTCTGCACCAGACGGTCCGTCCGCTCGATATTCGGCGCGCCCGCGGCCAGTGCGCGCGCCGCGGAAGACGGGCTCCCCAGTGACAGGGCCGCATTGGCGTATTTCTCGAACGGCACCAGGTCTTTCTCGGCGGCGCCCAGTGACATGCACAATTTCGCCACCCAGTTGTACACCGAGCGCGATGCTTCGATGTCGGCATGCACGGCTTCCTTGATCGGAATCATCCCGTCCTTCTGCACGCAGCGATAGTTGCCCGCCAGCAGCATGCTCCATTTTGCGAGCGGCACGAAAATTGAATCGTGCACCTTGAGCTTGACCGGCAATTCGATCTTCGCGTCGCCGGTGTCAAAGCGGACCGCTTCGATATCCGACTCCAGCTGGCGCAGGATGGCCGTGTGGGCGTCGGAATCAAAGCGCGCCGATTTGAAGTTGGTCGGCAGCCTGACTTGCAGCACATTGACTTTCTCTTCCGGCGGGCGAAATGCCTGCGGATCCGGGCTGCACAGGGTCATCAGCTTGGGGTCGAAGCTGTCCCATACGGTTGCATCGGTGTAGCAGCCTCTGCACGCGGCGGCATCAATGCCGGGAATGCGCGCAAGGTAAGGCAGGGGCGGTATGTTCATGATCGACATGCAGGGAACTTTGGCTTTCGCAACCGCCTGCAGCAGTTCGCGCACGCCTGGGGAGCGATACTGCGGCTCCTGCATGGCCAATGCCACCAGATCAAAATCAGCCGGGTTGAACGCGGTGGTGCCGCCGGCCGACATTTTCCCGGGCAGTTTTTTCGAGTTGACTTCAACCAAGCCCTCGCGGCCCTTGACCGGCAGACGCACGATGGCGCCTTCCTGGTTGATCAACTCCGCCTCGGGGGGAAGACATACCAGCTTCACCGTATGCCCCGCGAGCGCCAGCTTGGTTCCCAACAGCGAGCCGTAGGAAGCGCCCATGATCAAGATCTTGTAGGTGGTACCCATAAGAAGAAACTCCCTTTTTTCTGTCGTGCAAAAAAATGGTGGGGGATGCGGCGAGCCCGGATCGCGGGATCGGTCCCTTTGCCCTGCGTTCAGGTTCGCAATGCCGTTCGATCAGCCATTGCGGCGCAACCGAAACTGCTGCACCCAAGTTTGTCAGATTACGTCAGAATATATGCCTTTGCCTTGATCTCCAGCAATAATTACAGGATCCACCATGCCCATTCCGGCAATTCTCGACGGCAATCTGACGCTCCCCGTGATCGGCTCGCCGATGTTCATCGTCTCCACGCCCGAATTGGTGATAGCCCAATGCAAGGCGGGCATCGTCGGCGCGTTCCCGGCGCTGAACGCCCGGCCCAGGGACCAGCTCGCCGTGTGGCTGGAGCGGATCACCACCGAGCTCGCCGCCTACAAGGCGGCGCATCCGCAGAAGAAGGTCGCGCCCTACGCCGTGAACCAGATCGTGCACGCATCGAACGACAGACTGATGCACGACATGGAAGCCTGCGTGCGCTTCAAGGTGCCGATCATCATCACCAGCCTGCGCCCGCCGGGTGAAATCATCGCGGCTGCGCACAGCTACGGCGGTATCGTGCTGCACGACGTGATCAACGTGCGCCACGCGCGCAAGGCCGCCGAGGCGGGCGTGGACGGGCTGATCCTGGTGTGCACCGGCGCGGGCGGGCACGCGGGCACGCTATCGCCGTTCGCGCTGCTGCCGGAAGTGCGCAAGTTCTTCGGCAAGACGATTGTTCTCGCCGGCGCCATCTCCAACGGCGCTTCGGTGCTCGCGGCGCAGGCGATCGGCGCGGACCTGGCCTACATGGGCACGCGCTTCATCGCCGTCAAGGAGGCGAACGCGAGCGAGGAGTACAAGCAGATGATCATCAAATCGGCCGCGGCAGACATCGTCTACACCGCCCTCTTTTCCGGCATCAACGGCAACTACCTCAAGCACAGCGTGCTGCAGACCGGACTCGATCCGGACAACCTGCCGCCGCCGGACAAGAACAAAATGAACTTTGGCTCGGGCGAGGGCGGCGCACGCAAGGCCTGGCGCGACATCTGGAGCGCGGGGCAGGGCGTGGGCCAGATCGACGACATTCCCGGCACCGCCGAGCTGGTCGAGCGGCTGCGCAGCGAATACGAGGCCGCGCGCGCCCGGCTCGCGTTGTAGCCCCGCTCCCCTGGTCAAGAGAAGAGCTGTCGCCTCAAGCCACGCGCTTTTTCTGCTGCTTCTGCTGCGCCGCCTTGGCATGCAGCGCAGCATAGGCGCCATGCGCAGCCGCTTCGGCGTCACCGACGTGAATCGGCAGGCCCATATCGGAGAGCACGGAGCCGAGCGCCGACAGGCACAGCATGACGTTCTCCGGCTTGCACGAATAGCCCATGATGCCGATGCGCCAGATCTTGCCGGCCAGGGGCCCCAGGCCGGCGCCAATCTCGAGGTTGAACTCGGTGAGCAGGGTCTTGCGCACTTCGGCTTCGCGCGCCTTGATCGCCTCGGGGATGAACACCGCGTTCATCTGCGGCAGTTGCGCCTCTTCCTTCACCAGGAACTTCAGCCCCATGGCTTCGAGGCCGGCTTTCAGCGCGAGGTGGTGGCGCGTATGCCGCGCCCAGGCGTTCTCTATGCCCTCTTCCTTCAGGATCAACAGCGCCTCGTGCAGCGCGTACAGGCTGTTGGTCGGCGCCGTGTGGTGGTAGGTGCGGGTGGTCGCGCCCCAGTAGCCCAGGAGCAGGTTCATGTCCATGAACCAGGAATGGATTTTGTCCTTGCGCGCCTTGACGTGTTCGACCACGCGGTCGCTGAAAGACACGGGCGACAGGCCCGGCGTGCACGACAGGCATTTCTGGCTGGCGGAGTAGATCGCGTCGATGTTCCATTCGTCGACCAGCACCGGCGTGCCGCCGAGCGAGGTTACGGCATCGACGATGGCGAGCGCGTGGTGCTTGTGCGCGACCTCCACCAGCGCCTTCGCGTCGGACTGCACCCCGGTCGAGGTCTCGGCATGCACGAATGCCACCAGTCGCGCGTCGCGATTTTTCTTCAGCGCGTCTTCCAGCTTGTGCGGGTCGACCGGCTCGCCCCAGGCATCCTCGACGATGATCGGCGTGCCGCCGGCGCGCTCCACGTTCTCGATCATGCGCCCGCCGAACACGCCGTTCCTGCAGACGATGACCTTGTCGCCAGGGGCGACCAGATTGACGAAGCAATACTCCATGCCGACCGAACCGGGGCCGGAGACGGGGAAGGTGAGCGCGTGCTTGGTCTGAAAGGCGTAGCGCAGCAGCGACTTCAACTCCTCCATCATCTCGACGAACACCGGATCGAGATAGCCGATCGCCGGCAGGCTCATCGCCGCCATCACCCGCGGGTTGATCTCCGAGGGCCCGGGCCCCATCAGCGTGCGCTGCGGCGGATGGAACGAATTGATACGTTTGACTGGTGCGAACTCACTCATGGCGTCACTCCCTGGAAGATGCGACCCGAACAGATCGTCGGGTCGCGATTTGACTCGGACCGGTTTCTTGGCATTGGCTTCGTCGAGCACTTCGACCGCCGCGACCCTGCCCTCGGTGGCGTGCTCGACCTCCATCGCCCAGCGCGCCGGAACATAACCGGATTTGACCCAGTTGTTGACGACCGCGCGATCCAGGCGGAAGCGCCGGGCCACCTCGGCCTGGCTGCCGAAAATCGAAACCAGCCGTTCAGCGCAGTTCATGCCAAAATTCTAGCATGACAAGCTGAGTTTGACACACTATGATTGGTCGCCGGTCTATTCCGGCCGTGGCATGATCCTCAGCGCGGACGTCGCGATCGAGGAAAAGTCTTCTGCATCAAAGGCTTTATCCCCGCCCTCAGGCGCGGCATTGCCACCGGCTACGGCGGGAAAATCGAACAGCTTGCGGTCCAGCAGATGCGAGGGCACGACCCGCTGCAGGCCGTTGAATATGGTTTCGACCCGGCCGGGGAATTCCTTTTCCCACAGCCGCAGCAGCTGTTTCACCTGCTTTCTCTGCAACTGGTCCTGCGCGCCGCACAGGTCGCAGGGAATGAGGGGGAAGGCGCGCACCTCGGCGTAGCGCGCGAGGTCCTTTTCCTTCACGTACGCGAGCGGGCGTATCACGACGTGCTTGCCGTCGTCCGACCCCAGTTTCGGCGGCATGGCTTTCAGCTTGCCGCCGAAGAACAGGTTGAGAAAAAAGGTTTCCAGGATGTCGTCGCGATGATGACCCAGGGCGATCCTGGTCGCACCCAGCTCGCCGGCGAGGCGGTAGAGCACGCCGCGGCGCAGGCGCGAGCACAGCGAACACATGGTCTTGCCTTCGGGGATCAGGCGCTTGACCACGGCATAGGTGTCCTGCTCCGCGATGAGAAATTCAATCCCGAGGGACTTCAGGTAATCGGGCAGAACATGCGCCGGATAGCCCGGATGCTTCTGATCGAGATTGACCGCGACAATGTCGAACGCTATCGGCGCGCGCGCCCGCAGCTTGAGCAGCACGTCGAGCAAGCCATAGCTGTCCTTGCCGCCCGAGAGGCAGACCATGACGCGGTCGCCGGCTCCGATCATGTTGAAATCGGCGATCGCCTGTCCGGCGAGGCGGCACAAGCGCTTCTCCAGCTTGTTTGCTTCGAAGCGCT
>MERK01000157.1 GCA_001770575.1 Betaproteobacteria bacterium RIFCSPLOWO2_12_FULL_64_23
ACATGCCAGATTCCTGCGCGCCGAGACCGACCGGCCGGTGAAATTCACCCTCCCCGGCCCGATGACCATGGTGGACACGCTCTACGACGGCTATTACCGCAGCCGCGAGAAGCTCGCGCGCGAGTTCGCCAGGATCCTGAATGCCGAGGCGCGCGAGCTGGAGGCCCTGGGGATAAACGTAATCCAGTTCGATGAACCGGCGTTCAACGTATTCATGGACGAAGTGCGCGACTGGGGCGTGGAGACGCTGGAGGCCGCGGCGGCCGGGCTCAAGTGCAAGACCGCGGTGCACATCTGCTACGGCTACGGCATCAAGGCGAACAACGACTGGAAGAAAACCCTGGGTTCGGAATGGCGTCAGTACGAATCCACTTTTCCGCTGCTCGCAACATCGAAAATCGGCCAGGTATCGCTCGAGTGCGCCAACTCCAGGGTGCCGCTGGAACTGATCGGCCTGCTCAAGGGCAAGGACATCATGGTCGGCGCGATCGATGTCGCCAGCGAAAAAATCGAGACGCCCGAGGAAGTCGCGCAAATCCTGCGCCCGGCGCTGAAGTACGTCGCGCCGGACAAGCTCTATCCCTGCACCAACTGCGGCATGGTGCCGCTGCCGCGCGCGGTGGCGCAAAGCAAGCTCAAGGCCCTGGCTGCGGGCGCGGCGATCGTGCGCAAGGAGCTTGCGGGTCACTGACGCGCAGCGCATCGCACCAGCACCCGGCCACTGGGGCCCGGGTAGCTCCGGATTGATTCGCTGTCTGAGCGGACCGGGCTTACAAATTGAAACAATTCCTTACCACTTCGGTCGCGCGAACTTGCTAGCCTGAACTCCTGTCTGGCGACTGGAGTGGTGAATCATGAAAACGTTGTCCAAGCTTGCAGGGACTTTGGTCCTGGTATTGTTCGGCGCACTGGCAAGCGGCTCTGCAATGGCCCAGCACCGCGGTTATGGCCACGGCCACGGCCATGGTCACGGCGGAAATGTGCGCTTTGGCATTTCTCTCGGCTTTCCGATTTACGTGCCGGGCTATTACCCGGCGCCCTACTATGCTTATCCCGCGCCCGTTTATGCCTATCCTCCGGTGGTGATGGGATCTTCCGCGCCACCAGTCTATGTCGAGCAGGGCGCAGCCGAGGCGCAATCGGCGCCAGCGCAGTCTCAGGCGGACTGGTACTACTGCGCCGCATCGAAAAGCTATTACCCCTACGTCGCGGAATGTGCTGCCGGCTGGCAACGCGTGCCGGCGCAACCGCCCTCCCGCTGACGCAATGGAGCATTCGATCATGTCAAAATTATTGCATTTTTCACCCTTGGTAGCGCTGCTCGGCGTCGCCGCCTGCACGACCATCCCGACCGGACCGAGCGTCATGGTGATGCCCGGGACGGGCAAGAGTTTCGATCAGTTCCGCGGCGACGATGCCCAGTGCAGGCAATTCGCGCTCAGCCAGGTCGGCGGCGCGACCGCGAACGAGACGGCCATCGAAAGCGGCGTGAAAAGCGCTGCCGTTGGCGCTGCGGTCGGCGCGCTCGCCGGCGCGGCCATGGGCGGACATCAAGGTGCAGGCGTCGGCGCGGGCGTGGGATTATTGGCGGGAAGCGCCGCCGGTGCCAATGCCGGCCAAGCTTCCGGATACGGTTCGCAGCGCCGTTACGACAACGCCTACATTCAGTGCATGTATGCCAAAGGCGAGCGCGTTCCGGTTTTGGGCCAGATGGCGCCGCGGCCGGCGCAAGCATTCAATCCGCCGCCTCCGCCCCCGCCTCCCGGTTTCCCGCCGCCTCCGCCCCCGGGGGTGATGCGTTGAGCGCCGCGGATATATGGAAATCGGTGGCGCGATGAGGCCGGACATACCTGCGCGGAAGAATGCGATGAACATGCTGCGCGGTGCGCTTGCGGTCCTGATTGCGATGTCGGCCATGATTCGTCCGTCTGTGGCGGATGAACGCGATCATCGCCGCGGCATCGCGCGCGAGCGGCACGAAGTCCGGCACGGAGATATTCACCGCTTCAACAAACACGACCTCGCGCGCTGGCGCGCCGGTCGCTGGCATCGGGGACCGCACGCCGGCCGATCAGGCTGGTGGTGGATCGTTGGCGGCGTCTGGTATTTCTATCCGGCCGCCGTTTATCCCTATCCCGATCCTTACCTGCATCCAAGCGTCGTTGTGCCGCCGGCACCGGCGCCAGTGCCCGGGAGTACGCAGCGATATTGGTACTACTGCGTCAATCCCCCGGGCTACTACCCCACGGTTCCGCAGTGTCGAACCGGCTGGCAGCGCGTTCCGGCAAGCGCCCCCGTAGCGCGCTAGGGCCTGCACCAATGCATTGCCCGCTTTTGCAACGGTACTGGACTCGGGTTTTGACATTGCGCAGTCATGGCATTTGAATCATCTGGTCATCTTGCTCGTGAACTATGGAGGCATCCATGAATAAGCTACTCGGTACTACATTGGTTTCCGCCTGTCTTTCCGCGATCATCGCTTCGACGGCATTTGCTCAACCGACTCCGAATTTGGAGTCCCGATCCGCCGCCGGTCCCGGGCGAAACTTTGCGCAGCGTCCTTTTACCCGGCCCACCGAGCGCGTTGAAGCTCGATTGGCTTACGTCAAAACCGCTTTGAAAATAGCCGATGCACAGCAATCGCAATGGAATGCGTACGCCAATTTCGTTCGCAAGAATGCGCAAGACATGGAACAGCGGCTCCAGTCGAGGCGATCCGGTGAATCAGGGCGTTCTAGACACGAGCGGCCCAATGCGATCGAACGTCTCGAAAAAACGCAGTCTTCCCATGCCGAGGCGGTTACCCGAATCAACCAGTATTTGGCCGTGATGAAGCCGCTTTACGCGGCGCTGTCACCCGCACAGCAGAAAGTGGCGGACGTCGTGCTGAATCCGCGTTTCCGGTCAATGAAGGGGCGGTCGACGCGGGGTGGCGAAGGACCCGGCAGGGGCTAATCCGCCTGACCGGGCTGGAGGACGCTGCCATTGAGCCTGCGCCCGACCTGTCTGGGCGGCAGCCGCATTGCGCGCCCAGCGCTCAAGTGCCCGGCTTCTTGTTGCAGCTTCCGCTGCCCTTGTCCGCCAAGGCATCTCCAGGCGCCGGAAGAAACTCCCACGCGTATTCATCCGCGCCCGCCAGCAGCGGCGGCTTGCCCGCGCGGCGCTGCATGTAATCGGCGGCCAGGCTTCGCGGATCCTTGCCTGCGACCGGCCGGTAATCGGGCGGGGCCAAAGCGGGTTGTCCGGCGCATCCGGACAGCAGTGTTGTGGCCGCTGCAAGCAGAACGAGCGCGATGCGCCTGGCCATGTATCGCGGGAACATTCGGCTCAGCTTGCGCCGGCGCGTTCGATCTCCACCAGGCAATCGTAAAAGGTCGCCGATCCGCCCATGTCGGCGGGCGCCTGCGACGTGACTTCGTTGGCGTTGCGGCCGTCGGGCGAGAGTTTCTTCCACCACACCGACAGCGCCGCCACCACGCCCCGGCGCACCCGGTCGGATACGCGCGCTTTCACCGTGAACGAGCCGCGCTGGTTGTAGATGCGCACCTGGTGGCCATCGGCGATGCCCCGCGCTGCGGCGTCGGCCGGATGGATGTCGAGATACGGCTCCCCCGCTTCCTTCAGCGCGAACGGCAGATTGGCGAAGGAGGAGTTGAGAAAGTTGCGCGCCGGCGGCGAGATGAAGGCGAGCGGATAGGTCTTCGCCAGCTGCGGCGCGCTTTGCGCCGATTCGCGCGGGGGCGTATACGCGGGCAGCGGGTCCAGCCCCAGATCCAGCGCGGTCTGGCTCCAGAATTCGCACTTGCCCGAGGGCGTGGGGAAATTGCCTTCGGCGAACGGCGCGAAGCGCGCCGGCAGGTTGAGCCGCTGCCAGCCCCGGGCTTTCAGCGCGTTCCACTCGATGCCGGCCATGCGCGGGTCCGACGACGCGAGCGCCTGGCGGCAGATGTCTTCGTCGGTATCACTGAAGCAGGCTTCGGTAAAGCCCATGCGCGCGGCGAGCAGCCGGAACACTTCGCTGTTGGGCTTGGCCTCCCCCACGGGGGCGATCGCCGGACTGTTGGCGAGCACATACAGGTGGCCGTAGGACTTGTGCACGTCGTAGTGCTCGAGCTGGGTGGTGGCCGGCAGCACGATGTCGGCGTAGTCGGCGGTGTCGGTGAGGAAAATTTCGTGCACCACGGTGAACAGGTCCTCGCGCCGGAAACCGGCAATCACCTTCTGCGAATCCGGGCACACCGCCACCGGGTTGTTGTTGTAGACGTAGATCGCGCGCACCGGCGGCTCGGCCGCGGTGAGCGCGTCGCCCAGCGCCGACTGGTTGATGCTGCGCGGCCGGTTCGGTATCAGGTCCGGACGTTCGAGCGCCGCGTGGTTCATGCCGTAGAAATCCCCGGTGGACAACACCACGCCGCCCGCAGCATCGCGCCAGTGCCCGGTGAGCGCCGGCAGGCAGGTGATGGTGCGCACCGCCATGCCGCCGCCGGAGTGCCGCTGCATGCCGTAATTGAGCCGGATCGCCGCCGGCCGGGTACGCGCGTACTCGCGCGCGAGTCCCACGATATCTTCGACCGCGAGACCGCAGATGGCCGCGGCTTTTTCCGGCGGGTAGTCCCGCAGCCGCTCCTGCAACTGCGAAAACCCCAAGGTATGCCGCGCCACATAATCGGCATCGTGCAGGCCCTCGGCGACGATCACGTGCATCAGCCCCAGGGCCAGCGCCGCATCGGTGCCCGGCAACGGCGCCAGGTGCTGATCGCATTTCGCCGCCGTCAGGCTGCGGTAGGGATCGATCGCGATCACTCTGGCGCCGCGGCGCTTCGCCTCCTGCACGCGCGACCAGAGGTGCAGGTTGGAGACGATGGAATTGGAGCCCCAGATGAGGATCAGCTTCGCTTCGCCGAAGCGCTCCGGGTCCATGCCGACGCCGGCGCCAAGCGTGATTTTCATGCCTACCTTGCCGGCCGAAGAACACAGCGTGCGCTCGAGCAGCGACGCGCCGAGCTTGTGGAAAAAACGCCGGTCCATCGAAGCGTACTGCACCAGCCCCATGGTGCCGGCGTAGCTGCAGGGCAGGATGGACTGCGGCTCGACCGCGGCGACTTGTTTGAACTTGACCGCGATGGTGTCGAGCGCCTCGTCC
>MERK01000158.1:0-3924 GCA_001770575.1 Betaproteobacteria bacterium RIFCSPLOWO2_12_FULL_64_23
CTCGCGAATTCGATGATTCGCGAGCAAGCTCGCTCCCACAACGCCGTACGTCGCAGATCTCAAATACCCGGCACAATGTTTTGCAACTTACGTGTCATCGTACTAGCCTGCGCTGCGACGAATCGCGCAGCGCGCCGGCGGCCGGTTTCATGCAGCGCGCGGCATTTACACCGGCCGCAGGCTTCTGTACACTTAATCTGTACATAAAGGAGCACGCCATGCCCAAGGTCAACGTCACCGAGCTGCGCCAGAACCTGCCCGCCTACCTGGCCGAGGCGCAAAAAGGCAAGGAGATCGAGGTCACGTCGCACGGAAAAGTGATTGCGCGCATCGTGGCCGAGAGCGATACGCACGAGCAGGCCCGCGCGCGCCTGCTCGCCGCGCGCAAGCACTGCCGCATCGGCGACGTCCTCGGCCCGACCGGCGCAGCATGGGACGCGGCGCGTGATCGTTGTTGACACCCACGCCTTGGTCTATGACGCGCTGGCCCCGGCGCGTCTTTCGGCCCGCGCGCGCAAGGCCATAGAGCTCGCCGCCGCTACGCGCGAACTCGCCTGCTGCGACATCAGCCTGTGGGAGATCGCCATGCTGATCGCCCGCGACCGCCTCGATCCCGGCATCGATGCGCGCCAGTTCCTCGAGGACCTGATCGCCGCGCGCCGGCTGCAGGTGTTGCCGATCACGCCCGCGATCGCGGTGCTGTCGCAATCAGATGCGTTTTCGCATGGCGATCCGGCAGACCGGCTGATCGCGGCCACCGCGCTCATGCACCGCGCCCCGTTGGTGACATCGGACTCGCGGCTGCGCAAGATCAAGGAGATCACCACGGTCTGGTGAGCCCATCGTACGCGTGACCTTGATGGACACGCCTGTGCGTCTTCTGCTGTAATGCGGTGATCCGGGATCACGGGAAGACCTCATGACAAGCACGGGCAACGACAACGCCGCCGCGTTCGACTACGACTACGTCATCATCGGCTCGGGCTTCGGCGGCTCCGTCTGCGCCTTGCGCCTGACGGAGAAAGGCTACAAGGTGCTGGTGCTGGAGAAGGGCATGCGCCTTTGCGCCGCGGACTTCCCTAAATCCAACTGGGACCTGAAGCGCTGGCTGTGGTTGCCGTCGATGAAGTGCTTCGGCCTGTTCAAACTGACTTTTTTCCGCCACGTGAGCGTGCTCTCCGGGGTGGGCGTGGGCGGGGGCTCGCTCGTCTACGCCAATACCCTGCCGGTACCGAAAAAGGCCTTCTTCACATCGCCGTCCTGGGCCCATCTGGCCGACTGGGAGACGGAGCTGCGCGTCCACTACCAGATGGCCTTGCGCATGCTCGGCGCCGCCACCAATCCGCGCCTGGAGACCGGCGATCTCGCCCTGCGCGAGCTGGGGCGGCAGATCGGCATGGAGCAGCATTTCGAAGCGACCGAGGTGTCGGTGTTCTTCGGCGAGCCTTCGATGACCGTGCCGGATCCGTTTTTCGGCGGCAAGGGGCCGGCGCGCGCCGGCTGCATTTTCTGCGGCGGCTGCATGACCGGCTGCCGCCACAACGCCAAGAATTCGCTGGACAAGAACTACCTCTACCTGGCGGAGCAACTCGGCGCGCTGATCCAGCCGGAATCCCTCGCCACCGGCGTGCGTCCGCTGGGAGCAGCCGACGGCGCCGACGGCTATGCCGTGGACTGGCAGCCCGGCGCCAGGCGCAAGGGCGCGGGCGGCACGGTGCGCTGCCGCGGCGCGGTGTTCGCGGGCGGCGTGCTCGGCACGGTAGAACTGTTGCTGCGGCTGAAACAGACTTGGCTGCCGCGGCTGTCAGAGCGGCTCGGTTACGGCGTGCGCACCAACTCGGAGGCGCTGATCCCGGTGACCGTGCCGGGCGGCAAGTCCGTGTTCTCCGACGGCGTCGCCATCGGCTCCATTCTGCATACCGACGAGCACTCCCATCTGGAGCCGGTGCGCTACGCCGCCGGCTCGGGTTTCTGGCGCCTGCTGATGGCGCCGCGCGTGTACCACCCGAACGGCTTCGTGCGCCTGCTCAAGTTGCTGGGCGACTGGCTGCTGCACCCGGTGATGAACCTGAAGGTACTGTGCGTGGACGACTGGGCCAAGCGCACCCAGGTGCTGCTGTTCATGCAGACCATCGATAGCACCCTGCGCATGGTGCGCGGCCGCTTCGGCCTGGCGACGCGGCTCGACGTCGGCCCCGCGCCTACCGCGTTCATCCCCGCGGCCACGGACCTGTCCGAGCGCTATGCCGCGATCGTGGGCGGCAAACCGGTGGCGATGGTCAGCGAAACCTTGCTCGGCATTCCATCGACGGCGCATATTCTCGGCGGCGCCTGCATGGGGCGCGATGCAACCGAGGGCGTCATAGACAGCGACAACCGCGTGTTCGGCTACCGCAACCTGTATGTCTGCGACGGCTCGATGATCTCCGCCAATCCGGGGGTGAACCCGTCGCTGTCCATCACCGCCATCAGCGAGCGCGCCATGAGCCGCGTGCCGCCGCGCGCGGCGCACGGCGCATGAGGCGGGATGCAGCGGAACTTGGCTAGGCCCTAGAGTCCGATCGGCGACCCCATCATAGGGCGCGGGCGCAAGCCGACAACGCGGTATCCAGACGCCCGCCGGCGTCGCTACAGTTTCTTCAGGACGCTTGCCGCCTTCGCTGCGTCCTCGCCCGAGTCCAGCGCGAGATAGCCGGAGAATTTCTTGCCGACCGCGGTAGCCGAGATGGCGCGGAAGCTGATGCCGGCACTCGCCAGTGCGCACACGATTGCGGCCGAGGTGCCCGGCTTGTCCGAGCCCTCGATCTTCACCGTGTGAATGCCTGCGGCTCTGCCGAGCCCCACTTCCTGTGCCGCTTTGACTGCTTTCGCACCCTTCACGGGCAGAACGAAAAGCAAGCCCTTGCCAGGTTGCTCCGGCGCGCGGCGGGCAAGTATGAACTCGAAATCGGCCCCCGCCTTTGCCACCGGATCCAGCACGGCGGCGGCACCGCCCGCTCGATCGTCGATCGTCGCGGACCACATTTCGGCGCGGCTGACCTTGAACTTCATCTTCATGGTGCACCTCCTTTCTCTTGCAAAGTGGTCAGTATAATCCCCAACAAACGGATAGGTTGGCGCATGGCTGCTCGCCCAGCTGTCGGCCGGAACCGATGTGTCGAGTATTTTCCCCAAAGTAGCCGAATCGGTAGACAACGCGGCGCGGTTGCCTCAGACATCGCGTGTCGCCGAACTCGCAACTGATTTGAGGGCAAGGCGGGTTGCGGTAGCCGCCGGGCTGCAGGGAGGCATCGTCGCTGACCTCCTCCCACACACCGCCGCGCACTGGCCGGAAACGCCATAGCAGGTAACCGCGGCGTCCGGCGGTGTCAAGCAGATCCTCTGCATCCTGCACTTCGGAGACCGGCGCAAGCTCGGCGTTGAAATAGGGATGCGGCTGTCCGAACGCCAGGTGGCATTCGATCGCTTCCTGCGTGGGCGCACCAGGCCGCATGCAAGGGCGCATCTCGAAACGGGTGAGATCCCATGACCCGAGTTCCCAGGCAACGTCCATGACGGTGTGCTCGATGTCGCGCAGTTCGCGCCAACGTCGATTGATCTGCAGGCACGATGAAGGGACGGCCTCATAGCGAAATTGCGGACCGCTTTCGGTTTCTACCTCATGCTCTATGAATCCGTGCCAATGCAAGGACAGAACCATGGGTGTGTCCGCGCAAGGCAGCGCCGCTATGGAGATGCCCGCGAGAGGAAGGCGGTTGGCAATCATTTGTGTTTCGATCGCGTCCAGGAATTCCATTTCGGCAGATCCTCCATCTTGTTGGTTGTTAGGTAGCCGAGAAAATTACACCACAAGTTCCCGCAGAGGTGTTGCTAGCACCCGCAAGACGGCGCTGCCAGCTGCGTAGCCCGAAATGCGTTAATGGC
>MERK01000158.1:4038-5097 GCA_001770575.1 Betaproteobacteria bacterium RIFCSPLOWO2_12_FULL_64_23
AAATTAACGTTTCATCGTACTAGCCTGGAGCGGGAAGAAAGCGTTGGCCGCTGCCTTGATGAATTGGATCGCGCAGACCGCGCCCCAGAGGCCTCGAAGCTACGCCGTCAGACCGTCGAGCATACGTTCGGAACGCTCAAAGCCTGAATGGGCGCGACGCACTTCCTCACCAAGACGCTGCCGCGCGTCAGCACCGAGATGAGCTTGCATGTGCTCGCCTACAACCTGAAGCAAATGATGCAGATCTTCGGTGCAAAACCCCTGATGAAGGCAATGACGGCGCAGCAAGCCGTCTTTTTTTGCAAGAATCCGAACCCAATCTGCGAGATCCGGTGCCAAAAGCGGTCGCGCCATCACGATCGGGGTGAAATCAGCCGAAGAATCTCTGTGTTTTTACACAGACTCGACCCTTCCGAGTCGCAGTAGCTCAGGTCGATGGAGTACCGAGAAAGGAACCATCGGAATGGAACCATCGGAGTTGGCACGGCAGACCATATAGCGCTTAAGATTGCTATTTGTTGCTATATGATGCCGCTGGAAGGAACTGTTTTACCAGCTAGGGCTAGGGAGGCGCTTGTGACGGCAGACGAAGCGAAAGACCGGCTCTACGACACAACTTTTCTCATCGGCGCGCTCTGGCGACGCGCTGCCATCAAGGCGCTCGCCGAGGGGCCTGACTCGTCCGGCGTGATCGCGCTCGCGCAGGCGCTGCAAGAGGGGCACCCCGAAGCCGGGCGAATCCTAAGCGCGCTGCGGCAGCTGTCACCGCTGCGCGATGGCAAAAAGATCGCCGCCTTGTGGGCTGAATGGGCGCAAGCGCCCGGCCCCGGGCTCGCCAGAATTCTGTCCGCCCTGGGCTGGCCGCCTGGGGGCACGCTGGAAGCGAGGTTCGTGCGTGCGGTCCTCGCGGCGGCGACTTCGGCTGCGGCACCCGAGGTCCTGCAGGCAGTGGCGGTGCTCGCCCGTGCCCTGCCGGTCAAGGACGAATCGTTGAACGACGGTATCTACGCTGCCTGGATCCGCTGCCAGTCGGCGGAGCTGGAGAAACTCATCGATGAA
>MERK01000159.1:0-5018 GCA_001770575.1 Betaproteobacteria bacterium RIFCSPLOWO2_12_FULL_64_23
AGGCTGTATTTCATCGCCTCTGTGCCCATGCCGATGCCGTCGGTGACGGTGGGCACGCCGAACACCTGCGGCTTGGCGCCTTCTGCCTCGAGCGCCGCCATGGCACGGTCCACCAGCGGCTGGATGCCGGCATTGCAGGGATTCATGGTCGAATGGCCGTTGGCCACGCCGACGATGGGCTTGTCGAAATCGCCGTCGCGAAAGCCCACGGCGCGCAGCATGGCGCGGTTGGGCGAGCGGGCGACGCCCTGGGTGATAAGACTGCTTCTGCGGTTATCCGCCATGATTTGCTCCTTGTTATGCAGTTTGCTAGGTCTTGGGTGAGGCCTGAGAAGATATCACCGGCTCAGGCCGGAGACAACCGAGAATGGCGCCGCCCGCGACCAGGGCGAAGCCGGCGGCGTGATAGGGAAACAAGCGCTCGCCGATGAACAGGGCGGCGAACACGCTGGAGAACACCGGCATCAGGTGGATCAGGATGCCCGCGCGCACCGCGCCTACGCGCTCCACGCCATAGCTGAACAGGATCGCCGGAACCAGGGTCGCCACCGTGCCGACATAGAGCAGCCCCAGCCATTCGCGCGCGCCAAAATCAAACCCGCCCGCCCGCACCCACTGGAGCGCGGCGAACGGCAGCGTCAGCAAATCGCCGATCAACGCCAGCACGAATACGAACGCGAACAGGGACAAGGACTGCGGCCGCTGTTTCAGACGCAGGGTGTAAATCGCCCAGACCAGCACGGCGCCCAGCATCAGGAGATCGCCGTGATTGAATTGCAGCTGCATGAGCGAGCGCAAGTCGCCATGCGCCAGAATCAGAACCACGCCGGTGAGCGAGATCGGCAAGCCGATGGACTCAAGCCGGTTCGGGCGCCGCGCGTACCAGCCCCAGCTGATCAGGATGATGAACACCGGGATGGTGGAATTAAGCAGTCCCAGGTGAATGGCCGTGCTCGCGGCAAGCCCGCTATAGACAAGCGCAGTCTGTGGTGCCCCACCAAGCAGCGTCAGCGCCACCAGCAGCTTCCAGTCGTGCCGGAGCGAATGCGCGAGCGCGCGCCGCTCCGGCCACACCAGCGGCAGGAGCGCGACGAACACGACGACCCAGCGCGCCGCCGCCAAGACCAGCGGCGGAATCGTGTCCATCAGCGCGCGCGAAACGACGCCGTTGCTGCCCCACAGGGCGGTAGTGCAGATCAGCGCCGCGTAGGCGAGAGCGCGCGAGGAAACGGGGATCAAGGGCATGGTATCGCGCGGCAAGCGTGCCGCGGCGCTGATAGGTTTTCGAATACGCTCTACAATGAGGGTTGCATTCTAATCCCCCCGCAAGCATCAGACAGGCGCCATGCTGATCCATCCGCAGATCGATCCCGTCGCGATTGCAATCGGCCCGCTGGCGGTGCGCTGGTACGGCCTGATGTATCTCATCGGCTTCGGCGCGGCCTTCCTGCTCGCGCGCAGCCGCATCAGGCAGGGCAAGAGCGGAAGCATCTCCTACGCCGTATTCGACGATTTGTTTTTTTTCAGCGTGCTCGGGGTGGTGCTGGGCGGGCGCCTGGGCTACGTCTTATTCTACAAGCCGGGCTACTATATTTCGCATCCGCTCGAGATCCTCGCGGTGTGGCAGGGCGGCATGGCGTTTCACGGCGGGTTTCTGGGCGTGCTCCTCGCCATGGCGTATATAGCGCGCAAACACCGCATCGGCTGGTTTGCGATCATGGATTTCATCGCGCCGCTGGTTCCGCCCGCGCTTGCCGCCGGGCGCATCGGCAATTTCATCAACGGCGAACTGTGGGGGCGCACCACCGATGTCGCCTGGGGCATGGTGTTTCGCGGCGCCGGCGCGCTGCCGCGCCATCCTTCGCAGCTCTACCAGTTCGCCCTCGAAGGCGTGCTACTGTTCGTGTTGCTGTGGGCGTATTCTGCCAAACCGCGCCCCGCCGCCGCGGTATCGGCGATGTTTCTGATCGGCTATGGCGTACTGCGCTTCGCCGCAGAATTTTTTCGCGAACCCGACGACTTCCTCGGCCTCCTGGCGTTCAACCTGTCCATGGGTCAGTGGCTGTCACTGCCGATGATCCTGGCCGGCATGGCCATGCTCGCCTGGGCCGGGCGAAAGGTGTAGTCTATTTGCAAAGGGGGACCGCCATGGACGATGACGATGAAGCACTACACGCAGCGCTGAGGCAGCGCATCAGCGAACTTCGGACCGAGCACGATGACCTCGACGACGCCATCGCGCGTCTCGCCGAAAATCCTCTGCCTGACCAACTGCGCGTGCAGCGGCTGAAAAAACGCAAGCTGCTGCTGAAAGACCAGCTCACCCATCTCGAGCGCCAGCTCGATCCGGACGTGCTCGCTTAGCATCGGAAACAAAAAAGGGAGCATCCCTCTTGCCGGCCGGTATCGGCAGGAAGCCGGTTGTTGCTCCGCGTATCGAATCTTTCCTGAAATTCTCGTATCAATGCGCATATAATGCGCATTGGAGGTGCCCAATGAAATCCGCATACGACACGGCAGCACGTAAACGCCCGGTGAATCTGACCCTGAATGAAGACTTAATCGTTCAAGCGCGTGTTCTGACTGACAACCTCTCCGGGGTAGTCGAGTCGCTACTTGCCGACTATGTCGGGCGCGAACGCCAGCGGCGGATTGCCGAGGCCAGGACTATTGAAGCAACCATGGCCATGTGGAATGACTTCAACGCCAAGCATGGTTCATTCGCCGACGAGTATTCAACCCTGTGACCCGCGGCCATGGCTCAATTCGACGTTCATCGGAATACGGGCAAGCATCGGGGCGACATTCCCTACGTGGTGCTGGTCCAGTCATCCTTGTATGACGGCTACCGTCGCCGGGTAGTCGTTCCTTTGGTGCGAAAGTCAGCGCTCGGGAAAATAAATAACCCTCGATTCAATCCACCCTTCAGGATCGAGAATGTTCAGGTCATCCTGCATCCGTTGGAAATTGTCTCGATTCCAAACGAGCAATTGGGCGAATTCGTGAAATCCCTGGGCGAGGAAGGCAGCCGCATCATGGACGCCCTGGACGAATTGCTCACGCAGGCTTGGGGATAGCCGCTGGTCCGACAGCCTGAGCTTTGCCATATTCCGGCAATGGCCTTCTGGATTTCTGCGCAAACCAAACGGGAGGCGGGGCAAGCGCCGTGCTTCATCGACCGTCGGTGCCCGCGCGCCGGTGGCCGCGGACGTTAAAGGAGCCGCTCTGCATGGGCCACCAGTATCGGCAGACAACATGACGACAATTGAAAGGTTACAGTATACTGCACAGTAATCTGCTAACCACTGAGGAGCCTGCCATGACATTCACCTCCAATGACGTTGTACCTTTCACTGTGGCACGCGCTAAACTCTCCGAGCTGGCCGAGCAAGCCAAGGCCGGCGCCGAGAAGATCATCACCAAGAACGGCGAGAGTTATGTCGCCCTGATCGATGCCAGCAGACTGGACTACTACCACCTGCTGGAACGCGAGCGAATTCACCTGCTTCTGATTGAAGATGCGCGCAAGGGCCTGGAAGACATCAAGGCAGGGCGGGTGCATGACGCCGACAAAGCCGTCGCGAAGCTGCAGCAACGCCGCAAGTCCAAGTCAGCGACTGCCGCCCGATAAGCCAAGCAGCGTGACCGAACGGCTCTACCGGGTCGAGCTGACCGCCAGCTTCCTCGAACAGCTCGATGCCGTTGAGGAATTTCTGGCAGGCGCCGACGCGCGTTTTGCCTATGACGACTTGCTGGCCGAATTGCGCGCGACCGTTTTTCCCAACCTGCGTCGATTCCCGCGGATGGGCCGGCGCTACCTTGACCAGCCGCCCCGATCGGCCGAAGCGCTGACTCTGCTGGCGCAGCTTCCGGCTGGCGCAGCAGATGCGCTGCGCGAATACCTTTCGGGCGATTACCTGATCCTCTATACGGAAATCGGGTCGACGGTGTACCTGCTGTCCATCCGCCATCACCGCCAGCTCTCGTTTAGTTTCGCGCGTCCATAACCTCAGGAGCCCGGAGACGATTCACCATTGCGGTTCAGTTGCGCTTGCCCGACAGCAGCCCCGGCTTGAGCCCGGTCGCCACGCTCGCGTTCTCCAGCCGCAGAAACGTGGCATAGCCTTCGGGCGCCACCGCAAAACCATAGGACAGCCTGCCTTTCAAGCGCACCGCCTGCGGGCTGAACAGTCCCGCGCCGGGACTGAAGCCGGGCAGGTGCACGTAGGCCACCGGTTTGTCAGCGCAATCGGGACATACGCCCGCTTCACCCGCGAGGGTGATTTGCCTCTCGTCGCTGTGCATTGCGACGAGATAGCCGCGCAACTCGACCTCCTGTCCGGACAAGCTCTCTGCGCGCTTGCTGAACGTCATGCGCCCAGTGCCAATATGGTCGAACAGGTCGCGGAAAGAGATGCTCTGCATGGGTTGCCAGTCTAAGCCAGCGCCCGCGCGATGAGCGAGCCGCCGGTCACAAGCAGCAGCAGTGCCACCAGCCGCAGCAACAGCTCGTGCGAAATGCGCCGGAACAGGCGCGAGGCGAGACTGACCCCGACAAACGCCGCGGGCAGGGCCGCAATCGCCGCGAGCAGCACCTCCCGCTTCAGCAGCAGGCCGGTGAGGGCGAAAGCCACGACGCGCATGCCGATGCTGAACACCGTGGTGAGCGTGAGCGTGGCGCGGAACTGCTCCTTGGCGAGAGGCCGGTGGGAAAGATAGATGGCGTAGGGCGGCCCTCCCGCGCCGAACAGCGTGCTGGTAATGCCTCCGGCGAATCCGGCGAGATACGCCCAGCCCGTAGCGACGATTGCATCTCCCGGCCGGCGTAGCAGGCTGTAGCCGGCATAGAGCAGAACGAACACCCCAAGCGCGAGCATCGCGCCGGCGCGCGGCAGATTGACCAGCACGGTCACGCCGATAATGGTGCCTACCAGCACCAGCGGCACCATACGCACCAGTTCGCTTTTGATCGCGTCGCCCGGATGTGCCAGACCAAGGCGTAGCGCGTTGGCGAGATC
>MERK01000159.1:5062-5210 GCA_001770575.1 Betaproteobacteria bacterium RIFCSPLOWO2_12_FULL_64_23
GGGTCGCAAGCGGAATCGTCACCAGCGACGAACCGAAACCGGTTATGCCGTAGACCAGCGAGCCGAGGAAGGCGATTCCGGCAATCAGCAGCAGCAGCCCGACGTCATCGGGCATTTACGGGCGCGCGCCTAGTGCCCGAGCCAGCAC
>MERK01000160.1:0-3906 GCA_001770575.1 Betaproteobacteria bacterium RIFCSPLOWO2_12_FULL_64_23
CGGCGGGCGGTAAGCGAGCTTGAGCGTGATCACGTCCGCCTGGGCCCTCGGCCTGCCCTGGTGGCGCAGCGCCGTCGGGTTCAGGCCATAGCGCGTCTTGAACAGGTGATTGAAGCGGCGCACGCTGGCAAAGCCGCTGGCGAACGCGACTTCGGTCATGCCGAGCGCCGAATCGGTGAGCAATTGCTTCGCCAACAGCAGGCGGCGCGTCTGCGCCAGCTCGACCGGCGTCACGCCGAATTCGGTCTCGACCACGCGCCGCAGTTGGCGCGAGGAAATGCCGTATTCCGCCGCGAGGCGCTCCAGGTCGCCTTCGCTCAGCGCGCCGGCCTCGATGCGCGCGACGGCCCAGTGCGCGGTAGTGCGCACGGCGTCGGTCGGCGCGTGACCGGGCGCGAGTTCGGGCCGGCAGCGCAAGCAGGGGCGGTAGCCGGCCCGCTCCGCCGATGCGGCATTGGCAAAGAAGCTGCAGCGGTCGCGCCCCGGGGTGCGCGCAGTACACACCGGGCGGCAGTAGATGCGGGTGGTGGAAACCGCGACGAAAAAACGGCCGTCGAAACGCGCATCGCGCGCCTTCAGGGCGGAGTAGCAACGGCGGGCATCGAGATCCATGGACGCAGTCTAGACGCGCGCGCCGGTCTTGTCTCGCCGTTTTCGGACATGTGAGCTGGCGTTGCCCCGCCCCGGCGCGAAGCGCGCCCCGTGCCGGGTTCATTCCTGCGTCAGCAGGTGCGCGATGGAATTCGCGTAGTAGCGCAGCAGCGTCAATTGCGCAGGATCCGCGGCATACAAGCCGTTGCGCTCCTCGACCAGATGGCGCAGCAGCATCATGCGCAATCCGGCCGTGATGGCGTAATCGCGGTCGCGCCGCGGGATATAGACGTGCGCGCCCGCGGCTTCCAGGCGCTCGATCAACACTTCCACTGCGGATTTCAATTCGAGTTCCGACAGGGCTTTGCCCGGGTTGCGCTCGAATACCAGCGCCACCAGGGGTACCGGCAGGACCGGGATCAGTTCCCCCACGCGCCGCATCAGCTGCGCGCCGAGTTCGGCCACGCGCGCCTGGCGCTCGTCCCGGTTGAGCTTGCGAAAATCGAAGCTGCGCGACTGCAGGTACTCGCGCATCGACAGCGGCGTGCCGAAATTGACGCAGGCATAGCCGAAGCGGTGCCATTCGCTGCGCAGGGCGAGGCCGGCCTGGTGCGCGGCGAAAGCGAGCGTGTTCCATGCGGCCCTCATTTTGCCGGGCCGCGCGGCGTTCTCGTCCAGCCCCAGCAGCAGGGTGCGGTCCTCCAGCGTGCGGTCGTAGTTGATTCCGAGCGGGATGAACACCAGATCGCGCTCGCCCTCGGGGTTGAAGCCGCGGATCATGTAATCGAGCGCGCCCAGCCTCGGCGCGCGCAGCGTGCCGTCGCGGCTGAGCGAGCCTTCCGGATACAGCGCCTGGGTCACGCCGGCCTCGGTGGCCATGCCGATGTAGCGCTCGAGCACGCGGCGGTAGAGTTCGTCGCGCGAGTTGCGGCGAACGAAGTAGGCACCCATCGAGCGGATCAGCTGCTGCAGCGGCCAAATGCGCGCCCATTCGCCTACGGCATAGGACAGCGCCGCCTGGTCCGCCACCAGGTAGGCGGCGAGAATGTAGTCCATGTTGCTGCGGTGGTTCATCACGAACACCACCGTGGCATCGGGGGAAATCCGTGCCAGCCCCGCGCTGTCGGTATACCCGACGCGCACCCGGTACAGCGATCGGGCGATTTTGCGTCCGAGCCAGTAGCCGATGCGGAAATAAAAGTAGGCGTTGAAGGCCGGGACGATCTCGCGCGCATAGGCGGTGAGCTGTGCCATCACCACTTCGCGCGGCATGTTCTGCGCCCGTGCATAAGCCGCCGCTGCCTGCTGCACCTTGTCGTCGTAGAGCAGGCGGTCGATCAGCACCTGGCGCCGGGTTTGCTGGAACGGGCGTATCTCTATTTTCAGGTGCGAGGCGACTTCGTCCAGCACCTTGTTGGCGCGGCTGCGGATCAACCAGCGCACGCTGGGAACGAGCAGCCGGTCGAGCAGCCCGATCAGCGCCAGCACGCCGACGAGGACCACCAGCCACAGCGGCAGGGTCACTCCCGCTGTCATCGGGATCCCGGTAGATGTGTCATTCCGGGGCCACAGGCCGAGGAATCTGCTGTGGTCTTGGAAACAAGAAGCAGATCCTTCGCGAAGTTTATCCCCGGAGGGGGACTCAGGATGACATTGCCAAACACCTATGCCTGCTGGCGCAGCACGCGCTTCAGGATCTTGCCGGTCGCGCTCTTGGGCAGCTCGTTGACGAAAGCGATCTGTGCCGGCGCCTTGTATACCGCCAGCTTCTCGCGGCAGTAGTCGATGATTTCCTGCGCGTTTGCACTCGCGCCGTCCTTGAGCACGATCGCGGCCTTCACCGTTTCGCCCTTGAGCGGGTCCGGGATGCCGTAGACGGCGATTTCCTTCACTGCCGGGTGGCGGTAGAGCACCTGTTCGACTTCGGCCGGCCAGACCTTGAAGCCGGAGACGTTGATCATGTCCTTCACCCGGTCGACGATGAAAATGTAGTCTTCCTCGTCCATCCTGCCGATGTCGCCCGAATGCAGCCAGCCGGCGCGCAGTGCGCGCGCCGTATCCTCGGGCTTGCCCCAGTATTCCTTCATCACGCCGGGGCCGCGGATCACGATTTCGCCCCATTCGCCGCGCGCCAGCTCCCGGTCGTGTTCGTCGAAAATCTTCACCTCGAAATCCTCGATGGCGGTGCCGACGCTGCCGAACTTGTGCTTCGATACGTGGTTGTAGGCGGCGCAGGGCGCGCATTCGGTCAGGCCGTAGCCCTCGTGGACGGGCGGGCCGTAGATCTCGGTCCAGCGGCGCGAGATTTCCTGCGGCATGGTCGCGGCGGCGGAAAAGAAATAGCGGATCGAAGCCAGCTTTCGCTGCGCCACGCCGGCGCCGAGGAGGGCGATGTAAATGGTCGGCACGGCGAAGAACATGGTCACGCGCTCGCGTTCTATCCCGTCGAGCACCGCGTCGGGGACAAAGCGGCGGAACAGCACCAGCGTCGCGCCCGCTTCGAAACCGGCGTTCATGATGTAGTTCTGCGCGAATACATGGAACAGCGGCAGGAAGATCGCCAGCCGGTCGCTGCGGCTGTGGCCGGAGCAGTTAACCGCGGCGCGGATGTTGGTGATGACGTTGTTGTGGGTGAGGGTCACGCCTTTCGGAAAACCGGTGGTGCCGGAGGAGTAGAGCAGCGCCGCCGGATCGCCGGGGCGCATGTCTTCGGTGTTGAAGCTGTCGAATCCCGGGCGTCCGGCCGCCAGCCAATCGTCGAGCAGAATCTCGCCGGCGGCCAGCCCCTCGCAGATCACGGTCTTTTGCAGCGCCGGGCACAGTTCGCGCGGAACGTTGGGCAGGAGTTCGGCAGTGGTGAACACCACTTTGGCGCCGGAATCGTTGAGGATGTATTTCACCTCTTCGGATTTGAACATCGAGTTGACCGAGACCACGATGGCGCCGGTTTTCTGCCCCGCGAGGTAGGCGAGGATGAAGGCCGGAATGTTGGGCAGGTACAGGGCGACGCGGTCACCGCGGCGCACGCCGTTCGTCCTGAGCGAGCGGGCGAGGGCGCCGGCGCAGGCGTCGAGCGCGCCGTAGCTGATGTCCTTTGCCTCGAAGACGACGGCCTTGCGCCCGGGGTGCCGGCGCGCGATGCGCTCTACGTGGTTGGCGATGTTCACGGGTTTTCCTCCGTTAGAGCCTGTTTCGAACCGAGGCAATATCGCCCCTCATGCTGTCCTAGTACGATGACACATTGATATCGAAGCATGTCTGCCTTGTAGTCGTGGGAGCGAGCTTGCTCGCGAATTCGATGATTCGCGAGCAAGC
>MERK01000160.1:3944-5925 GCA_001770575.1 Betaproteobacteria bacterium RIFCSPLOWO2_12_FULL_64_23
AATTCGATGATTCGCGAGCAAGCTCGCTCCCACGCCCAACTCAAGCCCTCTTGGGGGACAAAGCGGTGCGTCGGAAGTGAAGGTTACTCGCCATATTGTTTCGCAACTAAGATGTCGTCGTACTAGGCTTTGAGCCGCAGCTGCAGGTACTTGCCGATCAGGATCGCGGTCGGGTAGGTCACCTCCCGTTCCATTTCTTCGTGCAGCATCATCTGCTCGGCGAATCCGACCAGTTCTGCATGGCCTTCCTCCTCCGCAACAGTCATCAGTTCCTCGAGGGCGGCGGCGATGACGCGTTGCACCGCGAGCAGATTGGGCATTTCGTCGTGCAATTTGGTTACCATGACGACCGCGGCCGCCATCTCCGGCTCGACCGTGCCTTGCGCCAGGGCCGGCAGCAGGCCCAGGGGCGGGAAGACGAATTCATCTTCCAGGGCGAAGTGCCGCTCCAACAGCCTGGCCACCAGCCGCGCGGCTTTGCCGGTGCGGTCCTCGAATTTGGCGGCTGCGTGGATTTCGGCATACAGCGCTTGATGCTCGGACTGCAGCGGGGTAGGTGTTTTGAGTTCCATCGTCGCGGCTCCTTGGGGTGGCGTCTCGGTCGCAGGCCGTTATTGTCGCAGAAAATCGCACACCGCCCGGGTCACCTCCGCCGTGCGCGCGCTGCCGCCCGAACCGGAATATTCGCCCTCGGTGTTTTCACGGATGATCACCCAGTCGATGCCTTTGCCGTCCCCGGGAATGGCCGCGATCCTGTACTGCTTCATCTGCGCTCGTACCTCAGGATTTTCAGATTGCCGCAGCTACGGCTTTGCCGACGTCTTCAGTGCTGGCTTTCCCGCCCAGGTCCGGCGTGCGCGGACCGTCCAGCAGCACTTTCTCGATCGCGCGCAGGATCGCGGCGCCGGCGTCGGCGTGGCCCAGGTGCTCGAGCAGCATCGCGCCCGACCAGATCTGGCCGATGGGATTGGCGATTCTCCTGCCGTAGATGTCCGGCGCGGAGCCGTGCACCGGCTCGAACAGCGAAGGGAAGGCGCGTTCCGGATTGATGTTGCCCGAGGGCGCGATGCCGATGGTGCCCGCGGTCGCCGGACCGAGGTCGGACAGGATGTCGCCGAACAGGTTGGAGCCGACGATCACGTCGAAGCGCTGCGGATTGAGCACCATCTGGATGGTGAGTCCGTCGATGTGGTACTGGCTGGTTTTCACCGCGGGGTAGTTCTTCGCCATCGCGGCGAAGCGTTCGTCCCAGTAGGGCATGGTGATGGATATGCCGTTCGACTTGGTGGCGGAGGTGATTTCCTTGCGCGGCCGCTGCATCGCCAATTCGAACGCGAATTTCATGATGCGGTCCACGCCCTTGCGGCTGAAGGTCGATATCTGCTGCGCCATCTCGCGCTCCGTGCCCTCGAACAAGCGCCCGCCGAGGGAGGAGTATTCGCCTTCGGTGTTCTCGCGCACCACGTAGTAGTCAATGTCGCCGACTTTGCGCCCCGCAAGCGGGCAAACCACGCCGGGCATCAGCCGCACCGGGCGCAGGTTCACGTACTGGTCGAATTCGCGCCGGAACTTGATCAGCGAATCCCACAAAGAGACGTGGTCCAGTACCCGCGCCGGCCAGCCGCAGGCGCCGAAAAAAATGCAGTCGTGGCCGCCGATCCGCTCCTTCCAGTCGGGCGGCATCCACCAGCCGTGCTTGTCGTAGTTGTCGCAGCTCCAGTCGAAGTGATCGAACGCGAGCGAGAGCCCGAACTTGCGCGCCGCGGCGTCGAGCGCGCGCACTCCCTCTGGCATCACTTCCTTGCCGATGCCGTCACCGGCGATGACGGCTATTTTGTTGGTTTTCATTGTTTGCTCAGATCAAAAGAAATGATTATATACGGCGCATGGAACGCGGTCGCATGCGACGAACGGACTTGCGCGCTGCGCGCGCCAACCGTGTTTTTGGTACGGATAAAAACCATCCGTACCAAAAACACGG
>MERK01000161.1 GCA_001770575.1 Betaproteobacteria bacterium RIFCSPLOWO2_12_FULL_64_23
GCCGTCAGTGGTCTGTCAGCGGATGAGGCAGGCGCAGACTCGACATAGTCCACCCCGCGTTCGGCGTTTCGCGAGCGTGCATATCGTCAGCAGGCCTATTCCCGCCGTCTGACAGCGCACCCCCCGGATCATGTCCAATAGCGGGGCAAGCCCAGACTGGGTACACTGCCACCATGAGCATGTACAAGCTTCTTGCCGCCTTGTCCGGCGCCAAAATCGACTACGTTCTGGTCGGGGGACTGGCGGTGACCTTGCATGGCTATCAACGCCTCACCATGGACGTGGATGTGGTTCTGGCGTTGAACGACGAGAACCTGGCGAAGTTCGTTGATTGTGCCAAGAGCGCCAAGCTCAAGCCGGTGCTGCCGATTCCGATCGACTCCCTGCGCGACGCCGCGCTTGTTGATCTGTGGTACCGCGAGAAGGGCATGCTGGCTTTCGGGTTGCGCGGACCAGACATGATGGCGACCGTCATCGACGTGCTGGTGCGTCCAGTGATTTCGTTCGAAGAACTCAAGCGCAATGCGGTCACCAAGCGTATTGGGCCGCTGTCGATTCCGGTGGCGAGCATCGACGACCTGATACGCTTGAAAACCGGAACCGGCCGGAGCAAGGATGTGCTGGATATCGAAGAATTGCGCAAGATCCAGCGGCAACAGGCGGAGAGCTGACATGGCCAGGGTTGAATTGACGCCTGAAGAGAACCTGCGGCTGCTGCGGGAGATCGAGGCGAATCGCGCTTTCGTCCTGCTCGCGTATCAGTCCGATCCGGCGCTGTTGAAGTTGGCGGACCCGCAGATCAAGCGCTTGTTCGAGAATGTTCATGAAGCAACGCGGGAAGCCGACGACGGATTAAGCGCCTGACCACCCAACCGTAGGAACCCTAAACCATGCTTTCCCAAGCCGACCGCAGCAAAGCCGCGCAGATCCTGCTCACAGCCGAGGCCGAGCGCAAACCCGCGGTGCAGCTGTCCAAGACCTTCCCCGGCATTACCATCGAGGACGCGTACGCGATCCAGAGCGAGGTAACCAAGGCCAAGGTGGCCGCCGGCCACCGGGTCCGCGGCCACAAGGTGGGGCTCACGTCCAAGGCGATGCAACAGTCGTCCCAGATCGACGAGGCGGACTACGGTCACCTGATGGACTACATGTTCATCGCCGACGGCGCCAAGATCCCGTTCGAGCGCTTCATCGTGCCGCGGGTCGAAATCGAACTCGCTTTTGTGCTCGGCAAGCCGCTCAAGGGCCCGGGAATCGAGTTGGTGGACGTGCTGCGCGCGACCGAGTACGTGGTGCTCGCCGGCTCCTTCACCCGCCCGGTGTGGGCGTTAAAAGGAGACACCCTGCGCGCCGACTTCGGCCCGCTCGGCGCCATCTCAGTCCAGTTCGTCTGAGCGCTCGCGCGTTCTCCTCGCGGACGTTTCGCGCGCGCGCCTGCGCATTTCCCGCTCCGGCGCCGCCGCCTCAGCCGGGCCTGCCGTCCGCGCGCGGCCGCGACAGGATCGGCCAGTAGGCGATGGTGAATACGCCGAACGCGGCCGACCACAGCAGGCCCGATCCGACGATGGCCTGCAGGTAGAGCGAGGGAAAAGCGAGCGGCAGGACCACGCGCGTCAGGGCGGCGAGCTGAATCGCGGCGTAGCAGAACACCTCCGCGCGTCCCGCCTGCAGCGGCCGTCCGGTGTGCCCAAGCGAGGTGCGCGTCATCATGCCCAGGGTAAGGCCGCCGATCGCGCCCACGGTGAGCGCGTGGGTGGCGAGGCCGGCGGGCATCAGGTCGAAGGCGGCGAGCGCGCGCAGCGCCAGCGCGAGCACGATCCAGGCGTAGGCAAAGTGCAGGATCCAGACCATGGGTTTCTTCAATGTCAGCCACGGCCGCCACAGGATGAGCCGCGCCGCGTGGGCCGCAGCGGCCACTGCGGCGATCAGTCCGGTGACCATATCCGGCGCGCCGAGGACATCGGCCGCAAGCAGCACCAGGACACTGCCGGGCGCCAGGCGTTCGATCCAGGGGAGGCGGGCGCAGAACACGCCGGGGACGCCGTTCATGGTGAACATCGGAATCACCCGCCCGCCCATCACCACCATGATGAACAGCACGAGATCCAGGCCGACCTGCAGGCCGCGCTGCAGCGGCAGATCGAGCAGCCCTGCCATGCCCAGGTGGAAGGCGAGGTTCGCCAGGCCCAGGCCGAGCAGCAGCGCAATGAAAAAATAATTGCGCCGGTTGCCGCTGCGCACGAAGGGCACGGCAATCGCGGCCGCGGCGGCAAAGGCAAAGGCGGTGTCCGCCGCCGCCGCCGCAAGCGCGTAGGGCGTAAGCACCAGCACCCGGGCCGCGATCCACAGCGCTGCGATGGCGGCGAGCGACGCGCCGGCAGGGGTCGGCTGATTGGTCCAGTTGCGGCCCGCGGTGAACAGAAACCCGACGATCACGGCGAAGGCGTAGCCGAAGATCATTTCGTGCGCATGCCACAGAGGGCCCGCGACGATCGCGTGCCCGCCCAGCCAGCCGGCGTACTGCGCCATCCACAGCGGAACGCTGAGCGTGGCGAACAGGCCGGCGAGCAGATAGAGCGGACGAAAGCCGAGATTCCACAAGGCGAATCCGGTGGCTCCAGCGGCGCTATCCGCGGAGGGCGATTCGGGCGGAGGGGGAGAAGCCATGACGTGCCTTGATCCCTGGAAGACTATCAGCGTGCAGCTTACAGCATCGCGGAAACGGTTCGGCCCCGATCAGAACAATCCCGGAATGAATCGGCGCACCCGCTTTGCATATTCGGCATAGCCGGCGTGCCGCGCGCGCAGGCCGCGCTCTTCCAGCATCGCCTTGGCCACCAGCACCAGGGCCAGCGCGAGCCAGCACGCAATCTTCCATATGTCGGCATAGGCAACGACCTCGGCCGCCGCGAACAGCAGCAGCGCGGAATACATGGGATTGCGCATATAGCGGTACGGACCGCCGGTCACCAGGCTTCCCGAGGCCTTGGGTTCGGGGCGGATGTTGAAATTGCCAAGCCGGTTGTGGGCGAGGGCCCACAGGCCGAGCGCCACCGAGCACGTCAGCAATGCCAGCGCCGGCAGCGACCACGCTTGCGCGGTCAACGGCCAGATCAACCAGCCGATCAGCGCGAACTGCGCCGCTACCAGCAAGCGTCCGGCCACTGCAAATCGACTCATGGCAGATCGTCTCGCACCGCTTGGAGTGAAGCACGTAGAATACCGGAGTCCCGGCACTCGTTCACAGTTCCGCATCGAAAGCACCCATGGCCCAATACGTCTACACCATGCGCCGGGTCGGCAGAGTCGTGCCGCCCAAGCGCTTCATCCTCAAGAACATTTCGCTCAATTTCTTCGCCGGCGCCAAGATCGGCGTGCTCGGCTTGAACGGCTCGGGCAAATCGACCTTGCTGCGCATCATGGCGGGCGAGGACAAGGATTATGACGGTGAGGTGATCGCCAAGCCCAATATGCGCATCGGCTACCTGCCGCAGGAGCCGCAGCTCGACGCGGACAAGAGCGTGCGCGAAGCGGTGGAGGAAGGCCTGGGCGAGGTGTTCGGCGCGAAGAAGCGCCTGGACGAAGTCTACGCCGCCTATGCCGAGCCCGACGCCGATTTCGACAAGCTCGCGACCGAGCAGGCGGAGCTGGAGGCGGTGATCGCCGCCTCCGCCGGCGACAACGTCGCGCACCAGCTCGAGATCGCCGCCGACGCGCTGCGCCTGCCGCCGTGGGAGGCGAAAATCGGCCCGCTCTCGGGCGGCGAGAAGCGCCGCGTGTCGCTGTGCCGCCTGCTGCTGTCCAAGCCCGACCTGCTGCTGCTCGACGAGCCGACCAACCACCTCGACGCCGAGAGCGTCGAGTGGCTGGAGCAGTTTCTGCAGAAATTCCCCGGCACCGTGGTGGCGGTGACCCATGATCGCTATTTCCTGGACAATGCGGCGCAATGGATCCTCGAGCTCGACCGCGGCTATGGCATCCCGTGGGAGGGCAATTACAGTTCCTGGCTGGCGCAGAAAGAAGCGCGCCTCGCGCAGGAGGAGGCGACCGAATCGGCGCGCCAGAAGACGATCAAGCGGGAGCTGGAATGGGTGCGCCAGAACCCGAAGGCGCGCCAGGCGAAAAGCAAGGCGCGCCTGGTGCGCTTCGACGAGCTCTCCTCCTACGATTACCAGAAGCGCAACGAGACGCAGGAAATTTTCATCCCGGTGGCCGAGCGCCTGGGCGATGCCGTGATCGAATTCAAGAACGTGAGCAAAGGCTACGGTGAGCGCCTGCTGATCGACGACCTCTCGTTCCAGGTCCCGGCCGGCGCCATCGTCGGCATCATCGGCCCCAACGGCGCGGGCAAGTCCACGCTGTTCCGCATGATCACGGGCAAGGAGCAACAGGGCAAGGGCGAAGTGGCGATCGGGCCGACGGTGAAATTGGCTTACGTGGACCAGTCGCGCGATGCGCTGGAGGGCGACAAGACCGTGTTCGACTACGTCACCGGCGGCGCCGACATGCTCAACGTCGGCAAGTTCGAAATGCCTTCACGCGCCTATCTCGGCCGCTTCAATTTCAAGGGCACCGACCAGGGCAAGAAAGTCGGCAACCTCTCCGGCGGCGAGCGCGGGCGGCTGCATCTGGCCAAGACCCTGATCGCCGGCGGCAACGTGCTGCTGCTGGACGAGCCTTCCAACGATCTCGACGTGGAAACGCTGCGCGCGCTGGAGGACGCGCTGCTCGAATTCGCCGGCAGCGTGCTCGTGATCTCCCACGACCGCTGGTTCCTCGATCGCATCGCCACCCACATCCTCGCCTTCGAGGGCGACTCCAAGGTGAGTTTCTTCGGCGGCAACTACCACGAATACGAAGCCGATAAAGTGAAACGCCTGGGAGAGGAGGCAGCCAAGCCGAAACGGATACGCTACAAGCCGCTGAAATAGAAAAACAGGGCGTCTCAATTTTCATTGCATGCCCAGGGCGGCCATTGCGCGCTCTGCGCGCCAACCGTTGTTTTGGTACGGATGAAAAGCGTATCCGTACCAAAACAACGGTTATGGACAAAAGCAAGGGTGGCTTGGGCTGATTTATAACAGAGTGCGGACGACCATTTCCACCCTGCGACAGGTGTGGCGCCGCAATAGCGGGGAAGCGCTTTTGGAGTCGCCCCCGGCGGAGGAGAGTACATGCAGCAGATGATTTTGATGGCGGTGCTGGCGACCATGGTCTACGCTGTGTCGCTGGAGCTGCGCGTGGAGGATTTTCGTTACGTCGCGCGCCATCCGCTGGCGGTGGGCGCAGGCCTCGTGGCGCAGTTCGTGCTGCTGCCGGCCGCCACCCTGGGCGTGACGCTCCTGCTCGATCTGCCGGCGGCGACCATGGCGGCGATGATGCTGGTGGCCGCCTGCCCCGGCGGCGCGCTATCGAACGTGGTTACCTATTTCGGGCGCGGCAACCTGGCGCTGTCGCTTTCCATTTCGGCGGTGTCGAACGTGCTCGCGCTGGTGTTCACGCCGCTGAACTTCAGCCTGATGGTCGCCGCCAACCCGCGCACCGCGGCCTGGGCGCGCGCCATCGCGGTGGACCCGCGCGATCTCGTCATCAGCCTGGTGCTGCTGCTCGCGCTGCCGATGAGCGCGGCGTTGATTACCTCGAGTCGCGCGCCGCGGCTGGCGGCGCGGCTGCGCAGGCCCCTGGGACGGTTCGCCGCGGCGGCGCTGATGCTGTTCATCGTCGGCGCGGTGGCGGCGCAGTGGAAGCTGTTCCTGATCGAGCTCACGCGCACGCTGCCGATCGTGATCGGACACAATGCGCTCGGCCTGGTGCTGGGCTACGGCGCGTCGCTGCTGGCGCGCCTGAAGGTCGCCGACCGGCGCGCAGTGGTCATCGAAGGCGGCATGCAGAATTCCGGCCTCGCGCTCGGCATCATCGCCGCGCAGTTCAATTCCGACCTGGCGATGGTCGCGGTGGCGGGGCTGTGGGGCATCTGGCACATTTTGTCCGGCGGCACGCTCGCACTGCTGTGGCGCTACCTGGACCGGTCGTCGCGCCGCGCCGCGGTTTAGCCGTTACCGACCGGCTGTACCGCCGCGTGGGAGCGAGCTTGCTCGCGAATTGCATTGTTCGCGCCGCGTGGGAGCGAGCTTGCTCGCGAATTGCATTGTTCGCGAGCAAGCTCGCTCCCACAAGACGACGCGCTCGAGATGTCGGTCACCCGCCACGTTGTTTCGCAACTAACGTGTCGTCGTACTAGCCCCGCCCGACGAACGGCATTTTGGTCGCCATGATGGTCATGAACTGCACGTTCGCATCCAGCGGCAGCTTGGCCATGTAGAGCACGGCGCTGCCGACGTGCGCCACGTCCATGCGCGGCTCGATCGCGATCGAGCCGTTCGCCTGCGTCACGCCGTCTTTCATGCGTTCGGTCATTTCGGTCGCGGCATTGCCGATGTCAATCTGGCCGCAGGCGATGTCGTATTTCCGGCAATCGAGCGAAATGCACTTGGTGAGGCCGGTGACCGCGTGCTTGGTGGCGGTGTAGGGCGCGGAGTTGGGTCGCGGCGCATGCGCCGAGATCGAGCCGTTGTTGATAATGCGTCCGCCGCGGGGGTCCTGGCTTTTCATGATTTTTATCGCTTCCTGCGAGCACAGGAACATGCCGCTCAGGTTGACGTCCACCACTGCTTTCCACTGCTCGAAACTCAGGTCTTCCATCGGTATCGCCGGCGCGCCCTTGCCGGCGTTGTTGAACAGCAGGTCCAGCCGCCCCCAGGCCTGCTGCACTCGCGCGAACAGCGCTTTGACCGATTCCGGATTGCTCACGTCGGCCGGCAAGACCAGCGCGTTCGCGGCCGCCGGCCCCGCATCCGCCAGCGTCTTGTCGAGCAATTCCTTGCGCCGCCCGACCAGGCCGACGCAATACCCGTCCCCGAGCAGCGCCAATGCGGCGCTCTTGCCGATGCCGGTGCCGGCGCCGGTGACGATGGCAATTTTGTTGCGAGAACTCATGCTCCGGTCTCCTTTTCTCCGATGGTCTGGCTCAATGGTCCAGGACCGCGCATGGTAGCGCAGCGATCGCGGACAGGATCGCCGTGCGCGGCAACAGGGCCGGCGCGTGTCAGGGCTCCAGGTCAAACAACTCCTCGATCCGTGCGCTCTCTTCGGCCGATAAATTAAGGAAACGGCAGCCCGAGCTTTGCACCTGCCCGCCGTCGGGGAGGGGCACCAGCTGCGAATAGCGCACCTCCATGTCCAGCACGATCGAATCCCCGCTCGGGCTCTCGATGCGGCAGCTCCTGAGCACTGTTCCCGGCTCCAGGCTGATCTCCGGATCGTAATGCAGGAAGCCTATCCCGCCCCTGCTGACGTTGGTCATGATGGCATCGAAAGACATCACGCCGCCCTCGTCGACGACGCAGCGCAGCTCCGGTTGCGGCGGCGCATCCGCGCGCTCGTGTTCCCGCCGCCTGTGACCGGCGACGATCTCGGGAAAGTGCAGGCGGATACCCGAAGCGCCCTCGTTCGCGCCGGTCGGCTTGGGGTCTGCCGCGGCAAATTCGACGCGCCAGCCGCCGGGTTCGGCATGAAATGTCGCGCGCGACCGGGCCAGCAAGGCCTGGTTGGCCACTTCATCCAGGCTGCGCTCGATGATGATGTATGCCCCCAGCGGATCGACAAAGCGCAGGCGCGAGCGGAACAGCAGCTTGCCCCCGTCGAGGTCGGAGACGATGGGCTCGCCGCGCATCACCAGCGAGTTGAGCACGCGCGCGATTTCTTCCGGCGTGCGCAGCATCTGCCCCACGAGGGAGAGGACCGTTTTCGGATCGACAGGCGACATCACAGCTTGCAAATGGGGGGCGGATGGACGCCTTTCAGCGCGCGAACAGAGAGTATAAACGCAACCGCGAACCGGTGAGCGCTCGAATCGCGCACGCTTCGCGATTTTTTTTGGGCGGCCACTTAGCGGTCCGGGGCGGCAGCCCGCAGCGCGCTCTCGGCCACGATCAGCACCACCGGCTGGCCGACGTAATGTATGTGGCTGCGCGCGAGTGCGGGCCAGAACGGTTTCTTCGTTTTTTGTCCACCGATGCCGTCGAAAGCGACGCCGCCGGGGAGCGACTTGAAGCCGGCGGCCTCCAGGTCGGCGGCGGTCAGCACCAGCTGCACGCCCGGGCGTGCGCGCGCCGCCTGCGCGGCGATGCCGAGGAGTTTCGCGTGCGCGCGATCGGCGCGCACGAAGCAGGCGTAGAGCTGACGCGGAAGATTCCAGTCGGCGGTGTAGCAGCCCCTGCCGGTCAGCAGGCGCTCGTCTTCGCGGCGGAAGGATTTGTCAGTCACGCAGCAGTCTCGCGTAGAAAAATCGGCAGGTCGGTCAGCGGCGGGCGCGCCGGGACCTGAAAGAACAGGTCGGCGATGAAGCCGCGGTGATAGCTCGTATGGTTGACCACGTGCAGCAGTATGTCGCCGCGGCGCATCGCGCCCGGGTTCCCGCCGATGAGCTTGAACTGCACCATCTCGCCCGCCGCGGTTTCCGATAGCGTATCGCTCCAGGCTATGTACCAGGCGTCGATCGCCTGCTGCGCCTGCCAAAGCTCTCCGAGATCGGCGTGCACGACCGCACTGAGCGCCGCTATGCCGTGCTCGCGTCCCTCAAGATGCGCCTGCCAGATCAGGTCGACGGCGTACACATGGTTGAGGGTGTTGACCATGTTCTTGAACAGGGTCGGACGCTGTTTCGCCGCCTCCCCGGAGGGCAGGGCAAAGACCGCGTCGAACATGATTTTGTTCGCCCAGGCGTTGTAGCGCGCGAGCATGCGGATGGTTTGCGTGCCGTTCATGGCGTAGTCCCGGAAAAACTGTGGTTGGCGATGGCGTCTATTCGTTGTTCGTTGTTCGTCAGGCGGAAAACACGCGCACGCCCTCCAGCAGCAGGCGCACCGCCCCGCTCACCAGCAGCGCCACACCCACCGACAGCGATACCGAAACCAGCGCATCCTTGCGCCCGATGGTCTTGAGCATCACGGCGAAGGTGGAAATGCAGGGAATGTAGAAGGTCAGGAACAAGAGGAAGGTCGTGATCTGCACCCAGTCGAGCTCGGTGCCGACCTCGAACGTGCCGAGCGCCTGATAGATCATCAGCAGCGACAGCTCTTTCCTCAGGATACCGAACAGAATGGGTACGCCCAGCACCGCAGGCAGGCCCAGCCACCACGCGGTCACAGGCGTGAACAGGGTATTGATCGCGGTGTCGGCGCCGACCTGGTGGAGCACGGCCAGCACCACGCTGCCGCCGACCAAAAGCGGCGTGACGATAGTGAGCATGTCCTCGGTCCGCGCCCAGGTTTCGGCCAGCATCGAGCGCCAGCGCGGCAGCGCATAGGGCGGGATTTCCTGCACCTGTCCCGGGCCGAATTCGCGCCGGTTGCGCGCCAGCAGGCGACCCATCAGCGCGACCACGATAATGGTCAGCGCGAATATGGCGAACACGCCGGTGCCGCCCAGGTACTTGCCGGCCAGCGCCAGGATGATGGCCGAGCGCGCCGAACAGGGAACGAAAGTGATCAGCACCGAGGCGATCACCCGCTCGCGGCCGCTGGTGACCTTCGCCGCGGCCGAAATCGCCGGGACATTGCAGCCCAGGCCGGTGAGGAAGGGCACCGCGACGCCGCCGTGCAGGCCGATCTGGTGAAAACCGCGGTCGACGACGAAAGCGATGCGCTGCATCACGCCGGCTTCTTCCAGCGCCACCAGCAGCAGCACCAGCGGCAGCATATAGGGCACGACGATGCCGACCAGTCCGATCAGACCGTCGCTCACCGCGCGGCCGATGACGCCGCCGGTGGAAGTCGGCTGCCAGTCGGCCAGCGCCTCGACCAGGCGCGCTGCGGTCACCGAATCGAGCCAGGCGCTGACCTCGAATACCACGAACAATACTGCGGCAAATACCGTCAGGCTGCCGATCAGACCCCACTGCGGATGCAGGAACAATTCGTCCAGCCAGTAACGCCAGCCGCGGCCCTCGTGCGGGGCGCCCATGCGCGTGCTCGCTTCGAACAGAGTGGCGGCGCGGTGATGGCGGTCGGCATGCAGTTCCTCTTCCAGCGGCCGCGGCAGTTTGCCTGCGGCCTCGCTGCGCAATTGTTGCAGTCGCGGCAGCAGTTGCGGGAAGTGCTGGCGCAGTTCGTCCTGAAAATAAGGATCGCCCGCGGCGACCTGCGTCAGGAGCAAGGGGTGCGGCACGCGGAACGCCGCATGGATTTCCGGGCCGTCGAGCGCCTGGCTCAGGGGCTGGAGGCTGTCGCAGATGTGCGTGCTCGGCGGCTGCGGCAGCGGACTGGCGGCGGCGCGCACCGCAGCCACTGCGGTGGTGAACAACTGCGAGATGCCTTGCCCCATCAGCGCCACCGTGGGCACCACCGGCATGCCCAGGAGCTTCTCCAGGGCCTTGACGTTGATGTGCAGGCCTTTGTCCCAGGCTTCGTCCATCATGTTCAGCGCGATGACCATGGGCCGGCCGAGCTGGGACAGTTCCAGCGTGAGTTCCAGATGGCTCTCCAGACGCGTGGCATCGACCACCTGCACGATCAGGTCGGGCGGCGCGAACGGCGCGGGCGGGCCGGCGGGCTCGTGCACGGATATGGGGGGGCGCTCATCCCCCCAGAGCAGAAACTTCAATGCCGGCAGATCGTCCGCGCCCAGGTGGTACAGGGAGCCGATGCTCGGCAGCTCGATCACGCTCGCCTCGTCGAAGCCGATCTGAACCGTGCATTCGCCATAGGCGCGCTCGGTGCCGGCGAGGTGCCCGGTGCGCGGCGCGGTGCTCGACACGGCGTTGAACAGCGTGCTCTTGCCTGCATTCGGCATGCCGACCAGGGCAATGCGCAAGCGCCGCTCGCCGCGGAACAGGGGCGTGCGCAGCGGGACGGCGGATTCGGTCATTGCCATCTGTTTGCCGACACTAGCGTGGTCGCCAGAAAAAGCCGATCCCGTCTGGTCTGCGCGGTCATGGCTGCGCCTCTTTCGCCGAGGACAGCCGCTCGCGCACCAGCTCGATGTGGCTGCGCAGGGAGTAGAGTTCGTCGGCGTAGGATAGCGGCACCGTGACGTGCTGCGCCTTGGCTTCGAGCGCGTTCAGCTCGTCCAGCAGCGCTGCGCGCGGCGCTGATTTCGTGCGCAGTGCGTCCTCGATTTCGCGCAGCTGCCGGTACCAGCGGAAAACGCGCGAGCGGATGCGGAACGCGTACAGCGGCGGCACCACGCGCGCGAGCGGGATCAGCACGGCGATGATGGACACCAGCACCACCCACATGCGGTCGATCAGGTTGGCGAGCCAGAAGGGCAGGTAGCGTTGCAGCAGCGGCGGGCCGTTCCGGTAATAACGCTCGGCCTCCTGCGCCAGCGGCAACTCCGTGTTCCGCGGCGACGGGAATTGCCCCGCTCGCGCGAGCCAGCCGGTGCCGCCGTGAATGTTGTGCGCCGCCTGCACGAACAGTTGCAGCAGCGCCGGATGCGTGCTCGCCCGCGCCGCCAGTGTGGTGGTGGCGGCGATGAGCGGCACGTCATGCGCGGGCAGGTCGCGCGCCAGGTCGACCACGCCGCGCGGCAGTTCCACCGCACGCAGGAACGGCAGGCGGCGCGCGTAGGCCTCGGCTTGCGCGAACTCGAACAGCTTCACTCCCGGCGTCTGCAGCAGCATCTGCACCATCAGCGATTCGGGCGCTGCTGCAAACACGACTGCGTCGAGGTCGCCCGCGAGCAAGGCCACTACCGCGGGCGTTTGCTCCATGCGGCTGGCTTTGATGCTGTCGCGCCCGATGCCGTTGGCGTGCAGTAGTTTGCCGAAGAGGCCGGTTACGCCGCTGCCGCGCGTGCCCACGTTCACGCGCCAGCCGCGCAGTTGCGCGAGGTGCGTCAGTGTCGCTTTGTGGCTCAGGCGTTTTGCTGCTTCGCCGCGATAGAACAGCCACACCGGTTCCAGGTAGAGACTGCCGAGGGACACGAGCGGCACACGGCTCTGTTCCTCGTCGGCGGCGCGTTCGGTGTCGCTCGATCCGCCGCGTACGAAGCCCAGGTCCACAATCTGCGCGGCGCCGCCCAGCATGCGCCGGTTCTCCGACGATCCCTGCGTGGGCTTGTGCACGACCTCGATGCCGTAGCGCGTGAGTTCGGCGGCGTAGCGCTTGCCCAACTCGGCGTAGTCGCTTTGCTCCGGTCCGGTTGCGAGCACCACGCGCTTGGGCGGGGCGGGATCGAGCAGAAGATAGGCGCCCGCGAGCAACAGCAGGGCAATCAGCACGAACGGCCCGGCGGCGACGATCAGGTCGCGCACTGACAGCAGCATATTACGGAGCAGGCGTGGCATGCGGCGAAGCATAGCGGAAATCGCCCCCGGTCTGGTGCGTCCGCTGAATCGAATAAAGCGCCCGCGAGCGGCGGCCCCGCCCGTGCTTTATCGCTCGAAAACGAGGAAAAACTGGTTGGGCAGGAAGCGATGCTCGCCATCGAGCCGGTATCCCGCCTGCGACATCTCGGCCACCACACGCGCCGCCGCGATGCGCGCGGCCGGCGGCGGTCCCATCGCCGATTGTGCATTGAAGTCGATGATGACGACGCGCCCGCCGGGTTTCAGCGACTGTGCCAGCTTGCGAAAGTAGTCCTCGCGCCGCTCGATGTGGTGATAGGTGTCGACCAGCAGGACCAGGTCCACCTTACGCGGCAGGCGCGCATCGTCCGGCGCACCGGCCACAGTGGTGAGGTTGTCCAAGCCCTCGCGCCTGGCGCGGTCGGCAAGGTACTTCACCATGTCCGGCTCGATGTCGACGGCGTAGACCCGCCCCTGGGGCACGAAGTGCGCCAGGCGCACGGCGAAATAGCCGGTGCCGGAGCCGATGTCCGCCACCGTGGCGTCAGGCTTGAGCACCAGGGCCTCGATCACCTGATGCGGCTTCTGCCAGGCATCGCGCTCGGGGTCGTCGAACACCCGCGCCCAGTGCTCGGCGCCGGAGAAACTGTGCTGGTGAGTATGGGGCGACTGTGCGTGCCCCGGCCCGGGCGCGAGGCCGACGCAGCCGAGCGCAAACATCAATACCGTTGTCGAAACGACGCGCATCACCATGTTTTCCTGTTTTAGACCGACCGTCTCATGGGCTATCTTAAGCCTCTATTCCGGTGTCCGGGAAATCGGAGTACTTGAGCCCCGGCCCGATGTTTATTGCCGAAAAAACAATGGACTTCCGCAGCTGAAGCCGTTAGACTGCCGCCCTTTTCGCCTCCCTGTGCCCATGGCCGCCGTCGTAGAGCAGGTATTGCCCAAAAGCGCCGACGCGGCGCGCGCGCCGGCGGAGCGGATTGCGCGCGAAATGGCGCGCCGCCGGACCTTCGGCATTATCGCCCACCCCGACGCGGGCAAGACCACCCTGACCGAGAAGCTGCTGCTGTTCTCCGGCGCGATCCAGCTCGCCGGCACGGTGAAGGCGCGCAAAAGCCGCCGCCACGCGACCTCGGACTGGATGGACATCGAGAAACAGCGCGGCATTTCGGTGGCGAGCTCGGTGATGCAGTTCGAGTACCGCGGCCGCGTGGTCAACCTGCTCGACACCCCGGGTCACCAGGACTTTTCGGAAGACACCTACCGCGTGCTCACCGCGGTCGATTCCGCGCTGATGGTGATCGATGCGGCCAAGGGGGTGGAAGAGCAGACGATCAAGCTGCTCAATGTGTGCCGCATGCGCAACACGCCGATCCTCAGCTTCATGAACAAAATGGACCGCGAAACCCGCGATCCGGTGGCGTTGCTCGAAGAAGTGGAATCGGTGCTAAAGATCCAATGCGCACCCGTGACCTGGCCGATCGGCATGGGCAAGTCCTTCCGCGGCGTGTACCACCTGCTGCGCGACGAGATACTGTTGTTCACCGCAGGCGGGGATCGCGCCGACCAGGAATTCGAGGCGATCGCGGGCATCGACAACCCTCGCCTGGCCGAGATGTTCCCGCGCGAGATCGAGCAGTTGAAAAGCGAAGTCGCGCTGGTGCGCAGCGCCTTGCACCCGTTCGACCTCGGCGCCTTCCTCGACGGCACGCAGACCCCGGTGTTCTTCGGCTCGGCCGTCAACAACTTCGGCGTGCGCGAGATACTGAACGCGCTGATCGACTGGGCGCCGGCTCCGCGCGGGCGCGACGCGACGCTGCGCAGCGTCGCGCCGGGCGAGGCCCGGTTCTCCGGCTTCGTGTTCAAGATCCAGGCCAACATGGACCCGGCCCATCGCGACCGCATCGCTTTTGTGCGCGTGTGCTCCGGGCGCTTCGAGCGCGGCATGAAAATCACGCATCTGCGCATCGGCCGCGAAATCAAGGTGAACAACGTCGTCACTTTCATGGCCTCCAGCCGCGAGCAGATCGAAGAGGCCTATGCCGGCGACATCGTCGGTCTGCCGAACCACGGCCAGATGCAGATCGGCGACAGCTTCTCCGAGGGCGAAGCGCTGCAGTTCACCGGCATTCCCTATTTCGCGCCGGACTTTTTCCGCTCGGTGCGCATCCGCAATCCGATCAAGGTGAAACAGCTCTACAAGGGCCTGCAGCAGCTCGGCGAGGAAGGCGCGGTGCAGGTATACAAACCGGCGCTGGGCGGCGACCTGATCCTGGGCGCGGTGGGCGTGCTTCAGTTCGAAGTGGTCGCGAGCCGGCTGCAAAACGAATACGGCGTCGATGCGCTGTTCGAGGGCACCCCTGTCACCTGTGCGCGCTGGGTCACAGGCGAGGACAAGCGCATGCTGGCCGATTTCGAGAACACGCTGGCGCATAACATCGCGCGCGATGCCGCCAGCAACCTGGCATATCTCGCGCCCAACCGCGTCAATCTCCAGCTCACGCAGGAGCGCTGGCCCAAACTCGCCTTCCACGAGACGCGCGAGCACGCGCTGCAACGGGACTGAAGGGGAGTGAAAAAAGGAAGCCCCGCTCGAGGCGGGGCTGGGGGCACCCATTTTGGAAGTGCCGTTGCCGTAGTTACGGCGCACACGGGGCTGCGCCCCGTTGATCGTCAGAATCGAAATTCACTTGTCAGTCGATTTGCCTCCTTCCTTAGGGCAATCTAAATATAGATGCGGCTGTAGCCGATGTCAAGATCGGTGCGACCCGTATCAAACCAAAGTAGAGATGTCCCCTCTTAACCAAGTAGAAATGTCCCCTTGGCGAGGCACGGGGCGATGGCATGGACGGGGACATACGGATGAGCAAGAAGGAACTGTCGCGGCTTGAGGTGGTGCAGGCGGTGGTGGGTTCAAGGCTGAATCAAGCAGAGGCGGCGGCGCGCATCCTCGCGAGAAGTCTCAGCGACAGCCTGGGCCAGCAGGTGGTGCTCGAGAACAAGGCAGCCGCAAGCGTCTAGTCCTTATCCTCGGCGTACATGCTGACCACGCGCGTGCGCTTTGAACCGGCGGCGTAGCGTTCCATCTTCACCAGGATAGGAAAGAGTTGTTCCAGCCTGGCGCGGGCCTCGGTTTCTTTTTCAAAGGTCAGCAGCTTTCCGTCCGGCCCCTGGATGTCGTGCCAGGCTTGGGGGTCTTTGTCGTCTTCCTGCACTTGCAGCTTGAACATGATGTACCTTTCCGGGTCAAATTCTGAGTGATCCATTCTTGCCGCTAATCCCGCGCATGGCAAGCGGCTGCGGCGCGGGGAAGCCGGTGCGAGCACGGTTCGCACCACGCCCAGCAAGCATGCTGCAGCGAATCGTTTGTCCTATGGGCTCATCCTCGGGCGCGCAACGGCCTTCGGGCCGGGTTCCTGGCGCATTTGCGTCCATTCGGCGCGGCCGCCGTGCGTCTGCGCAGCGCTGCTGGCGGGGCGGGCTTGTTGGCGGTTCTCGACCCGGTTGGTGTTGACCGGGCGGGCAAAGGGGGTGGCACGCGCCGGCAGCACGCCGGTGCGATTTTCGGGCCGCGCATCCGGCCGACGAGCCTCGATCCGCATCCCGGCATGGGCGGGCTGTACCGGTTGTGGATGGGCGTGCGTTCCAGCGCCGGTGCGCGTATCGGTCCGGCGGACCTCGACCGGTGCACGAGGGCGCCCATCCGCCGCCCGCGTGCCGCGGTCCGGCGGCGCACTCGCCGCGTCAAACCGCTGCTGCGCGCCGGCGCTGCGGTAGCTCAGGCCCCTGCGGCGGTCGGGGTCGTTATGCCATGCGCCGGGCGGGTTCACGCTCATCTGACGGATTGCGTTCCCCTGGCGCACTGTCGTCTGCTTGTTGTAATGGGTGTTGTTGACTTGCGCCACCCTGACCTGGCGCATGCGCCAGTCGATGGCGCCGAAAAAGAACCCCGCCGAAACGCCGACCACCGGTCCCCAGTAGAGACCTCCTGTGTAGGCCGGCCGCGGGTATAAGCCGGGCCGGGGCCGCCGGTGGACTGGCGCATGGGCCGGCCACCACCACGACCCGTACACGATCAGCGGGTCGTAGTAGGGCACATAGACGAGTTGGGGATTGGTCGGCTGCACCAGCAAGCTCGGCCCGCTCTCGATTACACTCACGCGATCATCCGAGCGCAGGTTGCCCGCGGCCTGCGCCCTGCGCCGCAGCGCCTGCACCGTATCCATCACTTCAGATTGCTGCTCGAGGAACGCATCGCCCAGCGCTTGCATCCATTGCAGATCCTCGGCCATGCGCACGAGCACTGGCGGGAACGCGAGCAGCGATTTCACGCTCGGGTCCCAGTCCTCGGCTTCAGCCGCGCGCACCGCCGCGTCGCCCGAGACATCGGGGCGGGCCCTGGCCCAGCGCGCGGCTTCGACCACCTCCGTCGGGTAGGTCGCGGCCATCAGGATCTGCGCCAGCAGCGCATCGGGGTAGAGCGCGATCGGCGCGAGCATCTGGTCGAGTTCCTGCTGCGAGAACGAATGTGCCGGCTGGGCCTGCGCCCCGCCCTGTGCCAATGCCAGCGCGAGCGCGGCGAGCAGCGCCAATAGCCGGGAGGTCATGTTTCGAAAGAATGTTTTCATATGCACCGCCTGTCTTGGTTGGGGCGCCAGCGGAGGAATCCGCGATTCCGGCGCGCCTGCCCCGATACCCATGAGAACGTCTCGCCGGCACCCGGGTTCACGGCGAAAGTGCAAGAAAATGTAACAACCGCGGGAAAAGTGTCGCCGCAGCGCGACACGCATGCGACACCTGCGCCAGGTGTACTTTGGCGCTGGCGGCGATGCTAGAATCCGCGTGTTGCACACTGCGACAGCAAAAGGGGAAGACCATGCTGGCCCGGGCCGGCAACGAGAACGGGAGCGGCGAACGGTGCGGTCCGAGGCATTGATCGACAAAGTGCGCGGCTGGGTAGGCGCGGCGCAGCGCGTAGTGGTCCTCACCGGTGCGGGGATTTCCACCGAATCCGGAATTCCGGATTTTCGCGGACCGCAGGGCGTGTGGACGCGGGATCCGCAGGCGGAGAAGCTCTCCGACATCCGCTACTACATGGCCGATGTGGAGATACGCAAGAAGGCGTGGCAGCAGCGCCTCGTGCATCCGGCGTGGGAGGCGCAGCCGAATGCGGGCCACGCCGCCATCGTCGGGCTCGAGCGGCGCGGCAAGCTGCACGCGCTGATCACGCAGAATATCGACGGCTTGCACCAGAAGGCGGGAAATTCGCCCGAACGGGTGATCGAGGTGCACGGCACGGTGCTCAAAGTGGTGTGCATGAGCTGTGGCTGGAAGGGTCCGATGCAGGAGACGCTGGTACGCCTGCTCACCGGCGAGGACGATCCGCCGTGCACCCTTTGCGGCGGCATCCTGAAAAGCGACACCATCTCATTCGGTCAGAACCTAGTGCCCGAGGTGATCGCGCGCGCGCTGCGCTCGGCGGCCGAGGCCGACTGCTTCATCGCGGTTGGGACCAGCCTGCAGGTCTATCCGATCGCGGGGGCGGTATCCGAGGCGAAATCAGCCGGCGCGCGCGTGGTAATAGTGAACGCCGAGCCGACGCCGTTCGACGACATCGCCGACGCGGTGCTCTCCGATGCCATCGGCAAGACGCTGCCGCTGATTCTGTGACGCCGGCAAGCGGATCGGCTTGGACGCCGTTGCAGACGGCGCAGTTCCAACTCAGTAGTGGGCCCTGCCGGTGCGTTCGAAATGACGCTGGCGCTGCTCCAGGTCGGCCAGGTTCCCCGATGCGGCGAAGAAGTTGTCGCGCTCGAAGTTTTCGTTGCGCTCGAACCAGTCGCCTACGGCCGTGAACAGCGCTTTCAGCATGCGCGCGATTTCGGCGTTGCGCTGGCGGCGGGCGATTTGCTCGATCGCGTGAATGTCGAGCGCGGTCTCGTTCGCGGCTTTAACCTGGATACTGCTGCGCACAAAATTGCGTGCGGGAGCAGGCGATCGGAAAACCTTGACAGCGGGCTCGCCCAAGGCCGCATCGGAGCGTAGGATACTGTCACCTTCGTACAGCGGGGCATAAAGTCTCATGGCAAATTCCTTTACAATCCAGTTGATTAAGCACATTATCGCGCTTCATGACTAGGATAATACGGACACCGGGACCAGTTTTCCAATCGCATGATCGGATAGCCGCGATCGCTTTAGGTTATACTGTGCGTAATCTGATGATGCGACGCAACAAATTGCGTCTGAACCGGGGCGTTTTCCCAGTGGAAAATTGAATCTGAAATGGAGCTTTATCAGCTACGCAGCTTTGTCGCCGTCGCCGAGGCCGGTCACCTGACCCGAGCCGCGGAGAAACTGCACGTCAGCCAGCCGGCCGTCAGCGCGCAGATCAAGGCGCTGGAGGACGAGCTCGATCTGGCCTTGTTCGAGCGCACTCCCAGCGGCATGGTGCTGACCGCGGCCGGCGAGCGGCTATTGGTGGATGCGGAGAAGGTCCTGGCCGCGGCCCAGGCCATGCGCACCGAGGCGAAAGCCCTCAAAGGCGAGGTCGCGGGCAAGGTGCGCGTGGGCACGATGTCGGATCCGGCCTTCATCCGCATCGGCGAATTTCTGAGCGCCACGGTCGAGCGCTATCCCCTGCTGCAGTTGGAACTGCACCACGAAATCACCGGGGCGGCGTTTGCGAAAGTGCACGACGGGGAACTCGACGCAAGCTTTTACTACGGCGAGATCGAGCATCCGGACGTGGCCAGGCTGCGGCTGCGCGAAAGCACCTATCGCGTCGCTGCGCCGGCGGCCTGGTCAGGCCGCGTGGTCGATGCCGACTGGAGCGCGATTGCGCAGCAACCGTGGGTAATCACGCCCTCGATCAGCACCCACCAGAAACTGGTGCGCGCGCTGTTCGACAAGCACGGCATCGAGCCGACCAAGGTGGTCGAGGCCGACCAGGAATCGGTGATCGCGAACCTGGTCGTATCCGGGGTCGGGCTGTCCTTGATCCGCGAAGATCTCGCGCTGGCGAAAGAGGCTGCGGGCGAAGTGTGCCTGTGGCGGGATGTGCGGCTCGAAACCACGCTGTGGTTCATCTACCTGCTCGCGCGCAAGGACGATCCTGTGATTCGCGCGCTGCTCGGCGTGCTGCGCGACACCTGGAAGCTGGGACAGGAACCGGCCGGGCAGGCGGCTCGCGAAATCAGTCTGCACCGCTGACCGCTTCGTTTCCCCGAGGCGACCGAGACCACGCCGGCATCTCCCGGAGGCCATGGCAGCAGGAGTTCAGGTTTTTGCAAGGTCTTGGAGTCGCCGCGCTAACTCGTTCGAACGCAGTGATTTTTCATATGCTGCACGCTGAGCAGCGAGGTCGATGTTCCCGTCCGCCGTCTGATTAAGATGCAATTTCATCGAGGCGACGACGCCCGGCTCGCAATCGATAAGCGCGTCCACATAACGCGCCACCGCGGGCTCGAGTTCGTCCGCAGCCACCAGCTCGGTGAGGAACCCGATGCGCAGCATTTCATTGGAGTCGATCGTCTGCGCCGTAAGGAAGAGTTTTTTCGCGCTGTTGAGTCCTAGTCTAGTGACGTAACGGCGGATTCCACCCGGGTAGTAATGCAGCCCGAATTTTGCGGCCGGCATGAACATACGGCTGCCCTTGACGCCGATACGAAAATCGCAGCACAGCGCCAGGTCGACGGCGCCGCCATAGACGCTGCCATTCAATGCGCATACAACCGGCAGTGGCAATGACTCAAGCGTGTCGAGCACCCTCTCCAGTCGATCGTCCAGATGCTCGCGAATCGCAGCGACCGTATAGCCGGAACTGAATGTCTTGTTGCCCGTCCCGGTTACGACAAGGACGCGAACCGCCTTGTCCGAGCGCAAATGCTCGATATGATCGAGCAATATCGCCAGATCAGACGGATCGATGCGGTTGTGCTCCAGCGGGCGGCGCAGGCGAATGGTTGCGCGCGCCCCGTCAATATCCAAGCAAGGGGCAATGTCCGGGATCATCAATCAGTTCTCGTCTGAAAAAATGTGGTTGCCCAGATTGACGGTGAGGACCAAAACGAATTAGACGAGATTGATCTTATTGGTTGCAGGCACCGGAGGGATGAGGGGCATGCTCATCTAAATGCTGGCGAATGCGTGTATGAAGAGGATTTTGGAGCACCACACCTTTGCCCAGCAAGGACTCGATTTCCCCCTCAGCCAAGCCGTAATCGGCCAGCACCTCGCAGGTGTGCTCGCCAAGAAGCGGCGGCGGCGTGCGTACGCAGCCCCCCGCGAGCGAGTCCATGCTTACTGGATTGGCGAGCTGCTTCAATTTCCCCAGCAGCGGGTGCGCCACTTCCTCGACCAATCTGCAATGCTGCACCTGCGGATCGGCAAAAACGTCGGCGAGATTGTTGATCGGCCCGGCCGGAATGCCCAGAGCAAGTATTGATTCAGACCACTCCCGTCGTGTCCGCAACTTGAGTTTCGCCTCCATGATAGATTTGAGCTCGTCGCGATGCTGCATACGAGCCGCGTTGTCGATGAATCGCGGATTCGTTGTCAGGTGTTCGAGTTCCAGCAATCCACACAACTTGAGCCACATATCCGGGGTGGCCGGAGCCACGTTGAGCGGACCGTCCTTAGTCTCGAACGCCCCGTAGGGCGCGATCACCGGATGCGTATTTCCGGTGGGTCTGGGAATCTCATTCAGGCTGAGGTAGCGCTGGCCCTGCACGCTGAGTAGCCCCACCAAACTCGCGAGCAGTGAAGTTTCGACACGTTGCCCGCGTCCGCTCGCCGCGCGCGCGATAACTGCAGCGAGCACTCCAATCGCAGCCCACATGCCGGCAGTAAGATCGCCGATAGCCACTCCCACCCGGGTCGGGCCGGTCTCTGACATGCCGGTAAGACTCATCAGGCCTGAATATCCCTGGGCAATCTGGTCGAAACCCGGCCAATGCCCCGCTGGACCGGTGCGACCGAAGCCGGTGATGCCGGCGTAAACCAGGCGCGGATTCACTGCGCTTAGTCCTTCATAGTCCAAGCCCATGCCTTCCATGGCTCCGGGTTTGAAATTTTCCACCAAGACGTCGCTCTTGGCCGCAAGTCTGGCAAGAAGCGGCACACCCTGCGGATGACGGAAGTCCAGAGCGATGCCGCGCTTATTCCGATTGGTCGACAAATAATAGGCGCTGACGCCGTGATCGAATGGTCCCCAAGTGCGAATCATGTCTCCGTCAGGAGACGGTTCGACCTTGATCACGTCGGCACCGAGATCGGCTAAGATCATTGTGCAGAACGGGCCCGCCAGGGCGCGTGTGAGATCGAGCACGCGTATTCCGGCGAGCGGAAGCGGATTGCCTGAATGCGCGTCCTGCTGCGCTGCCGGCATGCTCATTTCACCAGTGCGAGATAGGATGAGGGCAACTGCGAGGCCATATCTGCGAGCAGCGCCGATTGAATAGCAATATGCGAGCGCATTTCCTGTGCTGCGCGTTCGCCATCACCATCCACGATGGCCTTCGCCACCGAGTCATGCTCGCGGCTGGAATTCTTCAGGCGCATTGGATTGCGCAGTCGAAACCGTCGGTAGGGCGTAAGCCGGTTGCGTAGCGCTTTGACCAATTCCAGCAAGTGGTCGTTATGCGCGCCGATATAGACAATTTCATGAAATGCGTAATTTGCGTCGAAGTAGCGGCTGGTGGCGCTCTCGGTCTTGCTGCGCGCCTCGCGCGCGCAGGCCCGCGCCGCCTGCTGCAGCAAATTGCGCTCGGCGGCCGTCATTCGTTCTGCGGCAAGGCGCGCGCACATTGCTTCCAGTTCGGCCATCACCTCGAACATCTGCACCATGCGCTGCAGCGTGATCGGAGCAACCACGGCGCCACGCCGCGGACGAAACTGAATCCAGTCGATCGCCGCAAGCTGCAATAGCGCTTCGCGCACCGGCGTGCGTGACACGCGGAACCTTCGCGCCAGCTCCGCTTCGTCGAGAGAGTCCCCGGGCTCCATCCTTCCGGCGATGATCTCCCCCTCGATATAGCTGCACACGGCAGTGGCGTGGCTATCGCGGCCGCTCGCCGCCGTGCGCTCGGCCAGTGCCTTAGGTGTTCGTTTGTTAATCATAGAAAGATACAGAAGATTGTTATGTAACAGAACTCATTGAACGTTAACAGATACTTCAACCACTATTTTTGAGATGCCTTCTAATCTCTGGGCTGGCGACCGGGGCTTCTATCACTCTGTTTTTCAATGGCCGGCAGAATGATTTCTGATCGCGAATCGCCAACGTGTTCTGGCAGCAGGCAATGCCGCGACTCCGCCGACTTCATTTGTGCCATCTAAGCTTGGTAGCAGGGATCAATCAGGCCGGCAAGTTCGGTAAAGACCCAATCATGTCCAGTATCTCGCTTCGCAAATCATCGCTTTGTATCTCATTGCATTTGTCCTTGAGTTCTTGAATTTGTTTGGATCTGAAGAGGTCCGGTGCTTCGGCAATCCTTGGCTCAAAAACAATCGGGCGTCGAAGCTGTCGATTTATGTTCAACGACAATATATCAAAGCGATTGTAGTTTCCGGCAATGTCATGAAATAGCTTCCAATTCAAGCTTTTCTCCAGGTCAATATCCGCATATGCAATTCCTTCCTCTGCGTCTGGCAAGGGCCCTCCAATCACCGCCCCATCGGGACCCATGATGCCGGTAAAGCCAGCGCCTGCGCTATTCAACATTTCCAACTTTTCCGGAGTATCTCCCAGGAGTTGCTTCATTTCCTCGCTGACAAGTGAAGACGCCACAATATTAAATACCTTTCCTTCAAACGAGTGAGCGGCCGCCCGAATTTCTATCGCTCTTTTCAAGTCATAACGTCCTTTTTGGGGAAAGGCCGGGTAAGTAGAAATATGCAATTGTTCCGATTGTGCAATTAGCGCATAGCGTGCCAGGCTGTTAGTGTTTTCCCCGCAGTTAAGCATGCCGATCTTGCCGAGCTCGGTGTCATAGACGCGCAATGAGTTTCCATCTCCAAAACTCCAAACAAGCTTCTCCGCATATGTCGGGATGATTTTGCGGTGCTTGCCGATAATCTGACCGTCTGACCCGATCAGCAACGCAGTGTTGAATATTTCGCCGAAACTGTGCGGGCTGCTTTCGTTTATGCCGATGGCAACGTATATCTTCGCCTCGCGAGCCACCCGAGATAGTTTCTGCGTTGTCAGACTTGGTATTGCTACGCTATTCTTCACCAATCGCGCAAAGAAGCGATCGGGGTTACCCGGACAATCAAACCATACCCAATGCGGGTAACCAGGAATGAACGCTTCTGGGAAAACAACTATGTTGGCGCCATTTTCAGACGCTGTTCGAATAAAGTCACATGCCTTATCCGTTGTGGCATCCCGATCCAGATATACAGGAGCCGCCTGCACGGCGGCAGCTCTAAACTTCGGAAATATGTTCTCCATTGTGATCTCCTAAATCTAAATACCAAGTTGCTCAAATCCATCGCGAACGCGTCGTGTGATTGGGCGCGCCAAATAGTTCGAATGCCGCACGGAAGTGCTTACGCCACTCAATTTGACGAACCGGTCCTCGCGACTAACCAGCTGCCGAAACCATCGATATTCTCATAGTGGTTCAGAGAATCACCACTTCGCTTCACGCACTCAATACGTATCTGTTCGATGCTAGCCAATGGTTCCCAAATAGGCTTTCCTAATACTATCCCTGTCGAGAAGCTCACCGCTCTTGCCCTCGTCTATAATGCTTCCGGTCTCCAAGACGTACGTATAGTCCGAACAGCGTAGAGTCCTGCCTACCTCCTGTTCCACCAGTAGGACGGCGCTTCCGTCGAGGGCGATCTTCTGAATGATTGTGAAGACATCTCCTACGATCAATGGCCCCAATCCGAGGCTAGGCTCGTCGAGCATCAGGAGCCGTGGCTTTGCCATAAGGGCCCGCCCGATCGCAAGCATTTGCTGCTCACCACCGCTCAGGGTGCCGCTTAACTGCTTTTGCCTCTGACCCAGAACCGGGAATCTGTCGAATATTTTCTCTATGTCACTCTTTATCGCCTTGTCCTTACGAGTGTAAGCGCCAAGTTCTAAGTTCTCGTAGACTGTATGCCGAGCAAGCATCCCGCGTCCCTCGGGGACCATGACAACTCCCGCTCTTACGATCTCCACGGAATCCATATTATTTAATTGATTGCCCTCCCAAATAACGGTTCCGCTAACGGTCGGAACCAAACCGGCAATCGCCTTTAGCAAAGTAGATTTGCCGGCGCCATTGGAGCCGATAACGCTCGTGATCTTACCGGGGGCTGCCTTGATGCAAACTTCATGCAAGGCACGAACAGGCCCGTAGGACACTGCCAAATCGCGCACCTCAAGCATCGTCGACCCCAAGATAGGCTTCAATTACCCTCGAGTCTTCCTTGACCGTTGAGGGGGCGCCGGTGATGATTACGCTGCCAAGTTTCAGAACGGTAATGCTGTCACAAACGGACATAATGGTTGTCATATCATGGTCTACGATTAAGACCGTAACACCTAATTGCTTCACCTTTTTGATGATCTCGCCCATCTCCCTTTTTTCAACGGCGTGCATCCCTGCCACCGGCTCATCAAGAAGCAGGACTTTCGGGCTAGCACAGAGCGCCCTTGCGATCTCGATCTTTCTCCTCTCTGCGAGAGAAGCCTCCGATGCAAGTCGCCCCTTGAGGTGATGGATTCCAACCCAGTGGAGAAGATCATCGATCACCCGACGATCTTCCTTGCCAATGTAAGTTCCTGTCTTGTACGAGCGATACAGACCTGACCAGAACCCTCCGTAGTGGCGATGCCGACCCAAGGCTAAGTTTTCCTCTACCGTCAGGTTTTGGAACAACCGTATGTTTTGATATGTTCGCGCCAGACCTTCTGCCGCGATTAAATAGGGGGGGAGGCCACTGATCGGCTTTCCATTTAGCGCAAGGTGGCCAGCGCCAGGGGTATCAAGTCCACTAACGATGTTCAAGAGGGTCGTCTTCCCAGATCCATTCGGCCCAATGAGTCCGTGAATCGTCTGGCCTCCTACCGTAAAGCTGACATTTTTGAGGGCAACAACACCACCATACGACTTCGAAATTTCGGATATCTTGATCATCAGCCGTTCGTGTTGAGAAAGATAGTCGATCGTTGTCCTGGATGGCGCTTAGCTGTTGGCACGCCATCACCGTGGATTTGCCACGCCCTCATCGGGTTGATGCGTCGAACCAAGCTGCTTAGCTCGGCGACCCCTGTGCAAGAGGCTTTCAATAATCGAGTAAAGCCCATACGGCCGGTAGATTATCGTGCCCAAAATCACCAAACCTATTGCAAATTCCTTATAAGTGCCAATTCCCCGCAATACCTCTGGAAGCAAAGTCAATGTCCCGGCACCGATGATTGCGCCAAGCCAGTGGCCGATACCCCCAAAAATCGCAAATGCAAGTACCTGTACCTCGTGGTGGAAGGTGAATTCCGTGGGAGAGATGAAAAAGTTAAGGTGCGCACTCAACACCCCCGCTTCGGCCGCGACAAGGGAAGAAAAGACAAAAATTACCAGCTTGTATCGCGTAACGTGAATGCCAAACGACGAAGTGACAAGCTCGTCATCCCGAATTGCCCTGATCGCGGTGCCTAGCTGCGTCCTTTGCACTGCGATGAAGAAAGCAGCGAGGACTAACACGAAGAGGGCGAGCATCCAGGTGGCCGTGTACTGCGGGACATTGTTAAGCCCCAAAGCCCCTCCCGTTAACGATTCCGCATTCAACGCAATGGTCCGGACTATTTCTCCAAAAGCAATTGTGGCAACAGCAAGATAATCTCCGCGAAGTTTCAAGACAGGTTTCCCGAGGGCAAAAGCTCCGACCCCGGCAAACAGTAATGCCACTACATTGGCAGAAATAAAATCAAATCCGAAATGAGTCGTTAGAATTGCGGAGACGTAAGCTCCGATAGCCATAAAGCCTATATTGGCGAGAGCGAACATCCCAGCGGCGAGCGTCGCGTAGATGCTGAATGTCAAAATGACATTAATGCAAATACTATCGAAGACATTCTTGTAGCTAAGAAGAATGTCGATCACGCTCGAATCTCCTCTTTCTTGCCAAATAAACCCTGTGGGCGGACAAGAAGCACCAAGAACAACACTAAGAAAGCGGTGAGGTCCTTAAAGTCACTCGAAATTAGCGTGACGCCAAGCACCTCGCTTAAGCCAATTATGATTCCCCCTAGCAACGACCCACCCAGACTGCCAAGTCCTCCAAGGATAATGGCGGCAAACCCCTTCAAGAGGACATCGTGAGCCATAAAAGGCCCCACACTAAAGGCAATTCCGGTCAATGAACCGGCAATTCCCGCTATCAATCCTGCCAAGAGAAAAACTCTCGTAATAATCGGCTCAACAGGAATGCCGAGCAACCGCGGAATTGTCGGGTCAAATGCAATAGCTCTAATTGCCATACCGGTTCGACTATGGGCAATAAAGTAGTGGAATCCCAATATAATTAGAATCGAAGGTATCAACACATAGAGTTGGCCCTTTGTCACATAGAGCCCCCAAAACGTGAAGACCCCGGTAGGAAGATGCTCGCTCGGGAATCTCCAGACGGAGCTTCCGAATACATGTTGAGCCAAATTGACAAGCAGCATCATGAAGCCGATGCTCGCGACGAAAGGTGCTAAGCCGTCGACAAAGGTGTTCGTTGGTTTCTTCCTCAATCTAAGAAAGCCAACGCGATTTAGGAAGACGCTGATCGCTGCGGACGCCAGACCTCCGCCTATGACGCCCAAGGCAAGCGGGAAGCCGGCTTTTGTCACTAGAACAAGTGCAGCCATTCCTCCCCACATAAACACCGCCCCATGGGCAACGTTCAGTATTCGTAAGACGCCAAAGATCAATGTGAGGCCTGCAGCAAACAAGGCGTATTGCGATCCGAGCACGAGACCATTTACTAATTGCTGAAGAAGATAGCTGATGGTCAAAATCCCCTCCTGGAGCGGCGTGCCGCCGGCGTTGTGATCGCCCGGCGGGTGCGCCTTTTCTTGCTATCCGTTTGCCACGGGTTAAAAGGATCCGTGTTTGCGGGGTCGTGCGCAAGGCTCTCCGGCTTGTCGCAGTCCGCCACTCCAGCCTTCCAAATTAACTCCGCCGTCGCCGTCGACCTCCGAGCGGGACCGAGTTCAATCAGACTGCTAGCGCTATTCGTAGCGCTCGAATTTTCCGTTATGAATCTTCAATACGAAGGGCTTTGCCACTAAATGACGTTCACCGTCAAAGCGGATGGGTTCTCCGAGGACGCCGGGAACTCCCTTAAGGTTGGCCATAGCATCGCGAATCGCCTTCCGGTCAGTTGTCGTATTCGCATTCCTGATCGCGTGTCCCAACATGAGCATTGCGTCGTACGCCTGCGCGGAAAAGTGATCCGGCGCGGCACTAAATTTCGCGCGAAAATCGGCAACAAACTTTTGACTTACCGTTCCTGGGGCAGACGGATGCCATGTAGTGCCAAATAGGGCCCCTTCGGCCGCCTTTCCAGCCAGCTCCACGGTCTTAGGATTATTCATACCGACAGTGCCCAAAAAGGGCACCGACGCGGGAATTCCAATCTCTCGTGCTTGCGACATAATCAACCCGGAATCTTGAAAGAGCGCCGCGACAATGATGGCATCGGGCTTCAATTCCTTGATCTTGTTAAGTTGAGCGAGGTAGTTTGTTTCGCCCGTTATGAATGTTTCTACACCCAAAAGCTCGACGCCCTTCGATTTGAACGCCTTGGCGTAGGCAGCTACTGCGTCGATACACCAGTCTTGATCCTTGGCTTGAATTGCGGCGACTCTTTTTGCTTGTAGCTTGGGATACACAGTATCGACAAGATTCGGAATCATCAATTTGTATTCTGGGGTACTTGTTACAAAGATGTATTCACCAATCGCAGTAATGCCTTTCCCAACGTTACTCGCGGAGACAGTTGGAACGCCGGCTTTCTGAGCAATCGGGTGCGCGGGAAACCCTTGTACGGTAAGCGTAGGCCCAAAGATTGCGACGACTTTGTCACGGCTAATTACCTTCTGAAACGCGTTTACCGCTCCTTCCTTGGTGCCTCTGCTGTCTTCAACTATCAGTTCGATCTTGGCATTTTCAAGAAGTCCGCTGTTGTTCAATTGTTCAGCGGCCAACACGGCGGCATTTTTTTCCCCAATGCCTATCACTGAAGTCGGCCCGGTGAGGTCTTGGACAACCGCAATCCTTATCGGTCCGTCCAATTTCGCGTTGGCAACACTTACAAACCCGCCGGCGCAAAGTAGTAGAGAAACGGCGATTGAAACCAAATATCTTTTCATCACACACCCCCCTCTTGTTGTAATAGAAGCGACCAAAACCAACCTTTCTTACGAATCATTGTGGCGCTGAAGGCAAAGCAATTTACCGTCTATCCCCCCGGAGGAATCATTCTACCGATGCTCATCAGCCGCGGTTGTAGCGCTATCAATCGCCAGTCGCGCGTCGCGACTTTGGGTCCGAGTTGATCCGACTCGTTACCTTGACATGTTCTCGAAGCTCCCCCTCCTGACGCTGTCGTACCCTGTGTTGTGACTGTGAGCGTCCAGATACTTCAATCCCCAATGAATATATTCATAATTGCGCTACGCATTCAATAGGAGCATATAAATATATACAAGCCCTTTTTTGGCATCCTATATGGGTGTCTCGAATCCGTCAACAATTATTTGGGTGACACAATTATTTGGGTGTCGGGCGCGACTTCATCATTCGTGCTGTTCCGAAGCACTTCAACTGTCCGGTTCTCGTGCTGCATCGAAACGATTACGAGATGAGACCGGCGCAGGTACTTGATGAAATCCGCAAGACAAGACTGGAGGGGGCGTTTGAGGGGTGGCTGAAGCAAGACAAGGCGGCACAGATATTTGTGGTCGGCGAGAACAGCTTGGCCGAAACTTGGGGCGCCATGAAGTAGAGGGGCTGGAGGACCAGATCGAGCGGCGGCACGACGGTAATCGCGAACATACGCGACCCGCCGATGGTCATAAGCGCGAGTGCGGCGCACAGCCGTGCCCCGGCATAGCGCGGGCCGACCGGGATTCCAGGTGGCTTTAAAATCCCTCGAGCACGATCTTGCCCCGCGTGTGCCCGCCTTCGAGCAGCTTGTGCGCGCGCTTCAGGTTGGCCGCGTTGATTGTTCCGAGATGGGTCGTGAGTGTCGTTTTCAGCGTGCCCGCTTCGATCAGCGCCGCGGTCTGGTTGAGCAGATTATGCTGCTCGATCATGTCCGGCGTGTGGAAGGTGGAACGGGTAAACATGAACTCCCAGGCGAGACTCACGCTCTTGCCCATCAGCGGGGTCAGGTCGACCGGTTTCAGCGCCGACACGATGGCGCACATTTTTCCCAGCGGCTTGATGATCGGCGCGAACGCGGGGAACCAGCGATCGGTGTTGTTGAGGCAGAAAATGTAATCGACTTCCTTCATGCCCAGTGCCTGCAGTTGTGGCGCCAGGTCCTTCGCATGATCGATGACCTGGTCCGCTCCGAGGGCGCGCACCCAGGCCACCGATTCCGGCCGCGAAGCGGTGGCGACGACGCTGAGGCCGGCGAGTTTTTTCGCCAGCTGGATCGCGATCGAGCCCACGCCACCCGCGCCGGCGATGACAAGCAGCGTCTTGCCGGCATCCGCACCCGAATTGGAGATGCCCATGCGGTCGAACATGCCTTCCCAGGCGGTGATGGTGGTGAGCGGCAGCGCCGCGGCCTCGGCGAAACCCAGGTTCGCCGGCTTCCTGCCGACGATGCGCTCATCGACCAGATGAAACTCGCTGTTGCAGCCCGGCCGCACTATGCTGCCGGCGTAGTACACCGCATCACCGGGCTTGAACAGCGACACCTCCGGCCCGACCGCCTTGATCACGCCGGCGGCGTCCCAGCCGAGCACCCTTGGCGTTTTTTCGACCAGGTCCTTGGGCGCGCGCCGCTTGGTGTCCACCGGATTTACCGATATCGCCTTCACCTCGACCAGCAGATCGCGTCCGCTCGCGCCGGGCGTGTCGAGTTCCAGATCGAGCAAAGAATCCGCATCGTCGATCGGGAGATAGCGGTAGAGTCCGACGGCCTTCATGTTTGTCTCCCACGTGTCAGCAGTGTCTGCTGCGTCACTTCACTTTTGCCAGGCATCCTTCAGCGTCACCGCGCGGTTGAATACCGGCGCGCCGGGTTTCGAGTCGATGCAATCGGCGACGAAGTAGCCATGCCGCTCGAACTGGAAGCGTTCCTCCGGCGCAGCGTGTTTCAGCGCGGGCTCGAGCTGCGCGCTGATGACCTTCTTTGCCTCGGGGTTGAGATCGAGCAGGAAATCCCGCTCGCCCGCACCCGGGTGCGGGACGCGGAACAATCGGTCGTAGAGCCGCACCTCGCACTGGTAGGCGTGCCTGGCCGAGACCCAGTGGATATTGCCTTTGACCTTGTAGGCGTCGGAACCGGGTGTGCCGGATTTGCTGTCGGCATAGTAGTCGCAACGCACCGCGGTGACCCGGCCTGACGCGTCCTTGTCGCAGCCGGTGCATTCGATCACGAAGCCGTAGCGCAGCCGCACCTTGTTTCCCGGATAGAGCCGGAAATAACCCTTGGCCGGGGTTTCCATGAAATCCTCGCGCTCGATCCACAACTCGCGCGAGAACGGCAGGGCTCGCTTGCCGAGCTCGGGTTTCTGCGGATGGTTGGGCGCAAGGCATTCCTCCTGCGCACCTTCCGGATAATTGTCGATGATGAGCTTGAGCGGATCGAGCACGGCGCTGCGCCGCGGCGCGACTTGGTTCAAGTGCTCGCGCATGCACTCCTCGAGCACGCCGTAGTCGATCCAGGAGTCGGACTTGGATACGCCAATGCGCTCGGCGAACAGGCGAAAGCCCTCGGGCGTGTAGCCGCGCCGGCGCGCAGCGACCAGCGTCGGCAGGCGCGGATCGTCCCAGCCTTCGACGTGTCCTTCTTCGACCAGCTGGATCAGCTTGCGTTTGGACAGCACCACATAGCTAAGGTTGAGCCGCGCAAATTCGAGCTGCTGCGGCAGGGGTCGCGCGAGCAGCCCGCCTTCGGCCAGGCGCGCGAGCAGCCAGTCGTAGAACGGACGCTGGTCTTCGAACTCCAGGGTGCAGATGGAATGCGTGATCTGCTCCAGCGCGTCCTCGATCGGGTGGGCGTAGGTGTACATCGGGTAGATGCACCAGGTGTCGCCGGTGCGGTGATGCGTGGCCCGCTTGATGCGGTAAATCGCCGGGTCGCGCAGGTTGATGTTGGGCGAGCTCATGTCGATTTTCGCGCGCAGCACCATGCTGCCGTCGGCGTGCTTGCCGGCGCGCATTGCGTGCAGGCGCGCGAGCGAGTCGGCGGCCGGACGGTCGCGCCACGGGCTGTTGATTCCGTGCTCGGTCAGCGTGCCGCGGGCGGCGCGCAATTCCTCGGCGCTTTGTTCGTCGACGTAGGCGTGGCCCGAAGTGACCAGGTATTCCGCCGCCTGGTACATGGCATCGAAGTAGTCGCTTGCGTGGTACAGGTGCTCGGTGCCGAAGGCAGCCCAGCCGTAGCCCAGCCAGCGCACCGCATCGAGTATGGAATCGACGTACTCCTGCTCTTCCTTCTCCGGATTGGTGTCGTCAAAGCGCATGTGGCAGACGCCGCCGTAGTCGCGCGCGAGGCCGAAGTTGAGGCAGATCGACTTGGCGTGGCCGAAGTGCAGGTAGCCGTTGGGCTCGGGCGGAAAGCGCGTGCGGATTTTCGCCGGATCGCTGCTCGCTCCCGCGTGCGTCGGCGCGAGGCCGGGTGCGCCGCCCCAGGTGCGACCCGCGTACCTGCCGGCGGCCAGGTCGGCTTCGATGACGTTGCGGATGAAATTGGTGACGTGCGCGGCGGCCGCGTCGGCAGGCTTAGTCATGGCGGTGAGCGCGCGCAGCGGTAGGCATGCGCGATTTTACCGCACTGGAGAATGGTGAAGAAGGAATCCGCGCCTGCCGGGTGCCGCGGTAATATTGTATTATCGGACTTGCACGCTCCCGCCCGTTCACGGAATCCACATGGAAAAAACCGCCGAATCCGCCTGGCCCGATGAACTGCATGCGCTCCTGAGCGCGGCCGGCGTGCGCCAGGTGGCGATGGTCCCGGACGCAGGACACGCGCGCCTGATCAGATTGTGCGAAAAAGACAAATCCATGCGCGTGGTCAGGCTGACCACCGAGGAAGAGGGCGTGGCACTGCTTGCCGGCGCCTGGCTCGGCGGCGAAAAGGGCGTGCTGCTGATGCAAAGCAGCGGCGTGGGCAATTGCATCAATATGCTCGGCCTGCCGCTCGCCTGCCAGTTTCCGCTGCTGATGCTGGTCACCATGCGCGGCGACCACGGCGAATTCAATCCGGCGCAGGTCCCCATGGGCAATGCGACCCGGGCTGTACTGGAGGCGCTGGGGGTGATGGTCAAACGCGCCGACAGCGCCGCGGACCTGATGGAAATGGCCTCCGGTGCGCTGCGCCTCGCCTTCAACACCTTTCGTCCCGTCGCGCTGCTGATCGGCCAGCGGCTGCTGGGCGCCAAGGACTTCAGGAAACTCGCCCGGAGCGCGCCGCTATGAGCAAATTATTGCGCCGTCGCGAAGTCGTAAAGGCGTTGCTCGCCGAGCGCGGCGATCTGCTGGTGGTCGGCGGGCTGGGCGCGCCCGCCTGGGACATCACCCACGCGGGCGATCATGACCTGAACTTTCCGCTGTGGGGCGCGATGGGCGGGGCGGCGATGCTCGGTCTCGGCCTAGCGCTGGCGCAGCCGAAGAAAAGGGTGCTGGTGCTCACCGGCGACGGCGAAATGCTGATGGGCCTGGGCGCGCTCGCGACCATCGCGGTGCAGCGGCCGCGCAACCTCGCCATCGTGGTGCTCGACAACGAGCGCTACGGCGAGACCGGCATGCAGGAGACACATACCGCGCACGGCGTCGACCTCGCCGGCATGGCCAGGGCCGCCGGCTTTGCGCAGACGCTCAGAGTCAACACGCAGGCCGGCGTATCGCGGCTGAGGCGGCTGATCTATTCGGGCGGGGGCGCCTTGTTCGCGCAGGTCAAGGTGGATGCCGAGAAATTGCCGCTGGTGCTGCCGCCGCGGGACGGTTCGCTGCTGAAGAACCGTTTCCGCGCCGCGCTGCTGGGTGCGGATGCCGCGCACCAATAGCAAGCAGGGCGCTGAAACAGAATCGATCATTCAACCGTCAAAGGAGCAAACCATGGACAAGAAACGCTACGACGAAGGACTGGCAGTCAGAAGGGCCGTGCTGGGAGCCGAATACGTCGACAAAGCGGTGCGCGCACCCGATGAATTCAGCAAGCCGATGCAGGACCTGGTGACGGAATACTGCTGGGGCGCGGTCTGGACCCGGCCCGAGTTGGACCGCAGGACGCGCAGCTTCCTCAACCTCGCCTGGCTGACCGCGCTGAACCGCCCGCACGAAATCAAGCTGCATGTGGTCGGCGCGCTGAACAACGGCCTCACGCGGATCGAAATCCGCGAAGTGTTCCTGCAGTCCGCGATCTATTGCGGCGTGCCCGCCGCGATCGATGCCATGCGCGTCGCGAAAGAAGTGTTCGCCGAGATCGACAGCAAGAAATGAGCTCGGGCGAGGGCAAATACGCGGTCGGCTTCGTCGGCATCGGCAAGATGGGCTTGCCGATGGCGAAGCGGATCGCCGCGCACGATTATCCGTTGCACGTCTATGACACCTCGGCGTCGGCGCTCGAGGCGATCTGCGCCGTGAGCGGCGTCAAAGCGTCGGCGAGCCTGGCGGACATCGGACGCGAATGCGAGGTCGTGATCCTGATGCTGCCGGACAGCGCGATGGTGAAGAAGGTGCTGTACGGCGAGAAGGACGGGTTGGCCGCGCACCTGAAGAAGGGCGCGGTCATAATCGACATGAGCTCGTCCAGTCCGTCGGTGACGCGCGAACTCGGGCCGCGGCTCAGCGCAGGGGGCGTGGACTTGATCGACGCGCCGGTCTCGGGCGGGGTGAAACGTGCCGTCGACGGATCGCTCGCGATCATGGCCGGCGGTGAGCCCGCGGTCATCGCGCGGGTAAAGCCGCTGTTGCTGACCATGGGCAAGGCGATCGTCGAAACCGGGATGCTGGGATCCGGGCACGCGATGAAGGCGCTCAACAACTACGTCTCGGCGGCGGGCCTACTCGCGGCGTGCGAGGCGCTGAAGGTCGGTGCCGATTTCGGCATCGCCCCGGACAAGATCGTCGCGGTACTGAACGCCTCGACCGGCAAGAACAACAGCACCGAGAACAAGCTGATGCAGTTCATCGTTTCGGGGCAATTCAATTCCGGCTTCAGCCTGGGGCTGATGAAAAAGGACATCAGCATCGCCACTGACCTGGCAAAGAGCCTGGGATCAGACACGCTGCTGGGCGAAGTGCTGCTCAAATCCTGGGCCGACGCGGAGACGAAACTCGGCGGCGCGGCGGACCACACGGAGATTCATCGCATGCTCGGCCGCAGCGCCGGCGGCGGGCGAAAGTAAAACGAAGGAAGCGCGCCCGGCCTGGATTCAGGGCGTAACCGGTGTCGGTTTCGGCAGCGGCAGTTTTTTCTCCGCCATCACCTCGCGCAGGAAGTCGGGCCGGTCGGTAATCAGGCCGTCCACGCCCCAGTCGATGAGGCGAGCCATGTCCTCCGTCTTGTTCACCGTCCACGGGACCACCTGGAGGCCGAGCGCGTGCGCCTCCTTCACCAGCTCGGCGCTAAGCTCGGGGTAATTGGGTGACCAGATCGCGCCGCCGGCGGCTTTCACCATTTTCGGAATCGAGCCGTGATCGCTGAATTGAATGCCCGCGGTCCAGGCCGATCTTTCTGCCTTGCCCGCGGCGATGTTGTCCAGAAAGCGCTGCTGCGCGCTGAGGTAGCTGGTCGGAATTTTCGGCGCCAGCTCTTGCATCGACTTGAGCGCGCGCCAGTCGAAGGACTGAATAATCACGCGCGAAGTCATGCCTTCGCGCTCTATCAGCGCCAGCAGCCCCCTGACGAAATCCTCAGGCGCGAGCGTGTCCCCCGGTTTTTCCGGAGAGGTCTTGATCTCGATGTTGAAGCGCACTTCGCTGTTGCCGGCGCGGCGCGCGAGCTGGAATACTTGAGCCAGCGTCGGCATATACACTTTATCCATGCGCTTCTGATCGGGGAAACGGCGGCTGTAATCGCTGCCGGGCTTGATGCGGCCGACATCGAAGTGTCCGAGGTCGTCCAGCGTCAGCTCGCGCACGGCGCGCGTGGACGCGTTGAGCCAGCGGCCGTCGGTGCCGCGGGTGATGTCCGGATTGAGGCGCGCGTCGTGGCTCACCACCACCACGCCGTCCTTGGTGATCGCCGTGTCGAGTTCCAGCGTGCTGACGCCGAGGGAAAGTGCGGCGGCAAAGGCGGGCAGCGTGTTCTCCGGCGCCAGGCCCCGCGCGCCGCGATGGCCTTGCAAGTCGAATGCGGATGCGAAGAGCGGTGTCAGCGCCAAGGCGGCTGCGGCGAACAGGCGAGCGGCGCGGCGTAAAAGCAAATCGCCGCGATGGCCTTGCAAGTCGAATGCGGATGCGAAGAGCGGTGTCAGCGCCAAGGCGGCTGCGGCGAGCAGGCGAGCGGCGCGGCGTAAAAGCAAATCGCCGCGATGGCCTTGCAAGTCGAATGCGGATGCGAAGAGCGGCGTCAGCGCCAAGGCGGCTGCGGCGAGCAGGCGGGTGGCGCTGCGCAGCGCGAGGCTTCTCTGGCTGCACTTTCGCTGCGCGCGATTTTGATTGGTGCCCGGCGTGACGATATCGATCATGACGTTGGCTGAAAAGCGTGATTCGGCGCGAACGAACTGTTGGCGCTTTGGAGCATATGATAACCGCAGCGCGTCGAGCGCGGCGGGCGATTGCCATATTTGTCGGGAACCTCTTGTGAGCCTGGATGGATGTTCGCGCTCGCCGCGGGGATGGGCGGGCTCGCGCCACGCGGCATCGCGCGCCGGATCCAAGGTACCATTGCCAACCGGATGACAAGCAGGAGACAGCATGTCCGAAATCAGCGGTGGTGAAGTCATCGTCAAAATGCTGCGGGCCGAAGGCGTGCACAAAGTGTTCGGCATTATCGACGGCACCTATTTTGGTTTCTATGCCAGCCTGCGTACTCACGGCATCGATCTCATCACGCCGCGCCATGAGACCAGCGCCGTGCACATGGCCGGCGCCTATGCGCGCTTGAGCGGCAAGCTCGGCGTGTGCATGGCCTCGAACGGGCCCGGGGTCGCCAACGCGCTGCCCGGCATCGCAGTGGAGCAGGCCGAGGGAAACCGCGTGCTGGTGGTCACGGCCTGCCGCCGTCCCGGCATCGCCTATCCAGACCGCGGCGGCAGCTACCAGTGTTTCGACCAGTCCGGCGTGATCGGCAAGATGGCGAAATGGAGCTGCGTCATTTCCTCGTTCGAGCGCATTCCGGAACTCGTGCGCATGGCGCTGCGGAAATCCTGGGAAGGCCGGCCGGGGGTGGTGCACATCGACGTGCCGGAGAACATCATGAACACCAAGGTGAAAGCAGACCCGGCGTTCTGGGCGCCGTACCAGTACCGCCGGACCAGCGCGACCGTGCCTTCCGTAGAACTGATTGAGCGCGCGGCCGACATGCTGATCGCGGCCGAGCAGCCTCTGATTCACGCCGGCAGCGGCATCATCCATGCGGCTGCCTATGCCGAGCTGCGCCAGGTGGCGGAACTGCTGCGTGCGCCGGTGACCACCAGCTGGTCCGCGCGCGGCGTGCTGCCTGAGACTTCCGAATTGTCGCTGCCGATGATCCACGTCAAGCTGAATCACGCGGCGCGCAACGACGCCGATCTGGTGCTGGCGCTGGGCACGCGCCTGGGCGAGACCGACTGGTGGGGCAAGGCGCCCTACTGGCGCCATCCGTCGAAGCAGAAAATGATCCAGGTCGACGCGGACGGCGAGATGCTCGGCATGAACAAGCCCGCCGACCTCGCGATTCTCGGCGACGCCAGGCTGTTTCTTGCCGCGCTTGCCGCGAGGCTGGAAGCGAAGAAGGGCGAAATCCGCACCGAGGCGCGGCAGAAGAACATCGCGCGTTATAACGAGACCAAGCGCCGCGACCGCGAGGGATGGGACAAGGCGCTGGCGGACCGCTCGGCGCCGATGAACCCGGCGCATGTCGCGAGCGTGTGCCGCGAATTTTTCGCCGACGATGCGATCCTCGTGGCCGATGGCGGCAACACCACCATCTGGGCGAGCTTCTATCACCAGGTGCGCGTGCCGAATACGCTGTTGTCGACGTTCAAGTTCGGCATGCTCGGCGCGGGTGTGGCGCAGGCGCTGGGGGCGGCGGTGGCCTGCCCCGAGCGTCAGGTGGTGTGCATCATCGGCGACGGCGCGATGGGCTTTCATCCGCAGGAAGTCGAGACCGCGGTGAGGAACAAGCTCCCGGTCATCTATCTGGTGCTGTGCGACAAGGCCTGGGGCATGGTCAAGATGAACCAGTCCTTCACCCTGCGTCCGATCAAGACGCTGCTGATGAAATCGCTGGCGCCCGAGGAAAACATCGCCACCGAACTGGGCGAAATCGAGTTCGACAAGCTGGCGATCGCCATGGGCGCGCACGGCGAGCGCGTTTCCGACCCGAAGGAACTCAAGCCGGCGCTGGAACGCTGCCGCGCCAGCGGCCGTTGCGCCGTCATCCACGTCGACGTGAATCCGGTGAAACACATGTGGGCGCCGGGCCTGATCCACTTCAAGGACATGCACCAGGAGCCGAAAGGGAGATAGTGGGCGCGCCGCGCGTACTGGTCACGGGCGCCGCCGGTTATCTCGGCAGCCAGTTGATCGCCGCCCTTGCGGCGGACGCGGCGCGCAAACCCGCCGTGCTCGTGGCGACGGACGTACGCGAAGTGCCGCGCGACGGGCGCCTGGCGGGCGTCGCCTATGAAACCGCGGACATCCGCGCGCCCGATCTGAGCGCGATGCTCGAGCGCCATGCGATCGACACGGTGGTGCACCTGGCATCGATCGTCACGCCGGGCAAGGACAGCAAGCGCGAATTCGAGTACTCGGTCGACGTGCGCGGAACCGAAAACCTGCTCCGCGCCTGCATCGCCGCCGGGGTAAGCAAGATCATCGTATCCTCGAGCGGCGCGGCCTACGGCTATCACGCCGACAATCCGGCCTGGATCAGCGAGGACGCGCCCGTGCGCGGCAACCAAGAGTTCGCCTATTCCTGGCACAAGCGCCTGGTCGAGGAAATGCTCGCCGACTACCGCGCGTGCCAGCCGCAGCTCGCGCAGGTGGTGTTCCGCATCGGCACCATCCTCGGCGAGACGGTGCGCAACCAGATCACCGATTTGTTCGACAAACCGCGGCTGATCGCGATCCGCGGATCGGACAGCCCGTTCGTGTTCATCTGGGACCAGGACGTGGTCGGCTGCATGCTGCAAGCCGTGTACTCGGACCGGGGCGGCGTCTACAACGTGGCCGGCGACGGCGCGCTCGGCATACATGAAATCGCCGCACGCATGGGCAAGCGCTGCGTGGCGCTGCCCGCATGGCTGCTGCAGGCGGCGCTCGCCGTGCTCAAGCCCCTGGGGCTGACGCAGTACGGGCCGGAGCAGGTGGACTTCCTGCGCTATCGTCCGGTGCTCGCCAACCGCAGGCTGAAGGAGCAGTTCGGCTATGTGCCGAGGAAGACTTCGGCCGAGGTGTTCGAGTTCTACCTCGCTGCGCGCAA